>JBCDGG010000054.1:0-30225 GCA_038757905.1 Pseudomonadota bacterium | reverse complement strand
TGCCCGGCTGTTCGAGCGGTTTCGTCGTTAGTCGCAGGTAGACCGAGCCGCCGGTTTCGTCGCGCAGCCACGTGCGTTCGTCCGGGTCGCCCTCGCCGTCGCGCTGCAGATAGTCGAAGGCCCATTCCATGATGACGGCCAGTTCGTCTGCAAAGGCGGGCTCGAACGTGGCAAGCCCGTCCTGCGCCATGCCGGTGAGGGGCGTCCCGACGGATTGATGCGCGCCGCCCTCGGGCGCGAGCGTCACGCCCGAGGGCGTCCCGACGATCATAAAGCGCGCATCCTGATAGCAGGCATAGTTCAACGCATCGAGGCCGCGATGCACGAACGGGTCGTAGACCGTGCCGATGGGGATGATCCGCTTGCCCCACAGGCTATGCGCCAGCCCTGCCGCTCCGAGGAGCAGAAACAGGTTCATCTCGGCGATCCCAAGTTCGAGATGCTGCCCCTCGGGCGCGAAGTTCCATTTCGCGGTCGAGGGGATGCGATGCTCGATGAACGCATCGGGCAATGCGTCGCGGGCAAACAGCTTGCGCCGGTTCACGAAGGCGCCGAGCCCGGTGGTGCCGGTCACATCCGGCGACGTCGTCATAACCCGGGCGGCCAGATCGCTGTCGCCCTTCGACAGCTCGTCCAGGATCTTCCCGAAGGCGGCCTGGGTCGAGATCTCGCGATCCGAAGAGAACGCGATCCGCGGCACTGTCAGTTGCGCATCGGCGAAGCGGCGCGGCCCTTTCTCGAAGAACGGCACCGTCTTGAGAAAGGCCCGCAGCCCCGCCGCGTCGTCGACCGCGGCGAGCGGTTCCCATTCCTGGCCCTGCGGCACCCCCATCCGGGCCTGCCAATCGGCCATCTGCGCCTTGGTCATCAGCCCGCCGTGATTGTCCTTGTGTCCGGCAATCGGCGTGCCCCATCCCTTGATCGTGTAGGCCAGAAAGCAGGTTGGGCGCTCGTGGTCGATGGCGGCAAAAACCTCCGCCATGGTCTCCACGCAATTGCCGCCGAGGTTCTCCATCAGCGCGGCCAGCTCATCGTCGCTGCGCCGGTCGAGCAACGCCGTCACGTCGCCCTGATCGCCCAGATCGTCCATCAGGCGCTTCCGCCACACAGCACCGCCCATATAGGTGAGCGCGGAGTATTCCGCGTTGGGGCAGGAATCGATCCATTGGCGCAGCTTGGCGCCGCCCGGCTCATCGAACGCGGCCCGTTGCAGCGCGCCGTGTTTGATCCGCACGACGTCCCAGCCGAAGGCGTCGAAGATCTTCTCGATCCGCTCGAACAGGCCCTCGCGCACGATGCCGTCCAGGGATTGCCTGTTGTAGTCGATGATCCACCACGTGTTGCGCAGGTTGTTCTTCCAGCCTTCCTGCAGCACTTCGTAGATGTTGCCCTCGTCCATCTCCGCATCGCCGACCAGCGCCACCATGCGGCCGATCTCGGCGTCGCTTCCCCACTCCTTGGCGGCGATGAAGTCCTGCACGAGGGAGGCCAGCGCGGTGATGCCGACGCCCAACCCGACCGAGCCGGTCGAAAAATCGACATCGTCGACGTCCTTGGTGCGCGAAGGGTAGCTCTGCACGCCCCCGTATCCCCGGAAGTCCTCCATCTTGGCGCGCGTCTGGTTGCCCATGAGATACTGAATGGCGTGGAAGACCGGCGAGGCATGGGGTTTCACCGCCACGCGATCCTGGGGGCGCAGGGCGCTGAAATAGAGCGCCGTCATGATCGACACCATGGACGCCGAGGACGCCTGGTGCCCGCCTACCTTGATCCCGTCGGTTTTGGGCCGGAGGTGGTTGGCGTTGTGGATCATCCAGTGCGACAGCCACAGGAGCCGCTGCTCGATCGTTTTCAGATACCTGGTGTCCGTGCCCATTCGCCTCTCCCTTCGCAGGACGGGCCCGGACGGATCGTCCGCGGACCTCCGTCGCGTCCATGCTCACTTAGTCCGGGCAACGCGCCGCACCGGTCGGACCGAGAGCGCATCGCCGGAGGCTTCGCGGCCCGCTCGGAGCCGTCGGATCTGGCGCGCCGCCCGAGGCCGAGCACCGTTGTCCAGTGTGACCGGTCTCGCGCCCAGAATGAAGCCGCTTCGGGGGATTTTCTGTTTCTTGAGAGAGCTCCAAGGGCATCCTCGCTACTGGCTACGCGGCGAGAGGTGCGCCCCCTGCCCCGTTGCCCGCCCGCAGCCTCCGGCCCCGCCCGGTGGCGCAATGCTCGCCGCTTGAAACCATTCGGCGCGAAAGCCGGGCGAGCGGCCGTTTAGGGGCGCTGGATGACTCTCGCCGCTTGCAGCTGAGCGGCGGCACGTCGAACGTCCGGCGGACGGCCCTCGCCGCGCAAAGGACACCAACAGCACCCTGACCACTTAAGCCGAACACGGGACAACAGGTGAACGCGGGGAGCCTGCGGGCGCAGTGTCAGTAGACCAGAGCGAGCTTCTGCGCGAGGTCTGCGTCTTCGAGGGCCCGGGCGTGCATTACGTCGTTGCGCCGGCAGGACATGTACGCTTCCGCAAGCTGGGGCCCGATCCAGGCGGCCAGGGTGGCCTGCGTCTCCTCCGTCATCACCGCCTCCATCCCGGTTGGCAGGTGCCGCAACCCCAGTTCGGCCCGGCGCGCCTCGGTCAGCGTCTCCGGGTCTTCGGGAACGTTCGCCACCGCCGGCAACGCCCCGTCCAGCCCGTCGAGCCCGGCGCGGATCAGGGCGGTGAGCATCAGATACACGTTCGCCGTCGCGTCGCTCGTGCGGAACTCGATCGTGGCCCCGGGATGGCTGCCATCCGCGGCCGTCTGCCGGGGCACCACCCGCACCATCGCCTCCCGGTTCATCAGGCCCGCACAGATGTAGGACCCGACCCAGGATTGCGGGCGGTACCGCGCGTACGAGTTGCACGTGGTGTTGGAAAGCAGCGTCACCGGGTCGGCGTGGTGCAGAAGCCCGGCGAGCATGGGCTCGATCCCGGGCGTGACCCACCCGTCGCCGAACGTGACGTTCCGCCCGTCGCGCCAAAAAGAGAGATGGACATGCACGCCATTGCCCGCGGCGTTCGGATCGGCCTTGGGCAGAAAGCTAGCGCGCAGGCCCAGGTCGCGCGCGGCGGCGCGGATGGTCTCGAGCGTGAGCACCGTCCGGTCGGCAGCCGAGAGCGGATCGCTCGGCTGGCCCGCGATCTCGTACTGGCTCGGCGCGTATTCGGCCACGAACTGATCCAGGGTGAAACCGCCACTCTCCAGGATCCACAGCACGCGCTCGGCGAGCGGCGCCCCGACCCGCCCCGCCGACAGGGAAAAGGCAACGTGGTTCGGTTCGTTAAGGCCGTGAAGCGTGAACTCATGCTCCAGCGCGACGCGCAGGGTGAGCCCGGTCTTGGCCCTAAGATCGTCGACCGCGGCCTTCAGGGTGCTGCGCGGGCAGCAGGGCCAGGGGCTGCCGTCGCGCTGTGCGAGGTCGCACAGGACAAGATCGAAAGCAGGCGCCGCGCCCCTTGGGATCACGACCTTCGCATCCGGGTCGGGCATCAGGCGGATCTCGCCGACCGGTCCGAACGGATTGTCCGCCGGAAGGGTGTTCAGGGCCCCGATGGTGATGTTGGCGGGGACCCATGGCAACCCGCCCGCAAGCGCACCCTCGGCGCGCGCCGCAGGAACGGACCGTCCCCGCAGGATCCCGTTCAGTTCCTGATTTCCAATGTAGGTGAAGTGCGCGCTCATGCCCCTGCTTTCCGTGTCTTGGTCGTTTCAGTTTCCGCCACCTCCTGCAGCGAGGCGGGCAGGACGCGGGCCAGACGCTCCGCCCAGAGCCGGCATGCGGCCGCATCCCCGAGCGTATCCTGACGAATCTCCAATTCCACCGATAGGATCCCCCGGGCCTCACCGTGCACCGGAATGCCGTAATCCAGCTCGTCTGAAACGACGTAGGGCTCGTTTTCGCCGACTGTCAGCCCGTCTTCGCCGCGCAGATGCCTGATAAGTGGGCGCGCCAGACGCGCATCGCGGTTGTAGAGCACGCTGATCTCCCACGGCCGCGCCTGCGGGTAATCGCCATGATGGGGGGTGAAACTGTGCAGCGCGACCAGAACGGACGGACGGCCCGCGTGCGCCCGGCGATCCAACGCCGCGCCGAACCCCTGATGATAGGGATCGAAGATCGCCCCGTGGCGCGCGGCCCTGTCGACGTCGCTCAGGGCGAGATTGCCGGGCACGACCGTTCCGTCGCTGCGCTCGGGGATCGAGTCGGGCTGGCCTTTGAACCTGTTGCAGTCGATCACGAGCCTTGAATAGGGCTGCCACACGAACGTTGCATCAAGCCTGTCGGACAGCATCCGGCCCAGCAGCGCCACGCCGATGTCGATGCCGATGTGCCGGTCGAGCTCGGCTTGCGGCAAACCCAGCGATGACAGGGCGCGGGGCACCGCGTTGCCCGCATGGTCACCGGAGAGGAAGAAGGGGCTCGCGCCGTCCTCGCGGCAGACCATCAAGGGCGCAGGCTCGTCATCTTCAAGTAGTGCGAACATGCGTTCCGGCGCCCGTCTGCTCAAGTGTCGTGCAGCTTCAGTTTGGACATCTGTTTTCAGATTAGTCAATCTCGGCAAAAGTGGAAAACTGATTGACATAGCGACCCGGCGCTTCCTGTATGAATGCCGTGCCGGAAGGACTGAGATGACCGCAGACGTACAGCCCGCAGCGAAACCGCTTCTGGAGGCGGCGATCCTGGCCGTGGCGACCGCGGGCGGCATCGCGCTTCTGTCCGCCTTGATGGGGCTGCCCGGCGCGCGCCTCGGCACGTTCTTTGCGGTCAATGTCTGCGCGGTTCTGGCCTTTCAGGTGTTCAGCGGAAACTCCGGCGTCGTGTCCTTCGGGCACACCGCGTTTATGGGCATCGCGGCCTATCTCTCGGCCTGGGTGACGATGCCGAACGCGATTCTGAGCACCGCCCTGCCGAACCTCCCGGGCTGGCTTGGAGGGTACGAGTTGCCGCTCCTCCCGGCGCTTCTCGTGGTCGCCCTTGCCTGCGCGGCGGTTGCGCTGATCTCCGGTCTCGGTATCTCGCGGCTCAATGGCGCCTCGGGCGCCATCGCGACGCTGGGCTTCGTTATCGTCGTCTATTCCGTGCTGGCGGCGGCGCGTGATTTCACCAGGGGCAATCAGGCATTCTATGGCGTGCCGCGCCACACCGACCTGATCGTGGCCACCGCGGCGGCGATGCTGTTCATCATCGCTGCGCGGCTCTTCCGGGACAGCCGCTGGGGCCTGACGCTGCGCGCTGTGCGCGACGACGAAGACGCCGCCGCGGCGCTGGGCATCTGGCCTTACCGCGCCCGTTTGATCGCCTGGGTGGTGTCGGGCACGATGGCGGGCGTGGCCGGGGCCCTGTACGGCCACATGCTGGGGGCTTTCAGCCCACGGGACTTCTACCTGGCGACCACTTTCGGCTTCGTGGCGATGCTGATCCTCGGCGGCATGGGCACCGTGACCGGCGCTGTCGGCGGGGTCGCGCTTGTGATGGGCCTGCGCGAGATCCTGCAGCGCTTCGAAGGCGGCGCGACGATCGCGGGGATCGAGCTGCCGGAGGTCTTCGGGCTGCAGGTCCTCGGCGTCAGCCTCGCGATGCTCATCGTGCTGAAATACCGCCCGAAAGGGCTGTGCGGGCCGAAGGAACTCGGCCAGGGCCTGGCATGGCCCGGGCGCGTGAAGGTGGTGCCGGAGGCACCGCAGGCGCTCTCTGATCAGGCGCCGCGCGCGCTACGGCTGGACGGGGTCGGCAAGACCTTCGCCGGTCTCGTCGCGCTCGACGACGTCACCTTCGACATTCCCGCCGGCCGCGTGACCGGGCTGATCGGCCCGAACGGCGCGGGAAAGTCGACGCTCGTGAACGCTATCGGCGGCGCGTCGGCGGCCTCGACCGGCGGCGTCTGGATCGGCGACCGGCGCATCGACACGGTGCCGGCCTACCGCGTCGCCCGGCTCGGCGTTGCGCGCACCTTCCAGAACATCCGCCTGTTCACGGAGCTTTCGGCCGAGGAGAACGTCATCGTCGCAGGTCTGGCGCGGGGCCTCTCTCTGGCCGAGGCCCGCATCGTCGCGGCGCGGGAGCTGGCGCTGATCGGCATCGCCGATCAGGCGCAGCGGCGCGCGGGCGACCTGCCCTACGGCGCCCGGCGGCGGCTCGAGATTGCGCGCGCCATGGCCCAGGCGCCGGTGTTTCTTATGCTCGACGAGCCTGCCGCCGGGATGAACCCGGCCGAGACCGCAGATCTCGGCAGCCGCCTGCGGGAGATCGCCGCGAGCCGCGGCATCGGCGTGCTGCTGATCGACCACGACCTGAGTTTTGTCATGGCGCTCTGCGATCGCGTGGTCGTGCTGAACCGCGGCGTCAAGATCGCCGAAGGCGCCCCCGACGCGATCCAGAACGAACCCGCCGTCATCGAAGCCTATCTCGGCACGCGTTCGAGCCAGACGGTACGAGATCCGGCCCCGGCCGCGCAAAAGTCCCATCACTAGGAGGTGAAGACCATGGAGCTGAAGATCAAAACGGCGGCTGTGCTGGCCGCAGGCATCGCGGTGGCGCCGTTATCGGCCCTCGCGCAAGACGATTATGTGATCGGGGTCGCGGTTGCCAATTCCGGCGGTCTTGCACCGTTCAGCCAACCCTCCTTCGACGGGTTCAGCTACTGCGTCGATCAGATGAACGAGGCCGGCGGCATCGCCGGTCAGTATCCCATCCGGCTTGAAGTCCGAGACACGCGCTCGGACATTGCCGAAGCGGTCCGGTTCGCGCAGGAATTCGTGGATCTCGGGGTCAACTTCATCGTCGCGCCCCCCGATGGCGATCCCACCATCGCGATGGGGCAGATCACCACCCCGGCGCAAATCCCCACGATGACCTTCGCGGGCACCGCGCCGATCCTGACGCTGAATGGCGGGGAGTACGTGTTCGGCAGCTACCCGGCCGACAACCAGCAGGCCGCCGTGCTCGGGGCCTATGCGGCCGAGCTCGGCTACAAGACCACCTGGATCCTGACCTCGCCCGATGCCGCCTACACCCAGTTTGGGCCGCGCTACTTTGCCGGGGCGTTCGAGGCCAATGGCGGCGCGTTGCTCGGGGAAGGGTCCTTCAGCATGGGCCAGCCCGATTTCAACGCCATCGTCACCACGATCCAGAACCTCGATCCACAGCCAGATGTCATCATGACCTCCGCCTGGGAGCCGGACTTCCCCGCCTTCATCCGCGCGCTGCGGGGCGCTGGCGTGGACATCCCCGTCATGGGCGCCGATGTGCTCGATACGCCGACGGTGCGCGGCCTGGGCGATGTGGTGGAGGGGATCGTCCACACCTCGGGCGGATTTGCCGAAGAGGGCAGCGCGCATGCCGAGTTCAACGCCGCCTTCGAAGCCGCGACCGGAACCGCGGCCGACACGAACTATGTGGTGAACGGCTGCGATATCCTGACCATGATCGACGCGGCCGTGCAGGCCGCGGGCAGCACCGATGCGGCCGAAGTTGGTGTGGCTCTGGCCAATCTGGGCGAAACGGAGGGGATCATGTCGAGCTTCACCTTCGCCGGGACCGACCGGATGCCGATGCGCGAGGTTGTGCTGGCGCGGATCGAGGGGGGCGAAAAGGTCTTCATTCGCAGACAGCTCGCCGACGCGGAAACCATGCCCGCCCCCTGACATGCTGGAGGTTGCATCCCTCAGCGTGCGCTACGGCGCGATCGAGGCCGTGCGCGGCCTCGATCTGACCGTCGGACAGGGCGAGATCTTTGCGATCCTCGGCGCCAATGGCGCGGGCAAATCGTCGACCCTGGCCGGCATCGCCGGGCTGGTGCCGACGCGGGGCGAGATCCGGCTCGACGGGCGCAGCATTTCCGGGTTGTCGCCGGAGGCGATTGCGCAGCTGGGCATCGGCCTCGTCCCCGAGGGGCGGCGTGTTTTCTCGGCGCTGACAGTTGCGGAAAATCTGCTGCTCGGCGGGGCGGTGCACGCCGCGCCCGCCGACCGCAAGGAGCGGGCGGAGGCCCTGCAGGCGCGGTTTCCGATCCTGGGCGAACGCAGCGGGCAGAAGGCCGGCCTGCTGTCGGGCGGCGAGCAGCAGATGCTTGCGATTGCGCGCGCTTTAATGGCGCAGCCCCGGTTGCTGCTGATGGACGAGCCCTCGCTCGGCCTCGCGCCGCAGGTCGTCGAGGCCGTTTTCGACCTGATTGCCGATCTCAGGGGCGAAGGCATCACCATCCTTCTGGTCGAGCAGAACGTGCCGATGTCGCTCGACATTGCCGACCACGCCGTCGTTCTCGCCCAAGGCCACGCCACCGTGCGCGGCACAGCCGCCGATGTCGCGGCGTCGGATGCCGTCCACGGCGCCTACCTCGGACACTGACCCATGGACCTGTTCATCCAGCAAACGATCAACGCGCTCAGCCTGGGAGGGATCTACGCGCTTCTAGCGCTCGGCCTCGCGGTGGTGTTCTCCATCGTGCGTCTGATCAACTTCGCCCACGGCGAGGTGATGACCGTCACGGGTTACGCCATGTGGTTCATTCTGCTGCTCAATCTGCCGGTGGCCATGGCTATCGCGATCGGGTTCTTCGCGGCGATCCTGGCCGCCGTCCTGATGGAGCGGGTGGCCTTCCGGCAGATGCGCGGCGCAGATGTGACAACGCTGCTGATCACCTCCTTCGCGATCAGCCAGATCATTCAGGTCCTGTTTCAGAACGGCATCTCGGCACGTCCCGTGGCGGTCGTCCTGCCGGATTGGCTGACCGCGAGCATCATGATCGGCCCCGTCCGGGTCGGGATGGTGTCGGTCCTGTCCATCGCGGTCGTGGGTCTTGCGCTGATTGCGCTGCGCGCGATCCTGACGAGATCCGTCACCGGCATCGCCATGCGCGCCGCGGCCGAAGACTTTCCGGTGGTGCGCCTGATGGGCATCTCGGCCAATCGCATCATCGCGACCGCCTTCGCCATCTCCGGCGCGCTGGCCGGCATCGCGGCCATCCTGTGGGTCGCCACACGCGGGTCCGTCGATCCGCTGATGGGCGCGATTCCGGTGCTCAAGGCCTTCATCGCGACGGTGGTCGGGGGGCTCGGCTCGCTCAGCGGCGCCGTCCTGGGCGGCTTCGTTCTGGGCGCGGTAGAGGTGTATCTGCAGGCGTTCCTGCCCGAAGCGGCCCTGCCCTATCGCGACGCGATTTCGCTCACCATCATCGTCGGCATTCTTGTTCTGCGGCCCGAGGGTCTGATACCCGGGCCGGCGACCCGGCGCAGCTAGGAAAGATGGCCGATTGACCATCAAGGACAGAATAGACACGCGGTTCAACGATCTGTCGGCCAGCGAACGGCGCATCGCCAAGGTGATCTCCGAACGCTACCCGATCAGCGCCCTGGGCGGGATCGAGGATCTCGCCCGTCAGGCCGATGTCAGCCCGCCCACCGTGACGCGGTTCGTGCGGCATCTGGGCTTTGCCCGGTTCACCGATTTCCAGCGCGCCGTCCGCCATGAGGTGCAGGAGGCCGAAACCTCGCCCCTTGCCCTGATGAACCGCTACCAGCAATACCCACCACAAGAGGGCCTGATAGCCGATCTCGCGGCCTCCGTGGCGACGCTGGACGGCGGCTCGGTCGCCCAGTCGCTGGCGCTCGCCGTCGAGGTCATCGCCGGCACCCGCGGCCGTGTCTTTGTCACCGGCGGCAGGTGGACCTCTATCGCCGCGCAATACTTCGCGTTTCAGCTGGGCACTATGCGGGGCGAGGTGCATCTGCTCGCGCCAACAGCCTCCGGCGTCATGGCCGACCGCCTCGTCGATCTGACCCGGCGCGATCTGCTGGTGATGTTCGATGTGCGGCGATATCAGGAGGAGATGTTCGCGATTGCCGAGGTCGCACGCCAGCGCGGCGTTCGGATCGTGCTGGTCACGGATGTCGAGCTGTCGCCGGTCTGCGAACTGGCCGAGGTCACGCTCCCTGTGCCTGTGGCGACGGTTTCTCCGCTCGATACGCTGGTGCCCGCCATCGCGGCCATCGACGCGGTGCTGGAACGCCTTGTCGAGGTCTACGGCGACGCCGCATCGCGCCGGATCCACCGCTTGGAGGAGGTCCGCCGCAAGACGTCCGGCCGGGCAGAGCCCGCCGCGTTCCGATAGCCCTTATCCCGCTGCCGCCTCGCCGTGCCGCATAGGTCGGCGTACAGGCGTTCCCTTCGGCCGCACGGCCGCGCAACCGCAAACAAGGCCCTGCCATGCAAACAGAAATACCTGCCGTCGATGCCGCAAACGGCGCCTACCGCGAACGGCCGATTGAACCCGGCAAGACGGCTCTGCTCTCCGTCGACATGCAGAACGCGGAATGGACGGCGGACCGTCAGAGGCACGCGGCCGATGCGACATCGGCCGAAGCCCCGCATCGCTACTTTCTGGATCGGATCGGCGATCTCCTGATCCCGAACCAGATCCGGCTTCAGGACGCCGCGCGCACCGCCGGGATAGAAATCATCTATACCACCATCGAGGCCTACACCCTGGACGGGCGCGACCGCAGCCTCGACCACAAGATCTCGAACCTGTTGTTTCCGAAGGGCTCTTGGGAGGCGCAGGTGATCGACGCCGTCGGCCCCGAACCCAACGACATCGTCATCCCGAAGACGTCCAGCGGCATCTTCAACTCCACGAATGTGGAATACGTCCTGCGCAACCTCGGGATCGAATACCTGATCATCTATGGCGTATGCACCGATCAATGCGTCGAATGCGCGATCCGCGATGCTGCCGACAGGGGCTTTCTCGTGACCCAGATCGAGGATTGCTGCGCGGCGGAAAACGCGCATCGCCACGACGTGTCGATCGAGCAGATGCGCGGGCATTACTGCAGAACGCGCACGACGGAGGAGATCCTGGCCGAGATCCAGCGCCTGACCGCGTAGGGCCGGCCCTGTCACGCGTCCCCTCGGGGCGCAGCCGCGGCGTCGAGGCACGCGGCGCTTGGGAGAAGTGTGCGCTCGCTTTCCCCCGTGGAACGTCGGCTGGCTTGCGGCAACGATCCGGACGCTCGCGTTCCGATGCCTATGAGCGTCGGTAGTGCGGGTGGAGGCATGCAGACGCTCCAACAGCGGGCGCGCCGGCAGCAGATCCATCGCGCCCGACTGGCCGCCGGGTTGCCCGCAGGGGCGCGGGCCGGACAAAAACGCGCCCCCGGACACCAATCGCGATGCACTGCATTGAACGTCGGCGCGGCATCCCTTTATGGAAGTTGGACACAACACGGCGACAACCCAGGTTGACGCACGGTGGAGGCAGAGCGGTGGCCGAGGCCGCATACAGGACAGAGGGACTGACGAAGGTCTATGGCGAGGGGCATTCCGCCGTCCACGCCCTTCGCGGCGTTGACCTCAAGATCCCGCAAGGCGAGATCGTCGTCCTCCTCGGCCCGTCCGGAAGCGGAAAATCGACCCTCTTGAACATCCTCGGCGGGCTCGACCGGTCCAGCGGCGGCACCGCGCATTTCCGCACGACGAATCTCGGCGCGCTGTCCGACCGGGAGTTGACCCGGTACCGGCGTGACCACATCGGGTTTGTCTTTCAGTTCTATAATCTTATGCCCAGCCTCACGGCCCGGGAGAACGTCGAACTCGTGACGGAGATTGCGCGCGCGCCCATGTCGCCGGAGGAGGCGCTCGATCTCGTGGGCCTCGGCGAGCGGGTCGATCATTTTCCTGCGCAGTTGTCTGGCGGCGAGCAGCAGCGCGTGGCGATCGCGCGCGCCGTGGCCAAACAGCCGGACGTGCTGTTCTGCGACGAACCCACCGGCGCGCTCGACAGCAAGACCGGCCGCGCCGTGCTGGAGGTTCTGCAGAAGCTCAACCAACGGCTCGGTACGACCGTGCTGATCGTAACCCACGCCGCCGCCACCGCCGGCATGGCGGATCGCGTTCTCAGCTTCGCGGACGGTGCGATCCGCGAGGTCATCGAAAACGAGACCAAGGTCGAAGCCTCGGAGATCGAGTGGTGAGCCCGCTCACGCACAAATTGCTCCGCGACCTATGGCGGATGAAGGGGCAGGCGCTCGCCATCGCGATGGTCATCGCCATGGGGGTGATGCTGCTGGTGATGATGACCGGCCTCGTCAACTCGCTGGAGCAGACCCGGGACACCTATTACGAGCGCTACCGCCTGGCCGATGTCTTCGCGCCCGTCGCTCGGGCCCCCAATCTCACCCTGGCCGATCTGGCCGAGATCCCCGGCGTTTCGGCTGTCGAGGGGCGCGTCAACGGGGCGGCACTGATCGACATCGAAGGCCGCAGCGTGCCGGTGCAGGCCCAGGCCGTATCGCTGCCGGACTTCGGCGCGCCCGCGCTCAACGACATCTTCCTCAGCGACGGCCGCATGCTCGACAGCGACCGGTCCGACGAGATCCTTTTGCTGGAAAGCTTCGCGCTTGCACATGGTCTGGGCCCGGGCGACCGACTGGAAGCGACGATGAACGGGGCGCGGCGCGACTTCCACATCGTCGGGCTGGCGCAATCGCCGGAGTTTATTTTTACCACCGCACCGGGCGAGCTTGTGCCGGATGATGCCCGCTTCGGCGTCATCTGGATGAGCACATCCGCGCTGGCGGCCGCCTACGATCTTGACGGCGCCTACAACGAAGCTCTGATCGGGCTCAGCCGTAGCGCCGATCAGGAGGCGGTGCTGGCGGCGGTGGACCGGCAGCTTGCGCCCTATGGGCCGACCGGAGCCTACGGGCTGGAGGACCATCTGTCCGATCTCTTCATCACGCAGGAGATCGAGGGGCTGCGCGCCACCAATCAGTCCGTCCCGCCGATCTTCCTCGCCGTTGCGGCCTTTCTTCTCAACATCGTCGTCAGCCGGATGGTGGAATCCGAGCGGGAGGAGATCGGGCTGATGAAGGCGTTCGGCTACACCAACTGGGAGGTTGGGGCGCATTACTTTCGCCTCGTCCTCGCCATCGCGGCGGGCGGCGCGATCCTCGGCTGTCTCTTCGGCGTCGTGAGCGGCCGGGCGATGGTCGGCGTCTATACGCAATTCTACAAGTTTCCGTTTCTCATCTTCGATCTCGACGAGAAGTCCTTCGTCATCGGCGTCGCGGTGAGCATCGCGGCGGCCTCGGCCGGCGGTGTCCTGGTGCTGCGGCGGGTCTTCGCGCTCACCCCGTCCGAAGCGATGCGCCCGCCTGCCCCGGCCGATTACAGCCGCGCCGGGCGGTTCGGCCAGGCATTCGTTGGGCTGCTGGATCAGCCGACACGTATGGTCCTGCGCCGGATCACCCGCCAGCCGATGCGCATGGCCGGCGCCGTCGTCGGAATCGCCTGCGGCATGGCGCTGTCGGCCTCGACGATCACGATCTATGCCGGGTTCACCAAGACCATCGATCTGACCTTCGCCGTGGTCGACCGGAGCGATGTGACCGTCAGCTTCACGCACCCCGTGTCGGAGAAGACCATTCTGGAGATGCAGCGCCACGAGGGCGTTCTACGCGTCGAACCCGTGCGCGACGTGCCCGTCGTGATGCGCAACGGCCTGGAGGAGCACCGCGGCGCGCTGACGGGTATGGTGCAGGAGGCGTCGCTGTCGCGCGCGCTGGATGCCGATGGCGCGCCGATCCCAATCCGCACGGACGGGGTCGTGATGTCGGAAACGCTTGCCAACATCCTTGGGATCGCTTCGGGCGACAGCGTGACGGTCGACGTCCGCGAAGGGCGCCAGCCGGTGCTCGATCTGCCGGTGGTCGCCATCGCCGACAGCCTGCTGGGGGCCCCGGCCTACATGGATATCGGCGCGCTGAACCGGGTGCTGAAGGAGCCGGGGCGCGTGTCGGGCGCCCATCTGCTGATCGACGAAGCCTATGCCGACGAGATCTACACCTGGCTGAAGGGGATGCCCGTCGTGGCGGGCGTCAGCCTGAAGAGCGAGGCACGCATCGCCTTCGAACGGATGCTCAATACCGGTGCCGGCTGGTCGCGCTTCATCATCGGCGCACTGGCCTACATCATCACGTTCGGGATCGTCTATAACGCGGCCCGGATCGCCTATGCCGAGCGCGCCAGGGATCTGGCGAGCCTGCGCGTGATCGGGTTCTCCAAGGGCGAGGCCGCCTATGTTCTGCTGGGAGAGCTGGCGGCGGTGGTGATCGTGGCCCTGCCCCTCGGGACGCTCTTGGGCCATTACGTATCTGTCCTGATGGCCACGGCCTATTCCACCGAAGTCTACCAGGTTCCGGCGATCTTCGATCTCGCCACCTATGGCTCGGCGGCGTTGGTGGTGATCGCGGCCGCGGTCACATCGGGTCTTCTTGTGAAGCGCGACCTGGACCGGGCGGACCTCGTCGCAGCGCTCAAAACGAGAGAGTGAGCAGAGAAACCATGGCGCAATCACGGAAATGGTCTCGGACGGTCCTTACAACGCTTGCCGTGCTCATCGTGGCGGGGGCGGTCTGGATCGCGTTTCGCCCGCAGCCGATGCTGGTCGATCTGCAGGATGTTGCACGCGGAGCCATGCAAGTCACCATCGACGAGGAAGGCCGCACCCAGGTGCACGATCCCTATGTCGTCTCCACCCCGGTCGCGGGACGGCTGATGCGCGTGCGCGTGGATCCGGGCGATCCCGTGACGCGGGGGGTGACGGTGGTGGCGCAGATGCGGCCGACGAACCCCGCCGCGCTCGACGTCCGCACGCGGGAGCAGGCGATTGCGGCGGTCAGTGCCGCCGAAGCCGCGCTGCGCGTGGCCCGCGCCGATCTAAACGCAGCGATGGCGGAAAACGACCTCGCTCAGACCGACCTGACTCGAACCCGCCAGTTGGTGGAGACGGGCACGGCAGCCACCGTGGTGCTCGACCGGGCCGAGAGCGCGGCCCGCGCGGCGGCCGCCCGGCTCGACACCGCCGAGGCGGCCATTTCGGTGCGCGAGGCGGAGATCGCCAATGCGCGCGCGCAACTCATAAGCTTCGACGATCAGCTTCTGCCCGGCGCCATCTCGGAGAACTCCAGCGGCGATATCCCGCTCTATGCCCCGATCGACGGGCGCATCCTGCGGATCATCCAGCAAAGCGAGACGATCCTGCCCGCCGGTGCGCCCGTCATGGAGATCGGCGACATCACGTCGGACCTCGAGGTGGTGGTCGATCTCATCTCCTCGGATGCCGTTCAGGTCAGCCTTGGCGACCGCGTGATGATCGAGGCCTGGGGCGGGCCGATCACGCTGCAGGGCCGGGTAACGCGCGTGGACCCCTTCGGCTTCACGCGGTTCTCGGCGCTCGGCGTCGAGGAGCAGAGGGTGGGCGTCACCGTCGCGTTCGAGAGCCCGCCCGCCGACCGCGCAAGCCTTGGCCATGGCTTCCGGGTGGAAGCCCGCATCGTCGTCTGGGAAGAGGAGGAGACGTTGATCGTGCCGACGAGCGCCCTTTTTCGGAACGGCGACGGATGGTCGGTGTTCCGCCTGGAGGAGGGACGCGCGGTGGAGCACCGCGTGGATGTCGGACAGATGAACGGCACCCAGGCCCAGGTGCTCGACGGCCTTACGGCGGGCGAAACGGTGGTGATCTACCCCTCTGCCGGTCTTCAGGACGGCATGCAGGTGGCGCCGCGCCAGGTGCAATAGTCCCCCGGCGGAGCCAGAGCGCCCGCGGCCTCTCGGCGCAGGGTCTCCCGCACGGGGCTTCGGCGGAGGCCGCGCGCCGCCCATCCTGCAGAAGGCAGACATCTTTCGTGTTTGAACATGTTTCAGCACCGTTCAACTTCGTTCACGGCAATTGACATGCGTCAAAGGGGGTTGAGCAGCGCTCATGATAGCTCAAGGCCATGTCTTGGAGCCTCCCATGCTGAGCAAACCGTTCCTCACCACCCACGAGATCGCGGAGCTTCTAAAGGTCCGCGAACAGACCGTCCGGTCTTGGATCCACCAGCACGAGTTGCGCGCCGTGAAGCTCGGCCGTGAGTTTCGCGTGGCCGTGAAGGACCTCGAAGCCTTCGTCAACCAACACGCGACGCGCGCCCCGAGCTGGAGCGACGATCCAGGGCCGGAACAGCCATGACCGCTTTCCAGACGAGAATCGGATCGCAGCCGCCCGCTGCGCCCGATAAGAAGATCGTTGCGGTGTCGGCATGGCATGCTCATTCCGTCACCGCCGTTGTGACGGAACTGGAGACTGCGCCCACCGGCATGTCGTCCTCCGCGGCTGATGAGCGGCTCCGGCGCATCGGGCCCAACCGGCTTCCCGAGGCGGCGCGGACAGGCCCGCTGATGCGCTTTCTGCGGCAGTTCCGGAACCTGCTGATCTACGTCCTGCTCGCCGCGGCGGCGGTGACCGCGGCCCTTGGGCACTGGGTCGACACCGGGGTGATCCTGGCCGTCGTGCTGGTCAACGCTGCCATCGGCTTCGTACAGGAGGGGCGCGCCGAGCAGGCGCTCGCCGCCATCAAGGACATGCTGGCGCCGGAAGCGCGGGTGCTGCGCGACGGACGCCGCGCCCTTGTTCCCGCCGAGCATCTGGTTCCGGGCGACGTGGTCCTTCTCGAACCGGGCGACCGCGTCCCGGCGGACTTGCGGCTGAGCACGTCCTACGGGCTGCGCATTCAGGAGGCCGTGCTGACCGGCGAGTCCGTGGCCGTGGAAAAGGCGATAGACCCGGTGCAGGCGGATGCGCCGCTCGGAGACCGGCGCTCCATGGCGTTCAGCGGGGCCCTCGTCGCCGCGGGAAGCGGGCGCGGCGTTGTCGTCGCCACGGGGCCCGAAACCGAGATCGGGCGCATCAGCGGCATGCTCGACAAGGTCGAGACCACGACCACCCCGCTCCTGCGGCAGATGGAGGAGTTCGCACGCACCGTCACCATCGCCATTCTGATCATCGCGACGCTGATCCTTGGTTTCGGCTACCTCGTCAGCGGCATGACGTTCAGTGAGATCTTCATGGCGGTCGTCGGCCTGTCGGTGGCCGCGATCCCCGAAGGCTTGCCCGCGATCCTGACAGTAACTCTGGCCATCGGGGTGCAGGGCATGGCCGCCCGGCGCGCGATCGTGCGCCGTCTGCCCGCCATCGAGGCGCTTGGATCGGTCTCCGTGATCTGCTCGGACAAGACCGGCACGCTGACCAAGAACGAAATGACCGTGGCCTCGGTCGCCACGGCCAGAAGACAGTTCAACGTGGGCGGGTCGGGCTATGCGCCGCACGGCAGCCTGATGCTGAAAGGGGTCGAGGTCGAGCTTTCGGCCCATCCCCTGCTCTCCGATCTCGCGCGCGGCGCGATCCTCTGCAACGACGCCGAGTTGACCGAGGTCGACGGGACCTGGACGGTCAACGGCGACCCGATGGAAGGGGCGCTCGTCTCATTCGGGTGGAAGGCCGGCCATTCGCCTGACGCACTGCGCCTGGCCAACCCGCAGACCGACGCCATCCCCTTCGATGCGCAGCACCGGTTCATGGCCACCCTGCACCACGATCACGAGGGCAACGCCGCGATCCATGTGAAGGGCGCGCCCGAGCGGATCGTCGCCATGTGCGCAACCCAGCACGGCGAAGAGAACGGCGACGAGCCGCTCGACGCCGTCTACTGGCACGCCCAGGCGCAAGCCATCGCGGCGGAGGGGCAGCGCGTTCTGGCCATCGCGACCAAGCGCGTCCCCGCGGACAGGCAAACGCTGACCTTCGACGATGTCGACAGCGACCTGACGCTCCTCGGGCTCGTCGGTTTGATCGACCCCCCGCGGGACGAGGCCGTAGCAGCGGTTGCGGAGTGCCGGGCCGCCGGCATTCGCGTGAAGATGATCACCGGCGATCACGCTGGTACGGCCGCCGCCATCGCCGCTTCCCTGGGTCTGGAGAACCCGAACGAGATCCTGACGGGCGCCGAAATCGACGCTCTCGGCCCGGATGCGCTGCGGGTCGCGGCCGCCCGGATCGACGTCTTCGCCCGCACGAGCCCGGAGCATAAGCTGCGGCTGGTCGAAGCTCTGCAGGCGGACGGGGCCGCCGTCGCCATGACGGGCGACGGCGTAAACGACGCGCCCGCGCTGAAGCGGGCCGATATCGGCGTTGCCATGGGCCGCACCGGCACGGAAGCGGCGAAGGAAGCCGCCGAGATCGTGCTCGCCGACGACAACTTCGCCACCATCGCCGAGGCGGTCCGCGCCGGGCGCACCGTCTATGACAACCTCAAGAAGGCGATTGTGTTCCTGCTGCCGGTCAATGGCGGCGAAGCCCTGGCGCTGATCCTAGCGCTGCTCCTGGGCCTGACGCTGCCGATCTCTCCGGTGCAGATCCTGTGGGTCAACATGGTCAGTTCGGTCGTCCTGGCGATGGCGCTGGCGTTCGAGGGGCCGGAGCCGGACATCATGCGCCGCCCGCCCCGCGACGCGAACGAGCCGATCCTGTCACGCTTCGTCCTCTGGCGTGTGGGCTTCGTCTCGCTGCTGTTCTGCGCTGGGATCTTCGGGATGTTCACCCTGGCCCAGGCGCAGGGCGCCAGCCTGGAAACGGCCCGCACCGTCGCCGTCAACACGCTGGTTGTGATGGAGATTTTCTATCTCTTCTCGGTTCGATTCCTGAACACGACATCGCTGTCGTTCAAGGCCATCCTCGGGACGCGCCCCGTCCTGATCGCAATCGCGGCGGTGACGATCCTGCAATTCGGCTTCACCTATGCGCCCTTCATGGAGGCGTTCTTCGACACGCGGCCGCTCAGCCTTGCACAGGGCCTCATGATCGTAGCGGTCGGGCCGCTCCTGCTCCTGGTGCTCGAAATCGAGAAACGCGCCTTGGGCCGCGCACGCGGCACAAGACTTCCCCCAACGCAAACCCCTGCCTGACGGAGACCGGCCGATGCCTTGGAAGAACGGCACTGCTCTAAGCCATTGTGCGAGCCCGGACGGGCCGGACAGAACGAACGCCGCGACGGCCCCCAAGGGCGACGGCGCCGGCTTTCCTTGTACGCCCTCCCCGGGCGCTGGCGCGTGCCGCTGGGTGCTGCGGGGCGGATCCGGTATGCCGGGTCGACGGCGTGGCCGCCATCGGGCAGCCACGCGTCACGTCTCTGACGCAAGCGTCGGCGCGATCAAGGGTCGCGCGGGCATGTCCGGCGCCGACAGGCCGGATCGGGTTCGGGCCGTGATCAAGCGACGGTCCCAAGCATGACCGCCGCGATCGAAGGGTACATCTTTTACGAGATCGCGGCTCTGCTCGTCCTCGCAGCGGGGGTCGGGTTCCTCGGGTTGCTGCTCCGCCAGCCCCTGATCGTCAGCTTTATCGCCGTCGGCATTCTGGCGGGCCCGTCGGCGCTCGACATCGCGCGGTCCGACGAGCAGATCGACCTGTTGGCGGAACTGGGTATCGCGGTGCTGCTGTTCCTCGTCGGCCTGAAGCTCGACTTCAATCTGGTGCGCACGCTGGGGCCCGTCTCGCTGGTCACCGGTCTCGGACAGGTCGTCTTCACCACCGTTTTCGGCTTCCTGATCGCCCTCGGCCTCGGCCTCGATCCGTTGACGGCGCTTTATGTGGCCATCGCGCTGACCTTTTCCTCCACGATCATCATCGTGAAGCTCTTGTCCGACAAGCGCGAGATCGACGCCCTGCACGGGCGCATCGCGCTTGGCTTCCTGATCGTGCAGGACGTTGTCGTGGTGATCGCGATGATCGCGCTCTCGGCGATCGGCGTCGGTGGCGCGGCAGAAGGCGACGGCGCGCTCGGCGACGTGCTGCGCGTTCTGGGCTATGGGCTGGCGATGCTGCTGTTTGTGGTGCTCTTTATCCGCTACATCGCCAATCCTCTGGTGGAGCGGCTGTCCCGGGCGCCGGAACTGCTGGTGTCCTTCGCCATTGGCTGGGCCGCGCTGCTGGCGGCGGTCGGCCACTACCTGGGCTTCGGCAAGGAGCTGGGCGGCCTTCTGGCCGGTGTGTCGCTCGCCTCAACCCCGTTCCGCGAGGCGATCGCGGCCCGGCTTGCCAGCCTGCGCGACTTTCTGCTCTTGTTCTTCTTCATCGCGCTCGGCGCCTCGCTCGATCTCTCGGTGCTCGGGGCGAGCGTGGGGCCGGCTATCGTGCTGTCGCTGTTCGTGCTGATCGGCAATCCGCTGATCGTCCTCGCGATCATGGGTGCGATGGGCTACCGCAAACGCACGGGGTTTCTCGCTGGGCTGACGGTGGCGCAGATCAGCGAGTTCTCGCTGATCTTCATGGCCATGGGCGTTGCCATCGGGCACGTGGCGGAGAATGCGCTGGGGCTCGTCACGCTGGTCGGCCTCGTCACGATTGCCGCGTCGACCTACATGATTACGTTCTCCCACCAGCTCTATGCGCTGTTCGAGCCTGTGCTCGGCGTGTTCGAACGCCAGAAACCCGGCGCGCAGGGCGAGGCCGCGCCGGGGTCGGAACGGCCCCACGAGGTGATCCTGTTCGGCCTCGGGCGCTATGGGCTCGGGATTGCCGCAGAACTTGCCACCAGCGGCAAGCGGATCCTCGGGGTGGACTTCAGCCCGGAGGCCGTGCGCTACGCCCGGTCGCAGGGGTACGACGTCGTGTATGGCGATGCGACCGACCCCGAGTTTCTGGCGCATCTGCCGTTGCGGGGCGCGGAATGGCTGGTGATGGCGGTCCCGGAACACGACACTGGCATCACCCATGACGATCCGCGCCATGCGCTGCTGAAAGCCGTCCGCGACCTGGGGTTCACGGGCAAGGTGGCCGTGGCCGCGCATCGCGAGGCCACCGCCGAGGCGCTGGCGGCCATCCGCGCCGATCTCGTTCTGATGCCCTACCGGGACGCGGCCTTCGCCGCGGCGCGTATGATCGCAGGCGGGACGCGGGCGCCCGAACGCAGGATCGACGATCCCGAGGGCCAGAAAGAGCTGCCGGCATGAGCGCGGGCGTCGGCCGGCCCACCCGCATTCTTGCCGTGGTGGACCCCGAGGATGCGCAGATCGCATTGCAGAGCGCTGCGGCGCTGGCGGACCTGCATGGCGCGGCGATGGAGGTGCTGGCTTGCGTGGAGCCGCCGCACGACCTTGCCGTCATCGCCCGCCTCGCCAGCCTGGAGCCTGAAACGCTGATGGCAGGTCTCGTGGAACGCACGCGCGAGGATGTGCGGGCGCTGGTTGCCGAGGCTTTCCCGGGCTCGGGCATCGAAGCGCGTGTCATCGTCGGCAAGGCGTTCATCGAGATCGTCCGCCATGTGTCGGCCACGGGCTGTGATTTCGTGATCAAGAAGGCCGAGCCGCTCTCCGGGTTCACCCGGTTTCTGTTGTCCAGCACGGATCAGCATCTGCTGCGCAAATGCCCCTGTCCCGTTTGGCTGCAAACGCCCGCTGCGCCGGCCACGCCCCGCCGGGTGCTGGCGGCCGTCGACCTCGATGTCTGGGACGCCGCGGAGCCGGACACCCTGGCCGGGCTGAACCGACGGGTGCTTGAGGCCGCCTGCGGGATCGCCGGGGCGGCGGAGGCGGAAGTCCACGTGCTGCACGCCTGGGATGCGGTGGGCGAAGGCATGGTCTGGGCGTTTTCCGGCGGCGACGATGCGCGCCTGTCGGCCGACCGCTATGTGAACGAGATCCTGGACACCCGGCGGCAGGCGATGCGCCAGTTCCTCTCCGAGGTCCAGGCAGAGGGGCCGCCCGGGCCACGGCTTCTGCCGCTGCTGGAACGCGGCGCACCGGAGCAGGTGATCCACGAACAGAGCCAACGGCTGCAGGCGGATGTGGTCGTGATGGGCACGGTGGCCCGGACGGGGCTGAGCGGCGTCTTCATCGGCAATACGGCAGAGAACATCATCAACAGCCTCGAATGCCCGGTTCTTGCCGTCAAACCCGAGGGGTTCGTGAGCCCGCTGCTCTGACCATGGCGCGGCACCGGGGAGCGGGCACCGGTACGGGCCGCAGGAGGGCCAGGCCCAGCACTATGGCCAATGGGATTGTCTGGATGCGTCGCATCTCGGGCAGAGGCCCGATGCAGGTATACGGTGCCGCAAGGCCCACGAACGCGGCGCCCGTCTTTGCCCCGGCTGAAGCACCACCCAGCCGGGCAGCTGGCGAGCCCTGCGCGAACCCGGCCGATCCCGCGTCCGACACACATCCGCATCCCGGGGCTCGCCGCGCAGACCGGGCCACTCCGGCCGCGGGAGCCTGCCGCCTGCCGGCTTAGCCGAAGTGCAAGCCGCCCCTGCCGTCGGGCGGGCGGCGGCGATCGCCGCAAGGAATCGATGCACCGTTGATAGTTATCAACTCACCCGCTTGCGATGCCCGGCATCCTCCGGCCTCAGGGAGGATCGCCATGACCAACGAAAGCGCCACGCAACCGTTCGCAGCGCGAAGGCCAGTGCCCATCCGAGCGCCCCACGATGCGCGCGCGTCGTCCGCCTGGGAGGACGCCGAGGCCCTTGTCGACGGGCTCGACGGGGGCCTCAACATCGCCCACGAGGCCCTCGACCGCCATGTCGCGGCGGGCCATGGCGATCAGATCGCGCTCCGCTGGCTCGGCAAGGACGGCACGCGCCGCGACCTGAGCTACCGCGACATGGCGGACCTTGCCTCGCGTTTCGCCCATGTGTTCGACACTCACGGCCTAACGCAGGGCGACAGCGTGTTTGCGCTGATGGGGCGCGTGCCGGAACTCTACGGCTGCGCGCTCGGCGCTCTGAAGGCCGGGATGGTGTTCACCCCCCTGTTCTCGGCCTTCGGGCCGGAACCGATCCGCACCCGGATGGAGATTGGCGCTGCCAAGGCGCTCGTCACCACGCCGGGGATCTACAAACGCAAGATCGCGCAATGGCGCGATGAACTGCCCGAGTTGAAGCTGATCCTCATCCTGGGCGACACGGCACCCGATGGCTGCGTTGCGCTGGGCCCGGCGCTGGAGGCGGCATCAACGACATTCGAGACGGTCCGCACGCGGGCGGAAGATCCGGCCCTGATCCATTTCACTTCCGGGACGACGGGCAAACCCAAGGGTGCCGTTCATATCCACAACGCGGTGCTCTACCACGCGTTGTCGGGGCGGCGCGCGCTCGGCCTGACGCCCGGAACGGTGTTCTGGTGCACCGCCGACCCGGGATGGGTGACCGGGACGTCCTACGGCATCATCTCTCCGCTGGTGAACCGGGTGACGATGGTCGTCGACGAGGGCGAGTTCGATCCCGACCGCTGGTACGGCATCGTGGAACGCGAAAAGGTCGAGGTCTGGTACAGCGCGCCGACCGCGATCCGCATGATGATGCGGGCGGGCGAAGACATCGTGCGCACCTACGACCTGTCCAGCCTGCGCTTTCTTGCCAGCGTCGGCGAGCCGCTGAACCCCGAGGCCGTCGTCTGGAGTGAACGGGTCTTCGGCCAGCCGTTTCACGACAATTGGTGGCAGACCGAGACGGGCGGCATCATGATCGCCAACCAGCCGGGGATGACGGTGAAACCCGGCTCGATGGGCAAGCCGATGCCGGGCATTCATGCCGCCATCGTCGAGACGGACGGCGCCCATCTGCGCGAGTTGGGGCCGGACATGCCGGGCGAACTGGTACTGCGGCCCGGCTGGCCGTCGATGATGCGGGCCTATCTGAACGAGCCGGCGCGCTACGAGAAGTGCTTCCGGGACGGTTGGTACCTGTCCGGCGATCTCGCCCGGCGCGACGCGGACGGGTATTACTGGTTCGTCGGCCGCGCCGACGATCTGATCAAAACCTCCGGCCATCTGATCGGACCGTTCGAGGTGGAATCCGCGCTGATCGAGCACCCCGCCGTCGCCGAGGCCGGCGTCATCGGCGTGCCCGACGAGACCGCGGGCGAGATCGTGAAGGCCTATGTCACCCTCAATACGGGCCACCTGCCCACCGAGGATCTGGAACGCGATGTGCGCGGCCACGCCCGGAAAAAACTCGGGGCCGCCGTCGCCCCGCGCGAGATCATCTTCCGCAACACCCTGCCCAAGACCCGGTCGGGCAAGATCATGCGCCGCCTTCTGAAGGCGCGGGAGCTTGGCTTGCCGGAGGGGGACATCTCGACCCTGGAGACCGACGAATCATGACGATCCTCGAAAAGCCAAAGCTCGACCGGGCCCATGTTCTGTCGCTCCTGTCGGATATGATCCGCATCCGTCGCTTCGAAGACAAATGCGCGGAGCTCTACACCCAACAGAAGATCCGGGGCTTCCTGCACCTCTACGACGGGGAGGAGGCGATCGCCGCGGGCGTCATCCCGGTTCTGGAGGAGCGCGACCGGATCGTGGCGACCTACCGGGAGCACGGGCATGCGCTGGTGCGCGGCGTCTCGATGTCTTCCGTCCTGGCAGAGATGTATGGCAAGCTCGAAGGCTGCTCGGCCGGCCGCGGGGGCTCGATGCATCTCTTCGATGCGGCGACCGAGTTCTATGGCGGCAACGCCATCGTCGGCGGCGGCCTGCCGCTTGCGGGCGGCCTGGCGCTGGCCGACAAGATGATGGGAAACGACACCATCACGGCCTGCTTTTTCGGCGACGGGGCGGTGGCGGAGGGCGAGTTTCACGAGACGATGAATCTCTGCGCTCTCTGGGATCTGCCGGTTCTTTTCATATGCGAAAACAACGGTTTCGCCATGGGCACTGCACTGGAGCGCTACGAGTCCGAGACGGACATTCGCGCCAAGGCGGCGGCCTATGAGATCGAGGCGCATCAGGTCGACGGGATGGATGTCGTCGCCGTCGAAGCCGCAACGCGCAAAGCGGTCGCGAGGATGCGCGAAACGGGCAAGCCGGTGTTTCTGGAATGCAAGACGTACCGCTTCCGGGCGCATTCGATGTTCGACGCCCAGCTTTACCGCGACAAGGCCGAAATCGCGGAATGGCGGGAGAAGGGTCCAATTGTCCGGTTCCAATCGTGGCTTCTGGAGAACGGCCTGATCCACCCCGAGGATGTGGATGCCATCGAGGCGCGGATCGCTGCCGAGATAGAGGAGGCCGTCGACTTCTCCGAGGCCGGGACATGGGAGCCGGTCGAAGACCTCGGCAAGCATGTCCTGGGCACGCCCGCGCCGCCGCCCGCCGCGCCCGCACCATCGGGCGAGGTCGTCGAGATGAGCTACCGCGAAGCTGTCAAGCAAGGCATCCGCGAGGCCATGCTGCAGGACGAGCGCGTCTTCCTGATGGGCGAGGATGTCGGCGCCTATGGCGGCTGCTACGCCGTCTCCAAGGGCCTGATGGACGAGTTCGGAGAGGCCCGCATCCGCGATACGCCGCTCTCGGAATCCGGCTTCACCGGCGCCGGGATTGGTGCCGCCGCGGCCGGCCTGCGCCCGATTGTCGAGTTGATGACGGTCAACTTCTCGCTCCTGGCGCTCGATCAGATCATGAACACCGCAGCGACGATCCGGCATATGTCCGGGGGGCAGTTCGGGGTGCCGCTCGTCATCCGCATGGCGACCGGCGCGGGCAAACAGCTGGCGGCACAGCACTCGCACAGCCTGGAGGGTTGGTATGCCCACATTCCCGGCCTGAAAGTGGTGACGCCCGCGACGCTGGAAGATGCGCGCGGCATGCTCTGGACCGCCCTGCAGGACCCCGATCCGGTGCTAATCTTCGAGAACGTGATGCTCTACAACCGGACGGGCCGGATCGACAAGAACGCCGGCGCGGTCGGGATCGACAAGGCGGCCGTGCGGCGTGCGGGGACGGATCTGACCCTGATCACCTATGGCGGTTCGCTGTTCAAGACGCTCGACGCGGCCGACGCGCTGGCTGAAGCCGGGATCAGCGCCGAGGTCATCGACCTGCGCACACTGCGCCCGCTCGATGACGCAACGATCATGGAGTCCGTGCGGAAGACGCGCCGCGCGCTGATCGTGGACGAAGGGTGGCGGACCGGCTCGATCTCGGCAGAGATCTCTGCCCGGATCATGGAGCAGGCGCTCTGGGCGCTCGATGCGCCGGTGGCGCGGGTCTGCGCCGAAGAGGTGCCGATCCCCTATCCCAAGCACCTTGAGGACGCGGCTATCCCGCAGACGCCCGGCATCGTGGCCGCGGCCCGCACGGTGATGGGGCGCTGAGATGGGGGTTTTTGCGATGCCGTCTCTCGGCGCCGATATGGAAGCGGGGCGGCTGGTGGAGTGGCTCGTTAAGCCCGGCGATCATGTGGCGCGCGGCGATATCGTGGCAGTCGTCGAGACGCAGAAAGGCGCCATCGAGATCGAGATCTTCCAGGAGGGCACCGTGCACGCGCTGTCGGCGCCCCTCGGGACGGACCTCGCGGTGGGCGCGCCACTGGCCATCGTCCTGGCCGAGGGCGAGGCGCCCCCGGCGGAAGCATCCGCGGCCCCGGCCGCCGCACCCGCTCCGGCGCCGGTGCCCGCTTCGGCGCCCGCTTCGGCGCCGGCTTCGGTCGCGGCTTCGGTGGCGGTGGCCGGTCCGGCGGGGGCGCCACCTCCGTCTGCCGCAGCCACGCCCGAGCCTGCACCGGCGGTTCTGCCTCCAACGACGGGCGGCCTACGCCCGGACGGCGCCGTCGTGGCCTCGCCCGCGGCCCGGGTCCGGGCGCGCGATCTCGGGGTGGAACTGGCCGGGCTCAACGGCACGGGCCCCGGCGGCCTGATCGTTCTGGCCGATGTGGAGGCGCAGCCGCCCGGGCGCACCGCGCCGCCGCCCCCGAAGCCACGCACCCCGATGGAGGAGATGCGCCACGCCATCGCCGCCGCCATGACGCGCTCGAAGCAGACCATCCCGCATTTCTACCTGTCCGAAACGATCGACGTGCAGCCGTCGATCGAGTTTTTGGAACGCCGCAACGCCGATCGCCCCCCGGCCGAGCGCATTCTTCTGGTGGCGCTTCTGGCCGTTGCAACGGCACGCGCGGCGGCGCAGGTGAAAACGCTGAACGGGCGGTTCGCAGAGGGCGGGTTCGAGCCGTCGGCGGAGGTCAATACCGGTATCGCGGTCGCCCTGCGCGGCGGCGGCCTCGTGGCGCCTTGCCTGCACGATGCGGTGGGTCTGACCCTCGACCAGACGATGGCCGGCATCCGCGATCTGGTGACGCGCGCGCGTGCCGGGCGGCTCCGAAGCTCCGAGATGAAGGAAGGGACGATCACGCTCTCGAGCCTCGGGGAAACCGGTGCCGAAGCCATGACGGGTGTCATCTTCCCGCCGCAGGTCGCGCTGGTTGGGGTCGGCGCGCCCCACTTGCGCCCGTGGTTGCACGACGGTGTCGTCGTTCCCAGGCACGTCGTGACGCTGACGGTTTCGGCCGATCACCGCGTGAGCGACGGACGCGAAGTGGCCAAGTTCATCGCGGCCTTTGAAACGCTCTTACAGACACCGGAGACCCTATGACCCAAGAGGAACTGCGCGCCGCCTTTCTGGAGGAGCTGCTGAGCATCGCCCCGGATCTCGACGGCGAGACCATCGCGGACGACGACCATATCCAGGATGACCTGGAGCTCGATTCGATGGACGTTCTGAACCTTGTGACAGCCCTGCACGAGCGGTTCGGCGTCGACATTGCGGAAAGCGAGTACCCCCAGATCGCGACCGCCGCGCTGGCAACGGCTTACCTCGCCTCGAAATCGGCCTAGCGGAGGCACGCCCCGTCTCTGCGGCTGGCCACATCGCCGTCGGCCCGGGGTCGGAGGCCGTGCGAACCGGAGTGTCGACCGCGTGCTGGGCCACTGCCGCGGTGTCCCTGCCCGTTTTCTTCCGGCGCGCCAACTAACGCAGTGCCGAGCCCGCTGACACGCGCCTGGCCACGGCAAATCCGTGGCCATAGGCAAAGCCTTTGGCCGATCCGGCCGACACGTCTTTCAACCCGCAGGGGTTTGCCCGTAGCCTGCGGGAGAGCTTTCCAACATGATCGGTCCTGCTGCGTGCGTATCGCGACATTCAACGTGCAGAACTTGCGGCTAAGGATGCGCGACGGGCGTCCGCTGCTCGATGCGGCATCGGATCGAGATGTCACGCCCGAGGGCACATCGGTCGAACAGGCGCTCGCCGACCGCAGCGCCACGGCAGGGATCATCGCCGCTGCGCGCGCGGACGTGCTTGCCCTGCAGGAAGTGTTCGATCTCGCCGCGCTGAAATTCTTCAACGACACGTTTCTCAGCCGAGCGGGCGCCGGGCCATATCCCTTTCGTTACTGTCCGCCGGGCAACGACGGCTCCGGCAACGTCGCCGCGCTCCTGAACCTCCGCCCACTGGCCGTGAAGAGCCATGCCGATCTTACCGGGGGGGACCTGCATCTGGAGGGACTTCCCAGGGACTTGCGCGAGCGGCCGCTCTTCCGCCGCGATTGCCTGGAGATCGATCTGGACAACGTCACGCTCTTTCTCTGCCACTTCAAATCGCCCTATCCCGATCCGGAGCGGGCCCGCATCGTGCGCGAAGCCGAGGCTCGTGCGGTGCGGAAGGTCGTCGAAGCACGCTTCGCCGATCCCGCGAACGAGCGCTGGATCGTTCTGGGGGATCTCAACGAACCGACGCGGCCGCAGACCGGGACGCGCACCACGCTGGCCGCGCTCAGGATCGGTTTCGCCGTCGATCTGATGGAGCGTCTGCCGCCTGGGGAGGACTGGACCTACGAGGTCGCGGATATCGGGATGCGCACCTGTCCGGACCGGATTCTTCTGTCGCCCCTTCTCGCGCGCGAGTATCCCGACGTCCGTCCGCAGATTGTCCGCACCGGTTCAATGGGCGACGCGGGCGAACAATCCCGGGCCAGCGGCGCGGAGAACGGCGAGGCGCCCCATGCCAGCGATCACGCGCTGGTGCTGGTGGACCTGGATGGCCTCTGACCTGCCATGCCGTCGCCTGCTTGTGCTGCACGCCGGAGTTGCCCGGCGCTGGCCGAAGTCCCGGTCAGGGCTCTCTCCGCCGGCAATGCGCGACTCGACTTGTAAAGGAACGGCAGAATGGGAAGGTACAACGGCCGCCCGGCTCTTAGACCCGCGGCTCCGGCGCGCGTTCGCCGCTCCAAGTTAGTGCAAGGGCCGGGCGGGCTGCAGGCGCCGCCCGGCTCTGTTTAGCGGGAGGCCTTTTGGCTCCCGCACGTCGCGTTCCGATCCGGGCGGCTACCCTTCGTCCGCGGCGCGTTCGGCGGCCGCGACATGGGCCTTCACGGACAGGAAGCTGTCAGGCGTGACCGAGATCGTATCGATCCCGGCATCCACGAGCGTCCGCGCGAAAGCGGGATCGTTGCTGGGCGCCTGACCGCACAACCCGATCTTGCGGCCCGCGGCCTTGGCCCTTTCAATCGCCGTCCGGATCATCCAGACGACCGCCGGATCGTCTTCCCGGAACAGCTCTGCCAGCTCCTCGCTGTCACGGTCGATCCCGAGCGTCAGCTGCGTAAGGTCGTTCGAGCCGATGGAAAAGCCGTCGAAGCGCTGCGCGAACGCGTCAGCCGCCACGACATTCGCAGGGATCTCCGTCATGACGTAGACCTGCAGACCGCCGGATTCGCGCTTCAAGCCGTTGTCCGCCATCACTTCGATCACGCGGTCGGCCTCCTCCACGGTGCGGCAGAACGGGATCATCACGACGACATTGTCGAAGCCCATATCGTCGCGGAGCCGCCGGATCGCCTGGCATTCCAGAGCAAAGCCCGGCCGGTAGGACTCCGAATAATAGCGCGACGCACCCCGGAACCCGATCATCGGGTTCTCTTCGGAAGGCTCGAACTGTCGCCCGCCCAGAAGATTGGCATACTCGTTCGTCTTGAAGTCGCTCATCCGCACGATGGTCGGCGCGGGGTACCAGGTGGAGGCGATGCGAGAGAGGCCCTGTGCCAGCCGCTCGACAAAGTATTGCTCGCGGTCGGCATAGCCGCGCGTCAGCCGGTCGATCTCCTCCTTGGCCGCTGCGTCCTCCAGCTCGTCGAAATGCAGCAGCGCCAAGGGGTGCACCCGGATTTCGTTGTTGATGACGAACTCCATGCGGGCCAGCCCCACACCGTCGGCGGGCAGCCGCCACCAGCGCGCCGCGGCCGCGGGGTTGGCAATGTTCAACATAACCCCGGTTCGGGTCTCCGGCACCTCGTCGAGCCGCGTCTCGGTGATCTCGACCTCGGCGCGCCCGGCGTGCACGATGCCATGGTCGCCGCCCGCGCAGGACACGGTGACGGTCTGGCCGTCGTGCAGAAGCTCCGTTGCGTTCACCGTGCCCACGATCGCCGGAACCCCCAGTTCGCGGCTGACGATAGCCGCGTGCGAGGTACGGCCGCCGTGATCCGTCACGATGGCGGCCGCCCGCTTCATGATCGGCACCCAGTCGGGGTCCGTCGTCGATGTGAC
>JBCDGG010000053.1:0-30279 GCA_038757905.1 Pseudomonadota bacterium | reverse complement strand
GAAGAAGTCCTTCCACGTGGTCAGCGCCGATCCGCCGTCCTGGGCGGTGTTCACAGCAAAGCCCGTGGTGCCCCAGTTCTTCGGCACGGCATAGAGCTTGCCGTCGACGGTTCCGGCATCGGCGAACCGCGGATCGAACGCATCGGCGACGTAGTTCGGTAGCTTGGAGACGTCGAGCGGCTCGATCAGATCCTCAGACACATAGGTCGTGATCGTGTAATTCGTGGGCACGAAGACGTCCCAGCCGGAGCCGCCGGCCTGCAGTTTGGCCAGCATCTCCTCGTTCGAGCCGAAGACGTTGACCTGCACGAAGGCGCCGGTGCCATCGGTGAACGCGTCGAAGTTCGCCATATCGTGGTAGTTCGGCCAGGTGGCCAGGACCACACGGTCGCCGATATGCCCGTCGGCGAAGGCCGGGCGCGGGCGCAGGCCAGGCAGCGCGGTGCCCAGAACGGCCGTTGCGGCGCCGAGGCCCGTCACCCCGAGGAAGTGCCGGCGGGTGACCGACCCCTTCTTGTAGCGGCGCAGCTCTTCCATGAACTTCTGCTTCGAAATGTAGCCGTTGTCGTCCATTGGCCTTCTCCCTGTTGGTCGGGGTTGATCCCCTCAGTCCGGTTTGAGGATCAGGGCAGCGGCGCTGCCCCAACTGATATGCGCGCGTTCGCCGGGTTCGAACCCGCGCGCAGCGTGTTCTGCCTGCCGAGGCGCAAGCACGATGATGTTGCCCAGCCGGTCGTGGCGGACGAGGTATTCGGTGTGCTCGCCGAGAAAGATCCGGTTCTGGACGGTGACGGGGTGATCCCCTTCCCGGCCCTCCCGGCCGATGCGGATCTGCTCGGGGCGGATGCTCAGGCAGCCGCGGTCTCCGACGTCGAGCCCTGTCGCGGCACGGCCCCGCAGCATCGTGCCGTCAGCGGTGGAGAGGTCGGCCTCGCCCGCGTCGCGCCGCGTGACACGGCCCTCGAAGAAGTTCGACGTGCCCACGAAATCCGCCACATAGCGGGATTGCGGACGATCATAGAGGTCCTGCGGGCTGCCGATCTGGACGATCTGCCCCTCGCGCATCACGCAGATCCGGTCGCTCAGCGACAGCGCTTCCTCCTGGTCGTGGGTCACTAGTACGAAGGTGATGCCGAGCTGCCGCTGCAGGTCCTGCAGCTCGATCTGCATCTCCTTGCGGAGTTTCCGGTCGAGCGCGGCCAGCGGTTCGTCCAGCAGCAAAAGCTTCGGCTCGTTAACGATGGCCCGGGCCAGGGCAACGCGTTGTTGCTGGCCGCCGGACATCTCCCAGATGCGGCGCTTCTCAAACCCCGACAGACGCACGATCTCGAGCGCGCGGCCCACCTTCTGCGCGATCTCGGTGCGGCGCGGGCGGGGCCGGCGCTGCCGGAGGCCATAGCCGATATTGTCGGCGACGGTGAGGTGCGGGAAGAGCGCGTAACTCTGAAACACCATGTTCACGGGGCGGTTGTAGGGGTCGAGATCGTTGACCACCCGCCCATCGATCAGAACGTCGCCCTCGGTCGGCGTCTCGAACCCGGCCAGCATGCGCAGGGCGGTCGTCTTTCCGCATCCCGAAGGGCCAAGAAACGACAGGAACTCGCCCGCGCCGATCCGGAGGTTCAGGTCGCGCGCCGCGCGCACCGGGCCGAAGGATTTCGAGACGCTGCGAAGCTCGGCGATGGCGCTCGCCCCGTCGCCCCGGGTCTCGGACGCATCCTGCAAGGAAGCCGCATCGGGTGCCATCGGCGCCGTTCCGCCTCATATCCCACCAAACGCGGTTATTCTGGCTGATACCGGTTTTGTGTAAATATGCAATTTGTGATAGCCCAAAGCCAGACACCGGCGAGATCGAAGGGGATGGCGCCTATGGAGTGGATCGACACCGCCGCGCATCTGGTGGACAGGATCGGCACGGCGGAGTTTCCGGCGGCCCTTGCGGGCGGTTTGCGCCAGATCGCTCCCTACGAGTACACGGTGATCTTCGGGTATCTCGGCAAGGCGCGCCCTCTGGCCCTGTTCGACGATTTTCCGCCCGCGCGGCGGCGGCTCCATGTCGAGGAGTATCTGGAGGGGCCGTACCTGCTCGATCCGTTCTTCCTGGCGAGCCTCGATCCGGCCCGAACCGGCCTCTGGCGGCTGAGGGAGATCGCACCGGACCGTTTCTATCAGGGCGAGTATTTCCGCAACTACTACGGACAGACCGGCCTCGCCGAGGAGATCGGCTATCTCATCGCCGCGAACGACGCGCTCGTCCTCGTCGTCTCGCTGATGCGCACGGAAAAGCGCTTCTCCAATGCCGAGCTGCGCGCCCTGAAGCGCGTCGCGCCCTTGGTGGACGCTGTGTGCCGCAAGCATTGGCAGGACGTCACCCTGGCCGACAAGCAGCCGAGCGCGGACATGGAGGAACGGATCGAGACCGCGTTCCACCGGATCGGAGAGGGGTTGCTGACCAAGCGCGAGGGCGAGGTGGTCGAACTGACGCTCCGTGGACATTCCGCCGAGGCGATCGGCAAGCTGCTGACGATCTCATCGGGCACCGTGCGGATCCATCGCCGCAACATCTACAGCAAGCTGCGCATCAGTTCACAGGGCGAGCTGTTCTCGCTCTTCATCAGCGCCATGCTGGATGCGCCCTGACGCGCGCGCCGCCCGACCGGCCCCGTCGCAAGGCCGGCCAAGGCGCATGGCGGATCAGGGCGCGCGGCCCTCGGGGCCCGCGATGCGCCGGTAGAAGCGCGGCATCAGAAGCGGCGTGAGATACATCGGCACCTGATAGCAGCCGATGAACGTCAGAAGCTGCGCCGCCTGTTCGGGCGGCAGCGACACCAGGAACAGCGCCACGTTCCGGTTTCCGGCGACGATGGAGGTGGGCACGAGCGTGACCCCGGCGCCCCGCAGGCGCAGCGTCATCGCTGCGAGCCCCTGCGCGCCGAGATTGGCGGCAAAGGCCAGTGCCATCCACGCCGCCAGCGCGCCGGGTGCCGAGCTCAGGGCCGGGCCGATGGCCGACATCAGCGCGACGACGACGACCGCCATCGCAATCGCCGACAGCCCGTCGATGGCGTCGAGCGTGCTGCGGTCCGGATCCGGCAGCACGTGACGGCGAAAGAGCACCGCCGCGATGGCCGCCAGCCCGATGACGACGAGCAGCCGCAGGGCCGAGCCCAGAACCTCCGCCCCGCCGGTCAGGCCCGGAAGCGCCCAGAAGACCGGGATCGCGGTGAGCGGGATGAGCGCCGTGCCCAAGATGACCAGCCGCACCGCGTGATCGGGATCGAAGCCTACCATCAGGGTCAGGTTGGGGCTGCCCGCCAGCGGCGCCGCCGCGAAGAGGAGCGCCACCGCCATGCCGGGCACGGTGCCCAGCAGGCCGAACCCCGCCAGCAGCGCGCAGACGCAGAGCGGAACGACAAGCTGCAGGATGAGAACGTCGCGCAGGGTGCGCTTGGCGTCGCCGAACGTGCCCACCATCCGCGCCGGGCCGATCCGCAGCACCGCGAGAAACAGAAGCGACGCGATCAGGACCGGAAGAAACGGCGCCATGCGCGCGGCAAGAGACGGCAATGCGATCCCGGCCAGCAGACCGGCCACCAACAGCACGCGCCCGTGGCGTCCCGCCTGTGCCAGAAAGGAGAGCGCGCGCGATCCCCCCGGCCTCATCCGCCGCGCCCGGCTTGCCGGGTCACGGGCCCTGTCGGATGTTTTCGGGCAGCCACGTCGCCAGTTCCGGGAACGCGATCAGCACAAACACCATCACCACCATGATCAGGAACATCGGGATCGCAGCCTTCGCGATGAACGTCATCTCGTGGTTCGTCATCCCCTGCAGCACGAACAGGTTGAACCCGATGGGCGGCGTGATCTGCGCCATCTCGACAACCACGACGATGAAGATCCCGAACCAGATGATGTCGATCCCGGCCTCCCGGATCATCGGCTCGACCACCGCCATGGTCAGCACGACGGAAGAGATCCCGTCGAGGAAGCAGCCGAGAATAATGTAGAAGACGAGAAGCGCCATCAGCAGTTCGAAGCGCGTCAGCTCCCATCCCGCGATCAGGTCCGCCAGGCCGCGCGGGATGCCGGTAAAGCCCATCGAGAGCGACAGAAACGCCGCGCCCGCCAGGATCAGGGCGATCATCGCCGAGGTGCGCACCGCGCCCATCATGCTTTCGCTGAACGTGCCCCAGGTGAGCGACCCCTGGCTGGCCGCCAGGATCAGCGAGCCGATCACGCCGAAGGCCGCGGCCTCGGTCGCCGTGGCAAAACCCATATACATCGAGCCGATGACAACGAGGATCAGAAGGATCACGGGGATCAGAAACCGCGAGTTCGCGAGCTTCTCGCCGAACGACATCTTCGGCTCGGGCTTCGGGTTGAAGTTGGGCGAGGCGAAGGACATCACCGCGACATAGGTCATGAACATGCCCGCCAGCACGAGCCCCGGAAACACCCCGGCCATGAAGAGCTTGGTGATCGATTCATTGATTGTCACGCCATAGACGATGAGCGTCAGCGAGGGCGGGATCATCAGGCCGAGCGTCGCTGCCCCCGCGAGCGTTCCGATGATCATCGTCTCGGGATACTCCCTGCGTCTGAGCTCCGGGATCGACATCTTGCCGACCGTCGTCAGCGTCGCCGCGGAGGAGCCCGAAACGGCCGCGAACACCGTGCAGCCGACGATGTTGGTATGCACCAGCCCGCCCGGAAGGCGCGCCATCCAAGGGCTGAGGCCGCGGAACATGTCCTCGGACAAGCGCGTTCGGTACAGGATCTCGCCCATCCATATGAAGAGCGGCAGCGCCGTCAGCGTCCACGAGGACGACGCCCCCCAGACCCGGGTGATCATCGCGTCCCCCGGCGGGCGCGCGGTGAAAAGCTCCATCCCGACATAGGCCACGCCCATCAGGGCGAGGCCGACCCAGACACCGGAGCCGAGCAGGAAGAACAGGACGAAGACGAAGATCAGGATCGGGGCAAGTTGTTCCAAGCGTCTTGTCCTTCAGCGGTGGGTTGATTGAGGGGGCCCGGCCGCGGCAACGGTTCGGTCTGGGGCAGCCGCGCGAGGCGCGATCCGCCATGGTCCGGCCCCTGTCGGAGCGGCCGCCGAGACCGGGCAGCAGGGGTTACTCGGCATGTTCTTGATCCACCGTCTCGCCGGTCATGTTGTGATCGCCGCGACGGACGAGGTTGATGAAGTTGTCCCAGAACGCGATGGCCAGAAGGATCGACCCGATCGACATGCCAAGCTGCGGGATCCAGATCGGCGTCTTGTCGAGGCCCTGACTGATCTCGTTGAGCTTCCACGACCACCAATTGCCGCGTACCGCAAACCAGGCGAGGTAGGTGGCGATCACCGATCCGATGGCGAAGCACCAGAGCTCGCCCCAGCGCCGGAACCGCCCGAGCGCGGACAAAACGATCGATACCCGGATATGGGCGTTGTGATTGAGCGCATAGGCGAACGCGAAAAACGACGCGCAGGCCATTGAATAGCCGGCGTAATCCGTCGCTCCCGGGAACACCTGACCGGTCCATCGCGCCAGCATCTGCAGCACGATGATGGACAGGATCGCGATCAGGAACAGGGCCGCAACGATGCCGCCCGCCAGATACAGGGTGTCGAGAGTATTGCGGAGCGCTTTCATGGTTTTCGTCCTGCGTAAAGGATGCTGGGCATCGGCACGTCGTACCCGCCGTGCTCGGTGCGATAGGTCGCCATACGTTCGTTCATCTCCGCGCGCATGGCGGCCTGAACGGGCGCCGTCTGCGCCTCGACGATGGCAGGCACGCGCACGCCGAAGGTCATGAAGAAATCAAAGAAATCATCCTGCTCCACCGTCAGGACGTTCTGCACCAGAGCACTGTCGAATGCCACGAACCCCGCCGCGCGCAGCGCCGCCCGGGCGGTTTCCGGCTCGGACAGGGCGTAGGCGTCGGGGGCGGGATCCGCGCGGCTCAGATCGCCATGCGCCTGGACGGCGCCGATCACGTCCCGATAGAGCTCCGACTTGTCCGGCCCAAGCCACTGGCTGAACACGAAGCGGCCGCCCGGGCGCAGCACCCGCGCCGCTTCGGCAATGGCGGCTTGGGGGTCGGCCAGGTGAAAAAAGACGAAGTTGGCCGCCACAACATCGAACTGGGCGTCCCCGAACGGCAAGGCCGCGGCATCGCCCGCCACGAACTCGACCCCGGGGCAGCGCGCCCGTGCTACGCGCAGCATGTCCGGCGCAAAGTCCACGCCGGTGCAGTGCGCGCCGACCGCATGGGCCGCAGCTGCCAGATAGCCGGGGCCGCATCCCAGATCGAGCAGACGCGCGCCCGGGCGGATCTCGGCCAGGTGCAACAGCATCGGGATCGACTGAAGCGTCGCCCGCGCGGTCGCGCTCTCGTAACGCGGCGCGCGGGCGTTCCAGCCGTCCCGCTCTTTCTCCCGGAACGCGTCATAGGTCATCGTCATGGGGCCGCGTAGCTCCGGCACGGGCGGCACGGCAGGCCCGTACCGCCCGGTTCCGGATCAGCCGCCCGACTTGTAGGCATCGACGATCGCAGAACCGCCGTCGCCCGCCGCGTCGAGCCATTCGTTGGTCATGGTCTCGCCGATGGTCTGCAGCTCGCCAACCAGCGCATCGCCCGCGCGCTGCACGGTCATGCCGCCCTCTTTCAGGCCGTTCAGCGTGAACTGGGTGTACTCCTTGGAGCGCTCCAACCCCTCGGCCTTCGCCGCGGCGGCGCACTCCTCGAGCACGGCCTTGGTTTCGTCCGCCAGATCCTCCCACGCGTCCTTGTTCACGAACACCGCATTCCGCGGCAGCCATGCGTCGACCTCGTAGAAATGGGACAGATGCTCCCACACCTTGCGGTCATAGCCCGTCGCGCCCGACGAGATGAACGCCTCGGCCACGCCGGTGGCCAGCGCCTGGCTCAGTTCGGCAGCCTCGACCTGCACGGGAAGCATGCCCGTCAGCTCCGCCATCCGCGCGGTGGCGGTGTTGTAGGAGCGGAACTTGATCCCCTCCATATCTGAAACGGCGTTGATCTCCTTGGCGAAATAGAGGCCCTGGGGCGGCCACGGCACCGAGTAGAGGTAGTGCAGATTGTCTTCGTCCAGCACCTCTGCCACCGCGGGGCCTGCGATCTCCCAGAGCTTTTCATGCTCGTCGAAGGACGAGACGAGGAACGGGATCGAGTCCACACCGTAGAGCGGGTTCTCGTTCTGGTGCGCAGACAGCAGCCGCTCGCCGATACTGGCCTGACCGGTCTGCACCGCGCGCTTGATCTCGTTGCCGGGGAAGAGCGAGCCGGACGGATGCGTGACGATCTCGAGATCGCCGCCGGAGCCTTCCGTCACGCAGGCGGCGAAGCTGGCACCAACCTCGGAATGAAAGTTGGTGGCCGCGTAGGCCATCGGCATGTCCCATTTTTCGGCGGAGGCGGCGCCGGCCGCGACGCTCAGCGCGGTCGCGCCGAGCAGAAGTGAAATGCGATTCATGTGGTGTCTCCCTCGTTGCATCAGAGCCGTGTTTTTTGTTTTGCCCGACGCGCTTAGTGAAAGCGCTTCGGGTCATAGGGCGCAAGGTTTATGTTTGGCTGCGTGCCGCCGATGAGCTGCGACAGCAGGCGGCCCGTCTTGGGCCCGCCGGTCAGCCCGATATGGTCGTGCCCGAAGCCCACATAGGCCCCGCGCAGCCCGGCGACCGGACCGATCATCGGGGTCGAATCCGCCATCGAGGGCCGGTGCCCCATCCATTCCATGCTCTTCGACCAGGTCAGCCCCGGCAACGCGGCCCGTGCGTTGCGTTCCAACAGCTTGAACGGCGCCCGCGAGGGCGGCGCGTTCAGCCCGCCGAACTCCACCACGCCCGCAAGGCGGAGCCGCCCCTCCATCGGCGTCATGACGAACTTCCCCGAGGCCACCATCACCGGCGAGCGGGGCATGACCGAGGGCTCCCACAGCTCCAGATGATATCCGCGTTCGGATTCGAGCGGCGGCTTCAGACCGAGCTTGCGCGCCAGGGGGCCCGACCAGACCCCGGTGCAGAGAACGGCGGCATCGCACGGTATCGTCTCGCCCGACACGCGCAGGCCGGTGAGCGCGCCGTTCTCACGCACGAAGTCCGTCACCTCGCCCACGCGCAGCCGCCCGCCCTGCCCTTCCAGATGAGTGGCGAGCGCCGTCACATAGGCGCCGGGGTCGGAGATCCGGCCATGGTCCGGCAGCTTGGCGGCGCAGTTCAGTTGCGGCGCAAAGCTCGGATCGTAGGCGCGAAACGCCTCACCTTCCAGAACCTCCCAGGTAAAACCGTTGTCGCGGCGGACGGCCCATCCGAAGGCATCGGCCTCGTACTGGGCGCGGGTGTCGTAGACATAAAGGTAGTCCGACGGTGCGATGAAGCGCTCCGCCGGGGTGCCCTTCGCCAACGCCTGATGCTCGGCCAGACTGTCGCCGATGATCGGCGCCAGCGCCGCGGCGCGTCGCCTTACCACGTCCGCCCGGGCGTGCCCCAGATACCGCGTCAGCCACGGCAGGAGCTTCGGCAGATAGCCCCACTTCAGGAAGAGGGGCTGATTGGGATCGAACAGCATCCGCGGCGCCTTGCGCAGCAATCCCGGCACCGTCACCGGCACGACGGAGCACGAGGCCAGCACACCCCCGTTGCCGAAGCTTGCCCCGGCCGCGGGCCCCTCCCTGTCGATCAGAAGAACGTCGTGCCCGTCGCGCTGCAGCCAGAGCGCGGTGGCCACGCCCACGATCCCCGCGCCGATGACGGCGACGCGCTTGCGGTCGGCGGGATGGCTCATGCGGGGTCTCGCTTTGCGTCGATGCGGGTGTGAGTGCAGGCGTAACGGCGCACTTTCTCGGGATCCACCTCCCGCCCCAGGCCCGGGGCCCGCGGCACGACGAGCGCGCCCGCTTCGAGCGCGATGGGCTCGGTCAAGAGATCCTCGGCGAGGAAGTAGCGCGACTGATAGAACTCGCAGCCGAGCGTGATCTCGGGCGTGGCCGCGATCATATGGGCCCCGGCCAGATGGGCGATCCCGGTTTCGAACATGTCTCCCCCATAGGCGCTGAGGCCCGCCGCGCCGGCGATCCGCGCGACCGTCTGCGCCCGCGTCAGGCCGCCAGCCTTCATGATCTTCACCGACACGCCATCGGCGATGCCCGCGCGGGCGGCGCGCAGCATGTCTTCCGGCCCGAACACGCTCTCGTCGGCGAGAAGCGGCACGTCCAGCCGCTCGCGCAGGCGGGCCATCATGCCCCAGAGATCGGCCCGCACGGGCTGTTCGATGAAGTCCGGTGCGAACCGGGCCACATCGCGCACGCAGGAGGCGGCGGCGTCGGGCTGCAGGCCCTGGTTGTAATCGACGCGGACGCGGACCTCCGGATAGTCGCGGCGCAGGGCTTCGAGGCGCATGACATCGAAGGCATGACCGGCGAACCCGGCCTTCAGCTTGACAATCCCGACGCCGTCCGCCCTCAGACGCTCCAGAAGGGCGAGATCGTTGTCCCATGCGGGATCGGCCAGCGAGCACGAGAGCGCGATCCGGTCGCGGCAGCGCCCGCCGAGCAGCGCATGCAGGGGAAGGCCCACCCGGCGCGCCTGCGCGTCCAGGAGGGCCGTTTCGAGCGCCGCTTTCGCCTCGGTGCAGTGAGCGACGGCCTTCGCGGCTTGGTCGAGGATCGATGCGCGCGCGCCGATCCGGCGTCCCACGACGAGCGGGGCGATGTAGCGGGCAAGGGCCGCGAAACTCGCCTCCGCCGATCCGGTGAAGACGGACCAGGGCGCGGCTTCGCCCCAGCCTTCGGTGCCGTCTTCCAGCGTGAGGCGCAGCACCACGATTTCGACGCTGCCCTCCACCGACCCGATCCCATGGTCGCGCCGCGCCGTGACGGGCATCTGCAGATGCCAGACGTCCAGCGCGGCGATGCACGGTTCATCGCACTCCGGCGCCCCGGGGTGCGGCCCCTGGGCGTGCGGGCCGTCGGAGGGCGGGTCATCGGGGCGGAGAACCATCCCTACCCCATCCACCGGCGCACCGGGGCGGCGGCCTCCTCCAGCGGTTGGCACAGCACGTCCACCAGCGTCGGCCCTTCCGCTTCGAGCGCGGCGGCCAGGGCCGTGTCGAGCGCGGAGGGATCCTCGACGCGCCAGGAGCGCAGGCCAAAGGCCGCGGCGACGGCCGCATGGTCGGTCCGTCCGAAATCCACATTGTAGTAGCGCGCGCCCTTGTCGGCCTTCTGGCTGGCCTTGATCCAGCCGAAGCTCGCGTTCGAGATCACGACGAACGTGATATCGGCCCCCATGCGCGCCATTGTCTCCAACTCGCCGCAGGCAAAGCCGAACGAGCCGTCCCCCATCAGCGCGACGACCTTTGCACCCGGCCGGCCGTACCACGCGCCCAGCGCCGCGGGCAGCGCATAGCCCAGGGCGCCGTGGGCGCGGTTGGTGATGAAGTGGCGCCCGGGCTTCGGCAGCCGGTAATAGGCCGAAAGATAGGGACAGGTGGTGCCCGGGTCCGACACGAGCACCGCCTCCTCCGGCAAGAGGCGCTGGAGCGCGGCGATGAGGCGCTCCGGCCGGAGCGGGGCCGCGTCGCTGGCGGCGAGCGCCGCGAACCGCTCGAATTTCCTCGCCCGAAGGTCGGCCGTGCGCGCCGCGCCGCCCAGGCCCGACGGCAACGCGCCGCGGGCCTCGCGCGCATCGAGCAGTGCGTTGATCTCGGCCAGCGCAAGCCTGAGATCGGCGACCACGCCCACCTCGGTGGGGTAGTTCGCGCCGATGGCCATGGGATCGCTGTCGATATGCAGGATGCGCGCGCCGGGCTTCGGCGCCTCCCAGCGCGCCGTGGTGGTGGACCCGGCGCGGCAGCCCAGAAACAGCACGAGGTCCGCGGACTCCATGGCTTCCCATGTCTCGTCCGTCCCGCCATTGGAACCGACGACGCCGAGCGCTTGCGGATGGGTCTCCGCCAGCGCACCCTGGCCGGAGATCGACGTGGCCACGGCCAGATCGAGCCGGGAGGCGAGACGCGCCAGCTCCGCCTCCGCCCCGGCGATTACCACGCCACCGCCGCAGACGGCGAGGGGCGCCTTGGCCGACAGCAGCGCGTCGAGAACGGCCTCGGCGGCGCCCGGGGCGGGCGCGGCCGGATAGGCCGGATAGGTGACCAAGGCGGTATCGGCCCAGATGTCACCGGCGTCGACCGGATCGTATTGGATATCGTAAGGCAGGCCCAGATGCGCCGCGCCCGGCCGCCCGGTCGACATGGCGCGAAACGCGCTGCGCACCATCCGCGGGATATGCCCGGCATCGCGGATGACGGTGTTCCACTTCGTAAGCGGGCGCATCAGCGCTTCCTGATCGACCTCGGTCAGGGGGAACTTGCCATAGGAGGCGACGGAGACGTCCGACGTGATGGCAAGCACCGGGAAGCTCGATTCGCTGGCTTCGATCAGCCCGGGCAGAATATAGGTCGCGCCGCCGCCCGACGGGCCCTCGCAGACGCCCGGGCGACCGGAGACGCGGGCATAGGCATCGGCCATGTAGGTGGCCGAGCGTTCGTCGCGCGTGAGCACATGGGTGATGCCGTGGTCGAGATTGCGCAGCGAGTCGTAGAGGGGCAGCGAGGTATCCCCGCATAGCCCGAAAACATGTGTCACGCCATGCGCTTGCAGCATCCGAACCATCGCATCGGCGCCGTTGAGTGTGTTAGACATGCTGCCCCCTCTCGCGCCCGACGCTTGCACGCGGCAAAACCTTGGGTCAATCGTTCTACGTGGGCGGGAGGCGCGAAAGCCATGGTGGAGCACGGCGGCAAAACGATCTACGGCGCAGCGCTCGGCATCCTGATGCTGGAGACGCGCTTTCCCCGCATCCATGGCGATATCGGCAATGCCGCGACATGGCCATTTCCGGTGCAGTACCGCATCGTGCGCGGCGCGACCCCGGACAACGTGGTGCGGGGCGACCCCTGGGCACAGGCGGCCGGGTTCGTGGACGCCGGAAAGGAGCTTGTCGCCGCGGGCTGCGACGGGATCGCCACCAATTGCGGGTTCCTCATCCCCTTGCAGGATCGCATGGCGGAGGAGCTAGGCGTGCCGGTGGCAAGCTCGTCGCTCCTGCAGGTGCCGTGGGTCGCCCGAATGCTCCCCACCGGTCAACGCGTCGGGATCGTCACCATCTCGGCCGAGACGCTGGGGCCGGACCATCTGAGCGCCGCCGGCGTGCCGGAGGGAACGCCCGTCGTCGGGACGGCCGCGTCGGGCGAGTTCACCCAGAAAGTGCTCGGCGATGCCGCCGAGATCGACTTCGCCGCGGCACGGGAGGAGGTCGTCGAGGCCGCGCACCGCCTTGTCGAGCGCGAGCCCCGCGTCGGCGCTATCGTCCTGGAATGCACCAACATGGTGCCTTTCGCACAGGACATCCGCCGAGCCACGGGGCGGCCCGTATTCTCGATCTACACGGCTCTGATCTGGTTTCAGGCCGCGCTGCTTCCGCGCGCTTTCCCCGCTGGCCTCGACGACCCGCGCTGGTAGGCACCCGCTTCGGCTCAGGTGTGCCTGCCCTGCCCGCCCTCGGATACCGGCTAGAGCCGCGCGCCCTCGAAACGGGCGACGACGACGTCCGCCGCTTCCAGGCGCTGGCGGACGGAGCGCGACAGCGCCACGGCCGTCGGGGTATCGCCGTGCATGCACACCGTGTCGATCTTGGCCGCGATGCGCTTGCCGCTTTCGGTGATGATCGCCCCGGCGCGCAGCATCTCCAGCACGCGGGCGCTTGCCACTTCCGGGTCATGGATGACCGCCCCGTCGATCCGCCGGTCGACGAGTGTCGCATCGTCGTTATAGGCACGGTCGGCGAAGATCTCGCAGGCCGCGCGGCAGCCAAGCTCCTCCACCGCCGCCTGCTGGGCCGTTCCGGCCAGCACCATCACGATGATCTCCGGGTCGACGGACAATGCGGCGCGGTAACAGGTCAGCGCCATCTCCTTGTCCTCGGAGGACATGTTGGACAGCGCGCCGTGCAGCTTGAAGTGACGCACCGGGGCCCCGGCCACCCGCGCCATCGCCTGGGCGGCGCCGAGCTGATAGCGGACGAGGTTTCCGAGGCTGTCGCCCGGGATCTCCATCCGGCGCCGCCCGAACCCCTGCAGATCGGGAAAGCCCGGATGCGCCCCGATCCCGACATTGCGCATTGCGGCCGCCCCCATGGTGCGCGCCATCGTGTCCCAGTCACCCCCGTGAAACCCGCACGCGATGTTGGCCGAGGTCACCACGTCGAGCAGCGCGGTATCGTCGGCCATGGGCCAGGGGCCGAAGCTCTCTCCCATATCGGCGTTGAGATCGACGGTTAGGGTCATGCGGAGTTCCTTTCGAGATCGTCGCCGTTGGTGACGCCGTCCACCAGTTGATAGGTCAGCAGGTCGCGGATGTCTTCCGGTCGCCGGATCAGCGGCTGCAGCACACGGGCGAGCCCCGCCCGCCGCACGGCCTCCTTGCGCTCGATCGCGATGGCGTCCTCCAGCGTCACGAAGCGAAACCGCAACACGTCGCCCGGGCGGGTTTGCGCGACGCGGGGCAGATCGGCGGGCAGGACGGTGCCGATCCTGGGGTAGCCGCCCGTCGTCTGACACTCGGCCAGCAGCACGAAGGGGGTGCCGTCGCCCGTGACCTGCACGTCGCCCGGAACGATGACTTCCGACAGAACGGACAGGCCGGCCTCGGCGTGAAACCCGGCGCCCTCCGGCACGAAACGCACGCCCATCCGGTTGCCGCGGGCATCGCGGGTGAAGGCGGTGGCCTCGAAGCGCGCGCGCTCTGCCTCCGGAAACACCAGGGTCTGCAGGCTCGGCACCATCCGCACAAGGCCGCCGCCGCAGCGCGGCTCCGAGCGCAGCAGACGGCCCGTGGCGTGCGGCGTGGGATCGGGGCCGACGGGCAGCGCACCGCCCGCCGCGACCGGGGCGCCGAGCCCTGCGGCCAGCTGCACCGCCCGGGCGCCGAGGGCGAGCGGCGTGTCGAACCCGCCGCCGACATGGAGGTATCCGTAGCTGCCCGCCTCCGCCCCGCCGATCGACAGGCGGGCCCCCTTGGGCAGCGGATGGCTGGCATCCCAGGTCAGCCGCGTGCCCTCGAGCGCCGCGCGCATCGGCGCGCCCGTCAGGGCGATGCGCAGATCCTCGGTGGCCTCGAACTCGCCCCCCATTGCGGGCATCTCCAGCGCGGCGCAGGAGGGCGGCTGTCCGAGCAGCGCCGCGCCTTCGGCAAGGGCCAGCCGGTCGACCGCGCCGCCCCGGGACACGCCATAGCCCAGATAGCCAGGCCGGCCCTGATCCTGAACGGTCACACCCGGGCCGACGCGGTGCACGATCAGCGACCGGCTCATGGCAAGCGCTCCATCGTGGCACCACCGTCCGGTCCCTCGGCCTGCACCCGTTCATAGACCTCGCGGGAGACCGGATCGAAATGCACCTCGTCTCCGGGGCGCAGCACGAACGGATCGGCGCTGTCGGGGCGGAAGAGCTGGAACGCGGTTTGCCCGACATGGCGCCACCCGGTGGGGGTGGAGACGGAGAAGAGCACGAGCTGCCGGATGGCGACGGTCAGGGCCCCGATGGGAACACGTTCGGTCAGCTCGGTCTGGCGCGGGATGTCCCATGCGGGATCGAGTTCGCCCAGATAGGGCTGACCGGGCGCGAAGCCGATGGTCTGCACGCGCACCCGCGTTTCCGAGATCGAGTGGATCGCATCCCCGGCCGACATGCCGGCGGCGGCGGCCGCTTCGTCAAGCTGGGGGGCGAGATCGGTGCCGAACACGGTGGGAATGCGCCAGCGGCGCCGGCCTTGCGGCAGCGGTGCGGCGTACCAGTCCCGCGTCGCCAGAAGCGCCGCGACCGCGCGCTCCACCGCGCCATGGTCGCAGGCCACCGCGTCGAAGCGCAGATAGGCAGAGACAAGCGATGTGGAGGTTTCTTCGATTTCCGGCGGGCCGTCGCGCTCCAGCGCGGCGCGAAAGGCCAGAGCGGCCCGGTTGGCGGGCTCGCTCAGGCGGTCGCCGAAGCTCACCAGCAACCCGTCCACGCCCACGGTGCGGATTGCGGGCCAGCTCGGTTGCGCGCTCGAAAGGTCGCTCGTCATGCGCTCTCACTCAGCTTCGGCCATCCCGCGGCCGGCCCTCGGCCTTATGACCCGCTCAGGGAGTTCGGCAGGTAAAGGGCGATCCCCGGGAAGGCGATCAGCGCGGCCGCCATGGCCAGCATCGCCAGGATATACGGGATCGCACCCAGCATCACCTCGCTCATTCGGCCCTCGCGCCGGGCGCCCTGCACGACATATAGGTTCAGCCCCACCGGCGGCGTGATCAGCGCCATCTCGATCAGAACGATCATGAGGATGCCGAACCAGATCGGATCGTAGCCCTGCTCGATCACGATGGGCACGATGATCGGGATCGTCACGACCATCAGCGACAGGGTTTCGATGAAGAATCCCAGCACGATGTACATGCAGACGATCACCAGGATCGTGTTGAGCGGCGACAGGCCGAGGCTGTCGAGGAACGCCTCCAACTCGCGCCCGAGCCCGGCGGAGGCGAGCGTGAAGTTCAGAAACGAGGCCGCGATGACGACCAACATGATCATCGAGGTGATCTTGACCGTGCCGAGCACGCTCTCGGTGAACATCCGCGTGCTGACGCCGCCGAAGATCGCCGCGATGACGATGGCCCCCGCAACCCCCACCGCCGCCGCTTCCGTAGGCGTCGCCCAGCCTTGGTAGATCGAGCCGATAATGACGGCAAAGAGCAGGAAGATCGGCACGAGCTCGGCCAGCGCGCGGACCATGACGAGCAGCGGAAACATGCGCCGCTCGCCGCCAAGCGCGGGCCGGACGGCGCAGATGATCATCGTGATCACGATGAACCCCAACGCGAGCGTGACGCCGGGCACCAGCCCGGCCAGAAAGAGCTGCGGGATCGAGGTCTGGGTCAGAAAGCCGTAGACGATGAGGTTGATCGACGGCGGGATCATGATGCCCAGCGTTCCGCCCGCGGCAATCGCGCCGGAAAAGAGCTTGGGGTCGTAGCCCAGTCGCTCGGCCTGGGGCATGGCAACCGTGGCGACCGTCGCCGCCGTGGCCACGGACGATCCCGATGTGGCCGAGAACATCGTGGCGGTCGCGATGTTGGCGTGGACCAGACCGCCGGGCAGCCAACTGACCCATTTGTCGAGCGCCGCATAGGTGCGCGCGGCGATGCCGCTGCGCACCAGGATCTCGCCCAGCAGAACGAAGAAGGGGATCGCGATCAGCGTCGCATTGTTCGACGTCGACCAGACGAGGTTGCCCAACCCCTTGATCAGCGGGAACGGGCTGAAGAAGGCGTCGATGCCGAAACCCAAGAGGAACAGCACGATGCCGACCGGGATCGAGAGGCTCAGAAGCGCCAGCAGACCGAGGGACAGATAGCCGATCATCGCAGCGCATCCGCTTCGCCGAAGGTGCCGATGGCCGCCTCCGAGCGCTCGAACTCACCCCGCGCAATAAGGAAGAGGGCGGCCAGAAAGGTCAGCCACGCCGTCAGCGCGAACCAGACCCACCCCGCGAGCCACGGCGCCTGCACCAGCGCCAGCGGGGTTTCCAGAGGGGTGTTGGCGCGCGATCCGTTGGCCAGCGATCGCTCCAGCACCGGCCAGCCGCGGATCGCGATCAGCGTGATCACCCCGGAAAGCGCCAGCATCGACACCAGATCAAAGAGCGCCCGCCCACGGCTGCGGACCCGGCAGCGCAGGATGTCGATGCGCACATGGCCCAGTTCCGTCAGCGTGTAGCCCATGCCCCACGACGTGGCGATCGCCATGACATAGCCGCTGATCTCGTCGGTGCCGCCCAGGGTCGACCCCAGGCGGCGCAAGACGATGTCGGCCAGCACGAAGACCACGCAGGCCAGAAGCAGGACGCCGATCAGGATCGCGACCCATCGGTTCACACTGCGCAACCGCAGGAGAATCGTGTCCACCATCGGCCCCTGCCCCGCGTGCCGGTCAGTTCGTGGGAATGCTGACACCGACGGTCGAGCCGACGGATGCATTCCAGCGCGCGGCCCAGTCGCCGCCCGCGCGGCTGGCCCAGTCGGGCAGAACCTCGCCCACGAGCACGTCGCGGGCCTTGTCGAAATCGGCCTCCGACACCTCGACCAGCGTCATGGAGCGTGCGTCGCCGGCCGGACAATCGCCGTTGCCGGTGAGGCACGCGATATCGTTGACCAATGCGTCCTGTGCGCTGGCCCAGGCCGGATCCTCGAAACCGGACACGACCTCGGCCGAGATCAGCGCCTGGGTGTCCGCGTCGAGGCTGTTCCACTTGTCGAGGTTCATCGCGGTCACGACGCTGTCCCAGCCGCCCAGCGGGATCGGCAGTAGATGCGTCGACACCTCCCACCATCCCGCGCTGTAGCCCGAGCCCGCACCCGTCACCGCGCAGTCGACAACCCCCTTCTGCAGGGCGCCCGGCACTTCGGAGAAGCTGACATTCACGCCTTCCGCTCCCAACGCTTCGAGGAATTTGGCCGTCATGCGGCCCGACGCCCGAACCTTCAGCCCCTCCAGATCGCCGAGGCTGCCCACCTCGGCATTGCAGAAGACGACCTGCGGCGGATAGGGCGCGATGGCCAGCACATGGCTGTTGAACCGGTCGCGGTAGATGTCTGCGACCATGGGGCGCGCGGCATCGACCATGGCGCGCGCGTCGTCCGCCGTCAGCGCCAGAAGCGGCACGTCGAGGCCTTCAAGCTCCGGCGCGTCGGCCACGGCATAGTCGGCCACTGTCATGGCGACGTCATACACGCCGTCGCCGAGCAGGCGGAACACGTCGCCCACGCCGAGGTTCATCTGATCGTGCGTTGTCAGCGAAACGGCGATGCCGCCCTCCGACGCCGCCGGCAGGGCCTCGCCCCAGAACGGCGCCTCGTACTGCTTGTGCAGCGGAAGGCCGGACCAGCTGCCCACCACGGACAGGTCTTCCGCAAGGGCGGGGGCGGCAAGCGCGGTGGTCAGGCCGAGGATTGTCAGCGTGCGTCTCATGGTCGTTCTCCTTGTTGGGTCTAAGCCGCCGTTGGCGTGCTGAAGGTGAGGATCGGCACATCCGCGTCCTCGGGGACGTCGGTGATCAGCATGTGCCCGGGCGTATGCGTGATGCAGATCGGGACTTGGGCGTTCTCGATCGCCACCTGCGGTGTGACCCCGCAGGCCCAGAAGAGCGGCGATTGCCCTTCGGCCACCGGGGCCGGGTCGCCCCAATCGGGCCGGGCCAGATCGGCGATCCCGATCTCGGACGGGCTGCCGCGGTGAACGGGCGCGCCGTGGGCGAGCGGGAACCGGCCCGAGACCGTAGCCGCCTTGCCGGCATCAGCGCGGTCGACGCTGCGCATGCTCACCACCATCTTCCCGGAGAACGGGCCGGCCGGCACGGTGTCGATGTTGGAGCGGAACATCGGCACGGTCGTGTCGTTCTCGATATGCCAGACCGGGATTCCGGCCTCGATCAGCGCGTGCTCGAACGTGAAGGAACAGCCCAGTGCGAAGGCGACCATGTCCTCCGTCCAGAGATGGCGGATATCCGTCGCCGTCTCGGCGAGCGCCCCGTCGCGATAGACACTGTAGGACGGCACATCGGTGCGAATGTCGATATCGGCGCCAAGCGTGGACATAAGCGGGGCGCCGGTATCCGAGACACCCACAAGCGGGCACGGCTTGGGGTTGCGTTGGCAGTAGCGCATGAAGTCCAGCGCGTAGGCCTCGGGCAGGATGGCCAGGTTGGTCTGCAGATAGCCAAGGCCGAGCCCGGCCGTGTGCGACCGGTAGCGCCCGGCCCTGATTGCCGCCCGCACCGTGGGCAGATCGCTCGCCCGCAGGTTCTGGTAGTCGTCGTTCACGGCCGCATCCCATCCATGGCGCGGAGCGTGAAGAGCGCCATACATAAACGCAAATCGAATCTTTTTGGGCTAGACCATCAAGTTTCGTTATTACTCAGGAACGCGACGGCGACGTCATGGGCGAGATGGGCAGCGGATTCCGTCAGGTGGTTGCGCGGCTCGCCGAGGAAGGAGGCGGAGAACCGCAGCGGCTCGGGCACCCACCCGGGATCGAACTCCCGCACCGCGCCGGCCGCCACGTAGGCATCGCCCAGGGCCTTGGGCAGCGCCGCGACGCCGAGATTGGCCTCGACCAGCCGGAAACAGGCCGACAGCGACGACGACGGAAAGATCGCGACGCCCGGCCCGACACGCTCAAACAGCAGCGCCTTCAATTCCCGGTAGGGCCGCGTGTTGCGCGCGTAGCTGAGCACCGGGCCCTTCAGATGCGCCTGCACATCGGGGGCGGGCGGCGCGCTGGCGGACACGTACCACCGCAGGTCGAAGCCTGGCAGCACGATATTGTCGACGGAGTATTCGGAGACGGGGCCGAGCAGGATGGCCAGGTCGATCCGGCGGTCCAAGAGCGCCGCGCGCAGGCTGCTCGAGATATCGACGTTGATCTCGATCTCCAGGCGGGGATAGCGCGCGTGCAACACACCGATGAGATCGGGCAGCCAGCATTGCGCGATGGTCTCCGACACGCCGAGGCGCAGGCGTCCGTCGACGCTGTCCGGCGCCACGAGATCGCGCGCGACCCGGTCGGACAGATGTTCGAACTGCTCGGCGTAGGTTCGCAGGATTTCGCCGCCCTTGGTCAGGTGCATGCCTCCGGCGGTGCGCTCGAACAGTGCGAGGCCCAGCGTCTCCTCCAGCGCCTTGATCCGGGCCGACACGGCGGGCTGCGTCAGGTTGAGCCCGTCGGCCGCCTTGCACACACCGCCATGGCGCACGACCGACAGAAAGGTGCGCATCTGTTCGAGGTTGATTCTCTTCATGGCCCAACCATGCCAAGGACTTGCGCTCCTGCCGATGCGTTTGTGCAGCCGGGGCCCGGCCAAGGGCCCGACCACCGGCGCCGCGCCGCGCGTTGGCAAGACGATCGCCCTTGCATCTCGCCGTTCCGGCGCGCAGAGGCGGGGCCGACGCGCCGGTTCAGAGTTTGGAGATGCCCGATGCCCCTCGACTTCGAAACCCAGGATGGCCCGCTCAAGGTCGAGTTGACGCGCCTGACCATTGCCGGCTGGACGGGACGGGATCAGGCGGCAGTGGCCCATCACATCGAAGAACTGGCGGGGATCGGCGTTCCGCGCCCGTCTCGTACGCCGCTTTTCTACGGAGTGTCGCCGACCCTGGCGACGCAGAGCGGCGAGATCGCCGTTCTTGGCGGCGAGACCTCCGGCGAGGTGGAGCCCTTCCTGCTGCACAGCGCGGGCAGGCTTTGGCTGGGCCTCGCTTCCGACCACACGGACCGCGGGTTGGAGGCGCATTCGGTGGCGCACTCAAAACAGATCTGCGCGAAACCGGTAGCCCGCGCGCTCTGGCCGTTCGATCCGCTTTCGGAAAGGCTGGACACGCTGCAGCTGCGCTGCTGGATCGGAGAAGGATCCGAGCGGCGGCTTTATCAATCGGGCGCTCTGGCCAGCATCCTTCCCCTGGCCACGCTGCTGGAGGCAGCCCCGCTGGCAGAGGGCGAGGCCATGCTTTGCGGCACGCTTCCCGCGCTCGGCGGGATCACCCCCGCCTCCTTTTACGACGTGGACCTGTCAGACCCGGAGGCGGGCGCGCTTCGGCTCTCCTATCGCGTGCGGGAGCTGGGTGTCGTCGCCTGACCAGCGGCCCCATGCGTCGCCGGTGCCCGCACCATGTGGGCCAATCCTGTATGCGGCCTGGTCCTACGCACACTGCGGAGCTTCAGAGACACGCCCTCCCTGTGGCGATGAAGTGCCGGAACGTCACCCGCGCGGAACGCAGCGCACCCTTCGCTTGCGCCACTGCGGTGGGCCGGACCGGTTCGCGACCACATGGCTCCTGCAGTGCGGCGGTTCTGACGGAAGACGCGGCCGCGATGCGCCTCTCTCCGCTTCGGCGCGTCCGGTCGGCGGGCGCAGGGCCACGACACGGCCCGGATGTCAGACCGGAATGCGCACACTTCCCTGCAACGCAATTCAGCTCATTAACCTATCACGATAATGCAGATTAACCGACCGGAGCGCCTGCCCATTAATTCATCATCTTCATACAGAATTCCCTGAATTATACCTTACCAATTCACTAACCTATTGAAACCTCTTTGCAACCCTGAAGCTTTTTTTGCGGCTGACGCGGCCAACATTGATCTAGGTCAACACCGTCTCGTGAAGCGTCGTGTCACCTAGCGGTCTGGGAACTCGCACTCCTGCCCGATTCTGGCAGGCCCGCCGTCGCTAGCTGCAGAGGAGCATCTCATGATCCTAAGGGGTATTCTGTCCGTCGCCCTCCTTGCAGGGGGTGCGGCCTGGGCACAGGACGCCGTCACGCCAGAGCCGCCAATTGACGTGAACGAAGCGCGGGCAGAGCTTGGCAAGCGGCTGTTCTACGATTACCGGCTTTCCGGCGACACGCGGCTTTCCTGTTCGAGTTGCCACGATCCGACCATGGCCTTTACCGATGGCCAGGCTTTGTCGGACGCGTATTCGGGCGCTGGCCATTTCCGCAATTCTCCGACACTCGCCAATGTCGGATTTCGTAGCGCGTGGCTCCATGATGGCCGGCTCGGAACCAATCTCAACGATGTCGCGCGGGAGATGATCACGGAAACATATCTGATGAACATGGATATGCGGATCATGCAGGAGCGCCTGAAGCAAGATCCCATCTATATCGAAATGTTTGCCGCCGCCGGCATGTCGGAGCCCTCGAACGGCGGCGCTCGCAACGCGCTGATGGACTTCATGAAGACCATTCAGTCGCGCAACGCCCCCTACGACACCGGCGAGATGAGCGCCGCCGCCCAGCGCGGCCAGGCGATTTTCGAGGGCAAGGGCCAATGCGCGTCGTGCCATTCGGGCGCGCGCTTTACCGACGATGCGCCGCACAACACTGGCGTGCCGGACAATCCCAAAATCTGGAACGATCCCGAACGCCATTCCGCCTTCGTGACCTATGCCAAGTTCATGGGCGTGCCCAATTACATGAACCTGCGCGAGGATCTGGGCGCCTATATCCGCACCCATCGGGCCGAGACGGAGCGCACCTTTCTGACGCCGACATTGCGCGAGCTCACCTATACCGCGCCGTACATGCACAACGGCATCTTCGAGACGCTGGAAGAGGTCGTGGATTTCTACGATCGCGGCGGCGGGGACGACCCGCTGCAGGACCCGCGCCTGGCGCCGCTGGACCTGGTGCCATCGGAAAAGGCTGATCTCATTGCCTTTTTGCAAAGCCTCTCCGGCGACACCTTCGATGTCGACGCCTACGTCTGGCGTGAGGACGACTTCGGGTACGAGCTGATCGAAGACTGGCGCAACACGCCGAACTGAGGGACCCCCATCATGCAAAAGACAGCCACGATTCCGTCCCTGATTTTGGCATTCGTTGCCGGAGTCGCGACCGCCCAGGACGCCCCGCGCCCCGAAGGGCTCGCCGCCCTCGGCCCCCCACCCATTCCGGCCGACAACCCGATGACGCCGGCCAAGATCGAGCTGGGCAAGAAGCTCTATTTCGATCCCATTCTCTCCGGGAACTATGGGATGCCGTGCTCGGCCTGCCACCGGCCCGAAGCCGGTTGGGCAGTTCAGGCGCCGATCAGCTTCGGCTACCCGGGCACCACCCACTGGCGCAACAGCCAGACGGTCATCAACTCCGCCTATTACGGAAAGCTGTTCTGGGCGGGCTCGTCGGGCAGCCTTGAGCATCAGGCCCGCGCGGCTGCGCGCGGCGGTGTTGCCGGAAACGGCGAGGACGATATGATGGAGGCCCGCCTGGCCTTCGTGCCCGAATACCGCGACGCCTTCCGCGAGGTCTTCGGAGACGATTGGCCCAGCATCCGCCATGCCTATATGGCGGTTGCCGCCTATCAACGCACACTCGTGCAGACGGACACACCGTTCGACACGTACATGCGCGGCGACGATGACGCGCTGACCGATCAGCAGATCCGCGGGCTGGAGATCTTCGCCGGCAAGGCCAATTGCATTTCCTGCCATAATGGCCCCCTTCTTTCAAACGAAGGCTATTACAATACCGGCGTTCCTGCCTATGACGGCTGGGAGCAGAGCCCCATTGCACAGATCACATTTCGCTTCGAGCTTTATGCAAAGGGTGTAACGGAGGAGAAATACCGCAAGCTGAAAGACGATCCCGGCCTCTATTTCCGCACCAAGCAGGAAAGCGATATGGGTAAATTCCGGGTCCCGTCCTTGCGCTATACCGTTTACACGCATCCCTATATGCATAACGGAATGATCGAGACGCTCGAAGACGTCGTGGAATTCTACGATCAGGGTGGTGGAGATAACGAGTTCGCGCAGAACAAATCCCCGCTGATCCAACCCCTCAACCTCACCGATGGCGAGAAAGCCGATCTCGTCGCTTTCCTGGAATCTCTTTCAGGCGAGGAAATCCTACACGAAGATCCGGAGCTTCCATTCATGGACCCTTTACCCGCGCCTGTGGCGCAAAACTGATCGGAGTCTGGCGCCATGCAGCCTTCCCATATCGAAACCAACGAAGGCAGCGCATCTGAAATGGCGCCACCCAGACACATGCTGACCCTGGCCGCGGCCGCCCTCGCCCTGACCCTTATCGGAGGCACGGGTCACGCGGGCGACGTGCAGGAGGTGCTCGTCGTGCACCAGCACACCGACCTCAGCGCGGCGCGCGCGCAGCACATGTACCGCTTCGAGCCCAATGTGCTGCATGTCGAGCCCGGCGCGACGGTGGCGTTCCTCAACAGCCTCGGCGATCACACCGTTCGCACGCAGAAGGGCCTGTGGCCGGAGGGTGTCGAACCGATCGACATCGCCGGGCAATCGCGGTCGGAGGTCAGCTTCGACCAGCCCGGCCTCTATGGCATCACCTGCGCGCGCCACGGCCGCTACGGCATGTCGATGATCATCGCGGTGGGCGAGGAAGGCCTCGCCCAGGCCGCCGCACTCGATACCGACGAAATCCCTGCAACCGACATGGCGCGAGAGGCCTACGACGCTCTTGTGACCAAGCTCCTTGCGGATGGCAGCTGAGGGAGAATGGACATGCCAACACTAGACCCTAGCATTCGCGCCGCGATCAACGGCGCCAACGGCGAGGCGACAAAGGCCGGAACGAAGGCATGCCTGCAAACCAGGCGCCAGTTCCTTCTGACAGGGGGCATTGCGACGACGGTGGTGATGGTGGGCATTCCCGGCATGCCCGAGGCGCAAACCCCTGCCGCGATCTCGACCTATCCGCGCAAGCTGATCGCGCAGCTCAGCGCCCTGGCGCAGGACGAGCCGTTCGATTTCACCTATCCCGACGAAGGGTTCTACGCCGAATCCCTGCTCGTGAAGCTCGGCCAACAGGCCGGTGGCGGGATCGGCCCGCAGAACGACGTCGTCGCCTTCAACTACACCTGCACCCATCAGGGCGGCGCGCTGCAGGGGACCTATCAGGCCGCGGACAAGGCGCTCGGCCCCTGCCCGCTCCATCTCACCACCTTCGATCTGACGCGCCACGGGATCTTCATCTCGGGCCAGGCCTACCAGTCGCTGCCGCAGGTGCTGCTCGAGCTCGACGGCGACGATATCTACGCCGTGGGCATGTTCGGCCTGATCTACGGCCGCTTTGACAATCTGCAGGGCTAAGGAGGCAGACGCATGTCCACCCCGTATTACGTCCCCGAAGAATCGGTTCCCCTTCCGCCGCCCGACGCAGATGTGATCGCGACCGCGTGCGACTATTGCATCGTCGCCTGCGGGTACAAGGTCTACCGCTGGCCGGTGCGCGGCGGGCGCAATGGCGGGCCGCTGGCCGCCGACAACGCCTTTGGCGAGGACTTTCCCGTCAACCCGCTGGGTCCGTGGATCGCGCCGAACATGCACAACATTGTGCTGCATAACGGCGAACCGCACCACATCGTCATCATCCCCGACAAGGATACCGAGTTCGTCAACTACACCGGCAATTCCTCGATCCGGGGCGGGGCGCTGGCCCAGAAAGTGTACAACCCGCAGACGCCGACGCGCGACCGCCTGCAATCGCCCATGGTGCGCATGTTCGGCGTGCTGATGCCGGTCACGTGGGACTTCGCGCTCGATATCGCGGCGGAGGTCGGCAACTACGTGCTGGAGACGCACGGTACCAACGCCTATGGCGTCAAGACGTTCTCCTACGGCTATATGGAGAACACCTACGCGATCACGAAATACGCCCTGCGCCATGTCCGCACGGCCAACTTCACCTTCCACGACACGCCGTCGGACGTCACCTCGACCCCCGGTTTCCGGGATGCGGGCTTCGACAATTTCGGGCCGTCCTACGACGATTGGGCCGAGGCCGACACGCTGCTGATGTGCGGCACGGACCCTTACGAGTCGAAGACGATCCTGTTCACCGACTACATCATGCCGTCCATCCTGGGCGGGCAGAAGGCGATCTTCCTTCTGCCGCGCAGCACCGCCGGCGTGGCCTTCGCCGAGAAGAATGGCGGCCTGCTGCTCGACATCCAGCCCGGCACGGACCTGCCGGTCGTCCTCGCCATTGCCCGGGTGATCGTCGAGAACGGGTGGGAAGATACCGAGTGGATCCAGAACTGGGTCAACAACAAGTGGGAATCGTCCTCCGGTTTCGGACAGGGCACGCGCAACACGCCGTGGCAGTGGCGCACGACCTGGGGGATGTTCCAGACCGCCGGTTTCGAGGACTGGAAGGACTGGCTGCTCGCGCAGGATTATTCCAAGCCGGAGGTCGCCGCCGAGATGGCGCAGATCGACGTGCAGAAGATCTACACGGCGGCCGAATGGATGGCCAAACCGCGCGAGGACGGATCGCGGCCGAAGACCTCGGTGATGATCGAGACGGGCTTCTACTGGTCCAACAACACCGGCAACACGCAGGCGATCTCGGCCCTCGGCATCGTCTGCGGCGCCGGCGGGCGCCCCGGCCAGGTGATCGGCCGGGCCGGCGGGCACCAGCGGGGCGGCCTTCGGGGCGGAGGGTATCCGCGCAACAAGTCGCCCGAGAAGCTGCCGGGCCGGCGCCGGCGCGCGATGGACACCGATCGCTACCTGATGTCGGGCCATACAAGACTGGCCCATGTCATCGGCACGACCTGGGTGCAGGCCATGTGCGGCTCGCAATCCCTGCAGGCCAAGTTCGACGAACTGACCACCCGCAACCCGCATCAGGTGATGAGCTTCGAAAAGCAGGACATCATCGACACGCTGAAGAGGCGGGTGGATTCCGGCGGGATGGTCGTCTGGAACCAAGACATCTACCTCGTCGATCCCATCGGCGCCCGCTACGCCGACATCGTGTTTCCGGCCTCAGGCTGGGGCGAGGAGACCTTCACCCGCGCCAACGGCGAGCGGCGCTTGCGGCTTTACCCAAAGTTCTACGACGCGCCGGGCGAAGCCAAACCGGATTGGTGGATCATCGCCAATCTGGCCAGGAAAATGGGCTTCGAAGGCTTCGAGTGGGAGACCTCAAACGACGTGCTCGAAGAGGGCGCGCGCCACTCCCGCGGATCGCGCAAGGACTTCAACATGGTCCTTGTCGCCGCCCGCCGCGAGGGCAAGACCCTGCATGAGAAGTTCGCCGAGTTCGGTACGAACGGCATTCAGGGCCCTGTGCTGATGGATAGCGACGGCAACCTCGTGGAGACCAAGCGCCTGCATGACGTCAACCGCGTCCTGCCCGCCGAGGGCCCCATGGGCAGCACCGTCTTCAACAAGAAACTCACGCACTTCAACAGCCAGACCGGCAAGTGCAACATCCAGAAAGCACCCTGGGATCTCTTCGCCAGCTACTGGGAATGGCTGAAGCCGCGCGAGGACGAGATCTGGATCTCGTCCGGGCGGATCAACGAGCGCTGGCAGTCGGGCTATGACGACCGCCGCCGCCCCTACATCGTGCAGCGCTGGCCGGAGAACTGGATCGAGTTGCATCCCAAGGTGGCCGAAGCCCGCGGCATCGAATCCGGCGATTACGTGCAGGTGTATTCCGACCGGATCCCGGTGCAGACGGATACGATCGTCGGTGTGGAAGGCTCCGATTTCGACTTCGACTCGCTGCTGCGCAACGGCCATATCGAGCTGACGCGGGCCTCGATCACGGCGGTGGCCATCGTCACCCCGGCGGTGAAGGAAAACCTCGGATACATGGACTTCCTGCACACGTCGCAGCCCGCCAATGCCCTTGCGGGGCGCGTCGTCGACTGGATCAGCGGCAACTACAACTACAAGATGGGCGTCGGCAAAGTGCGCAAGATGGGGGAGAGCCCCTACAAGAGGCAGTACCGCTCGATGTCCTTCGCCCGCCGCGACATCGCCTGACCCCAGACACGCCACGACCGCCCCGGCGAACGCCTCGCCGGGGCCGCGGCTTTGCCGAACGAGGGACGCCCATGAAAGACGCCGTCGATCCCCCCGTGCCCGCACCGCTCGCCCGCTGGTGCGCGAGCGAGAACGACGTCATCCGCTCCGCCGCGCTGCGGGCCCTGCCTGCCGCCGGTCTCGGCGACGATGCCCGCCGGTCCGTCTACCTCGCAGCCCTGCTCGACCCCGATGCCGACATCCGCAGCGACGCTATGGAGGCCCTGGTGCCCCTGGCCCGGCCGGAGGATGCCGCGACGATCCTGCGCTCGCTGGAGGGAGACCCGGTGCGCGAGGTCAAGATCGCAGCCATCGCCGCGCTCGGGCGTCTCGGCGGCACGCCGGCCGTGGCGCTCTTGCGGGCGCTTGTCCTCTCACGCGCCGAAGACCGTGTAGCATGGGAGGACGACGCCAGCGACTGGGAGGATTGGCTGGATGTTCAGGTGGCCGCGATCGACGCGCTAGGGCTGTTGGGCGAGACCGATGCGATCGAGGACTTCTTCGCCGCGCGGGACGATGAGCTTGGCCAGAACCTCGACATCGCGGTGTTCGATGCCCTGGGGCGGCTGGGGCTCGACGGCGTGGCGTGGCTCCTGGCCGTGATGCGGACAGAGGGCGGCCTCGCGGGTCAGCGGGCGGCGTCAGCGCTGCAGCGCGCCGCGCCGGACAGTCTGCGCGATCACATGGACGCCCTGTTGCGGGCGCCCCATGCGGGCACGCGGCGGCTGGCCGCAACGCTTCTGCCGCCGGACTCCGACGCTCTGCGCCGCCTCGCGTGCGAGGACGCCGACCCGCAGGTGCGGGCCGCCGCCATGGCAGGCGCCGCGCCGCAGAACCCCGACCTTGCCCGCGCCGGACTGGCGGACGGTGACGCGCAGGTGCAGGTCGCGGCGTTGGAGGCGCTTCCTCCCTCCGACGACGCGGAGTTCCGCAAGACGCTCGCCGACAACCTTTTGGCATGGCTCAATGCCGGACCGCCCGCGCTCGCCCAGGCGGCCGCCCGCCATCTGCCGCGCTGCGGCTCCGAAAGGGCCTTGCCCGCGCTCCTCGACGCCGCAAAGGACGAGGCGCGCCCGCTCGAAATCCGGATCGCAGCCGCACAGGCGCTTGCAGAGGCAGACCCGGGCCCCTCGACGGACGCGCTGTGCGGCCTGCTGGCAAGCCCGTCGAGCCAGGTGCGGACGGTGGGTCTGCTGCATGTGCACCGGCGCGCCCTGTCAGGCGACGCCGATGCAGGAACCACGCTGGCGCGCGCCATCGAGGGGACGCTGCTGGACGGCGAAGCGGACAGCGCCCGCCGCCCCGCCCCGGCGCCGGACATGGCCATGCCGAAGGGCGAGGGCGCCGGACGCCAGAAGATCCGGATCACGCCGGAAGGGGAGATTGTCCCGGCAGACGAGACCAACGGCGCACCGCCCGAAACCTCGACCCTGTCCGCGATCATCGGCGGGGCTGAAGATCACCCCGGTCCGGAGGGCAGCCCTGCGGCCCCGGCCCAGAGCAAAAGGCGCGCGATCGAGGGGCCGGACGGCGCTTCGGCCGCGCTCGTGCGTGAAGCGCTGCAAATCGGGGGCGCGCTCCCCGACGAGCGAGTGCTTGCCGTCACGCTGAGCCGCGCCGCCGGCCCCGATTCCGACCTGCGGCGCATCGCCTGGACGGCGCTGGCTGGGGCTGCGTGCACGCGGTCGGCCCCCCAAACCGAGCGCCTGAGCGTGGCCGCACAGGCGGCCCTGGGAGCGGACGACCCGCTCGTGCGGCACGCTGCCTTCCGCGTTTGCATCGGCGCGGGCGCGGTGAGCGAGGCCACCCTCGCTGCCGCGCTCACGGATGAGGACGCGCTTGTGCGCTGCGAGGCAGTCGGCCTGCTTACGCCCGAGCGCGCGCTCGACCACCTCGCCGATCCCTCGCCGAGCGTGCGACGCGCAGTGGTCGCGCGTCTGGCGCGGGGGCCACGGGCGCTTGTGTCGGACGCCCTGACGCGCCTTCTGGAGCGTGAGCGGGTCGGGACCCTGGCCGACATGGTGTCGGACACTGCGATGGCGCAGGAGGAGGCGCTTTCCCGGCTCGGCGAAACCGGCCTTGCCGCGAAGCCCGCCCTGATCCTACTGGAAGCGCTGGCGCGGGCGTCCACAGCGCCATGACGCCCGTCCCAACGCGTCGTCAAGACGCGACGCCGTTCGGAGCACGGATCAAAGTCAGCGCGCGCGGCCCAGGGAGGCGGCAAGCGCCAAGCACGGGGAGGCGCCGCCATGGCGAGGCACTGACCCCGACCTAAAGCGCTGCAGCCCCGCCGCCCGCGGCCAAGCCTGCCAGGTAAGTTGGGTGATGGTGGGTGGTGAGGGACTCGAACCCCCGACATCTTCGGTGTAAACGAAGCGCTCTACCAACTGAGCTAACCACCCCGCCCGCCGCTGATAGCGCAGCGCGCCGCCGCGGGGCAAGCCGTTCGCAGCCGCCCCCATCAGCCGCCCCCATCAGCGGGTCAGATCGGAGAGCGCCGGCGCTTTGTCTCGTTGGCCGGAAGCTCGGTATCGGGCTGAAGAACCAGGATCGTGACGAGCAGAAGCGAGACATAAAAGCGGAACGCCGCCTGCTGGCCGTTCCAAATCTCCGATTGCCACATCAGGAACCACTCTCCCCCGACCACCATGAACCCCACGAACCACACCAGAAAGCCGAGGGTTGCGCCGAGCACCGTCATCGCCTTGGCCGCCTGGAACGCATCGACGCGGGCGCGCCGCTTCTGCAAAAGGCGCAGCCCCCCGAGCAGCAGGATGAGCCCCGTCAGCCCTTCGCCGACGATGATCGCCCAATAG
>JBCDGG010000052.1:0-31242 GCA_038757905.1 Pseudomonadota bacterium | reverse complement strand
GGGGCCCGTTCCTGGCATTTGTGCCGGTGGGCGACACCGCTGGGCTGAAGGGGCGGGCCAACCCGCTGAACAACGCGCTCGACGGCTATCGCGCCCCGCCCCAGACCTAATAACTGGCGCGCCGGCGCGCCGCGGGTCTGACCCCGCGGCAGGAGGCGATGCTGCTGAAATGGGGCTATCCCTACGTGATGGAGGATTTCGGCTTCCACATCACTCTGACCGGGGCGATCCCGGACCAGCGCACGCGGGACAAAGTGGCGATGGCCGTGGCGCCGCTCTTCGAGAACGCCATCGAAAGCCCGTTCCGGATCGACGATATCTGCCTTTTCGGCGAGGGGCAGGACGGCCGGTTCCGCAACCTGCACCGCTACCCGCTGACCGGGTGACAGCGCCGGTGAGCCCCCCGGGCGGCTCTTCTGCCAAGGCCCCGCACCCGTCGCTCCTTCGCCCGGAATCAGACGGGCTTTCGCGCTCCGTCCGCAACGGTGCGGTTTTGCGCTGGGAGAGCAAGCGGGTCTCCCCTTACGAAGGACGTTCACACCATCCCCATGATCATCGCGTCGGCTCTCGTTTTGTCGGGATGTCCCTCATCGTCCGGTGCCGACGCGTTGGGGGAGCGCATGTTCGAGAACAGGGTCGGAGGCTCCTACACCGCCGCCGGCAGCGGCTCCTTCGGGTAGTCCGTTCTGTCGGGCGGCGGCACGCAGGAGGGGGCAGACGCCCTCAACGCCTGCAATCAGAGCAAAACGTCCCCATTGGCCAAGTCGGTGCGGCGGGGTCCGCCTATTCTGCGGCCTGCCCCGCAAGCGCGCCAAAGGGCGCGCCGTCCAACGTCACCGCCTGACCGGTCGCCGCGCTTTCCTGGGCGGCGAGGCCCATGGCCACGGCAGCCCAGCCGTCGCGCAGGCTGACCTCTACCGCGCCTTCGCCGCGCACCACAGCATTGAACCGCACATGTTGGTAGAAAGTTGCGCCGTTATGGTCCCCGGCTTCCAGCAGCGTCGGGTCCACCGGGACATCCACCGCCTGCGGGCCCTTGGGCTGGCGCGGCGAAACGATCACCTGCGGCACGGGCGGCGTTCCAAGATGCGAGGGCCAGAACCGTGACGGGCCGGGAACGAACGCCTCGATCTTGCCTGTGGGGCCGGTGGCTGACAGCTCTTCCTGATACCGCGCGCCCTCGGCGAACATGCAGAGCTCCAGCATCGCCCGGGCGCCCTGGGCGAAGTCGACGATCACGTAGGCATTGTCGAGGATGTCGGGCGTCTCCCCGTCGTATTCCTCGTCGAGATGGTTCACCGACTGGCCGGCCGAGGCCATCACACGCACCGGCTCGTCGCAGAGCGCGACCCGCATCAGATCGAAGAAGTGGCAGCATTTTTCGACGAGCGTACCGCCGGTGGAGCGGTTGAAGCGGTTCCAGTTGCCCACCTTGGGCAAAAACGGAAAGCGATGCTCGCGGACGGACAGCATCCGCAGGCCGCCGGTGGCGCCGGGTGCCGTTTCCAGAAACGCCGCGATGGGCGGCATGTAGCGATACTCCATCGCCACCCAGATCGGCGCGGGATAGCTTGCCTCCAGTTGCAAGAGCCGGGCGCCGTCTTCCGCCGCCGTGTAGAGCGGCTTTTCCACCAGCAGCGGCAGCGGGCGGGCCTCGGCGATGTGTTCGAGCTGCTGAATGTGAAGATGGTTGGGAGAGGCGATCACCAGCGCGTCGAGATCCGGCACGCGCAGAAGGTCGGCAAACGTCTCGCACACCTGCGCCTCGGGCGCGATGGCGGCTGCCTCGGCGCGCATCTTGGGGTCGGGCTCGTGCAGCGCCCCGACCCGTGCGCCCGGCACCAGTGCGAGGTTGCGCAGGTGCTCCTGCCCCATCATTCCGCAGCCGATGACGCCATAGTTGACGGTGTCGTTCATCCGGTCCTCATGTGATGCGTTGGACATAGACCGCCGCGTGGGGGTCTATCCATGTTCGGGAGTATTCGACGGTCGCGCCGTCCTGCGCCCGGCCGAAGCGCTGGACATGCACCACCGTCCGCCCCGCGCGCGGCACGAAATCGGCGGGCGCCCAGTCGGGGACGGGCGACAGGCCGACGCGATCCTCGGCGGCGGTGATCCAAAGGCCGGGGCCGGTGCGCAGCGCGTGGTACAGCGGGGCCTGCAGCATCGCGGGCGACAGATCGGGGACGCGGTCCGCGTCGATCCAGATCTCTTCAATTGCGGCCGGCACGCCGTCCAGCAGCCGCAACCTGCGCAGCCGCTGCGCCTCGGCACTGTCGCCGAAGGCGGGGCCGGCGGGCTTCGGCGCCCGCGCGAGCGACACGATGCGCGCCGACGGCACGCCCCCGCCCTCGGGCCGCTCCAGCCGGAAGAACGAATAGATGCCGGCGATCTCGTTGCCCGAGCGCACATAATTGCCGGATCCCTGGCGGCGCTCGATCAGGCCGCGTTCCGCAAGATCGGCCAGCGCGCGGCGCAGGGTGCCCACGGCCACGCCCCGCTCCGCCGCCATGTCCCGCTCCGGCGGCAGGCGCGCGCCTTCCGGCAGACGGCCCGCCATAATGTCGCGCATGAGCGTCCGCGCGAGCGCCGCATAAAGCGGCGCCGCGGCGGGCTGTTCTGGAAGATCGCGGGGCGACATCGGGCGGCGTGCGGGCAGGATCACAGGAAAATTGATACAGCATTGATCTACATCATTGGCGGTGCTACGCAAGCACAGAAATCGCCGATCCGCGAGCCGATCCATGACCGTTGTTCCCGTTACGTCCGCCGATCTCGACGCTGCCGAAGTGTCCTGGTTCGCGGCCCTATGTTCCGACGATTACAGGTCTCTGGGCGTCCCCGAGGGCGATCTGCGGTCGTCCTGGGCGCATTGCTCCTCGATTCTGAAGGAGGCGGAGCAGCAGGGTTTTCGCAACATCCTGTGCCCGTCCTCCTATCAGGTGGGCCAGGACACCCTGTCCTTCGTGGCCGGCTGCGCGCCGATCACCGACAGGATCAACATGCTGGCGGCGATTCGCTGCGGCGAGATGCAGCCGATCATGCTGGCCCGCACCGTCGCCACGCTCGACCATATGCTGGAGGGGCGGCTGACGCTGAATGTGATCTCGTCGGACTTTCCGGGCGAGGTGGCCGACAGCGCCTACCGCTACCAGCGCTCGCGCGAGGTGGTCAAGATCCTGAAGCAGGCCTGGACGCAGGACAAGATCAACTACTCCGGCGAAGTCTATGACTTCAAAGATGTTTGGACCGATCCCGCGAAACCCTATCAGATCGGTGGCCCGCTGCTGTACTTCGGTGGTTACTCCCCGGCGGCGCTCGATCTCTGCGGTCAGCATTGCGACGTCTACCTGATGTGGCCAGAGACACAGGACATGCTCGCGCAGCGCATGAAGTCCGTGAATGAAGTCGCTGAGAAATATGGAAGAACGCTGGATTATGGCCTGCGTGTGCACCTGATTGTCCGCGATACGGAAACAGAGGCGAAGGAATACGCCGAGCACCTCGTGTCGAAGCTGGACGACGAATACGGGCAGTTAATTCGGGAGCGGGCGCACGATTCCGGCTCCCTCGGGGTATCGCATCAGGCGCGCGCGCGGGAACTGGCCGACAAATACGGCTACGTCGAGCCGACGCTCTGGACAGGCATCGGCCGCGCGCGCTCGGGATGCGGCGCAGCCCTTGTCGGCTCGACCGATCAAGTCATGTCCCGCATCGAGGATTACATGAAGATGGGCATCCGGGCGTTCATCTTCTCGGGCTATCCGCATCTGGACGAGTGCCGGAATGCGGGGGCGCGGATCCTGCCGAACATGAAGACGGTATCGCTGCCGCAAGCCTATGGGCGCGTGCCAGACAAAGCCCCGGCGACGCCGTTGGGGGTGGGGGAACGGGTATGATGGAACGGGTCGAGATCGCGGAGGGCTTGTCGTTTTCGCGCATCGTCTACGGGATGTGGCGACTGGGAGAAGATGCCGACACCTCTCCAGGCCATGTTCAGGCCAAGGTCGAGGCGTGTCTCGAACAGGGGATTACCACACTCGATCAAGCGGATATCTACGGCGGCTACACCGCCGAGGCGATCCTGGGTGCGGCCTTCAAGGCGGCGCCGGCCCTGCGCGACAAGATCGAGATCGTCACAAAATGCGACATCGTCGCGCCGGCGGGGCGGTATGCCGGTGCGCCGCTGAAGTACTACGACACCTCCACGCAGCACATCGCTCAGTCCATCGACCACTCGCTGTCGGAAATGGCGATCGAACGGATCGATCTTCTGCTGATCCACCGCCCGGATCCCTTCATGGACCATCACGAAACCGGCGCCGCGCTCGATGCCGCGATCCGGTCGGGCAAGGTGCGCGCCGTGGGCGTGTCGAACTTCATGCCCTACGATTGGGACCTGCTCCAATCGGCGATGGAACACACGCTGGTGACCAACCAGATAGAGGTGAGCCTGGCCTGCCACACGCCCTTCACCGATGGGCAGATCGCCCATCTGCAGCGGCTGGGCGTCTCGCCGATGGCCTGGTCGCCCCTGGCGGGCGGCACCCTCATGACCGGTGGCAACGAAGCGCTGAACGACGAACTCCGGCGTGTCGCGGCGGCGCAGGGGGTGGAGCCCTCTTCGGTGGCCGTGGCGTGGCTGCTCGCCCATCCCGCGCGCATCCTGCCCGTGCTGGGCACCAACAACCTGTCGCGGATCGCCAAGATCTCCGAGGCGACGCAGGTGGAGATGGACAGGCAGACGTGGTTTGCGCTCTATACCGCGGCGCTCGGCCGCGAGGTGGCATAAGGGGACCGGGCGATGCCTGACGGGAGCAAGGGACTGGACATGCAGAGCTTTCGGCCCGGACCGGAGACCGCGCGGGCCTACCGCACCGCGCTCGGCAGCTTCGGGACGGGCGTTACGGTGGTGACGTGCCTGGAAGACGGCGCGCCGCTGGCGATGACGGCCAACAGCTTTGCTTCGGTGTCGCTCGATCCGCCGCTCGTGCTCTGGTCTCCGGCGATCTCGTCCTCGCGGCACGATTCCTTCGTCGCCGCACCCACGTTTTCGATCCACGTCCTCGGCAAGAGCCAGCTCCATCTGGCGCGCACCTTCGCCAAGGACGGGCGCGCCTTCGACGGCGTGGCATGGCATCTCGGCGAGAACGGCGCACCGGTCCTGCCCGGCTCCGTCACCAGGTTCGATTGCCACCACCACGCCGCCCACGGTGCGGGGGATCACACCATCGTTCTGGGCCGCGTCGAAGCGGCCTGCCACACGCCCGCCTCCCCGCTTTTGTTCTGGGGCGGCGCCTACGGGACCTTTGCCGAACGGGACTTTACGAACGACGGCTAAGTCGCGACAGTAACACGGACATGAGGCCGGACGAACCGGCCCGTGCCGGGGGCCGCACCGAACGAACGGCCCCGCTTTGGGAGGGACGCCAATGGGCGTGTTGATGGGGCCGATCCACGCCCTGAAGGTCGTGAACGACGTGCTCTTGCGCATCGGGCGGGCACTGGCCGTGATCGCGCTGGCGATCATGGTGGCCGTGATCCTGGCGCAGGTCTTTTTTCGCTACGTGCTGAACGACGCGCTGCCGTGGCCGGACGAGGCCGCCCGCTTCATGATGCTGTGGATGACGGGGCTGATCGCGCCAATGGCCTATCGGCGCGGCGGCTTCGTGGCGATCGACATGGTGGAGCGCGCGCTGCCGGCGCGCACTGCCGCGGGCCTCACGCTCTCGCTGCTGGCCTTGTCGCTCGCCGTGCTGATCTTCGCCATCCAGATCGGCTGGTCCGAGGTGACAGGGTTCGGCGGAAGCTTCGCCACGGCGTCGCTTTACGTGCCGACCTCCCTCAGCTTCGACACGTGGTTCCGCGTGCCGCGCTCCTGGATGATGGCCTCGCTCCTCGTGGGTCTGGCCCTGATGATCCTCGTGAATGTCGAACTGATCCTGCGCCAGATCGTGACGATGCTGGGCGGCGGCGACGCGCTGCCGAAGCTGCATGTGATCGACCTGCCGGAGGCCGAATGACATGCTGATCTGGTTCCTACCGCTCTTTCTGGTGTTCCTGATGATCGGGCTGCCGGTCTTTTTCGCGCTGCTGCTGGCGCCGGGATCGCTCTTGCTGATGGAGGGGCAATCGCGCGACCTCACGCTCCTTTATCGCAACCTTTACAACGGCATGGACAGCTTTCCGCTGATGGCGCTGCCATTCTTCATGTTGGCCGGCGAGATCATGAATAAGGGCGGCATCACCACCCGCCTTGTGGAGTTCAGCCAGGCCTTCATGGGGCATCTGCGGGGCGGGCTGGCCCATGTGAACATCCTGTCTTCGATCCTGTTCGCGGGCCTCTCCGGCTCCGCCGTGGCCGACACGTCAGCCTTGGGCTCCACCCTGATCCCGGCGATGGAGAAGAACGGCTATACCCGCCGGTTCGCCGCCGCGATCACCGCGGCATCCTCGGTCATCGGCCCGATCATTCCGCCCTCCGGGATCATGATCATCTACGCCTACGTCATGGGAGAATCCGTGGCGGCGCTGTTCCTGGCGGGGATCGTCCCCGGCATCCTCGTCGGCGTGGGCTTGATGGTGATGGTCCGGCTCATGGCCGACCGGTACGACCTGCCGAAGGCGCAGCGCATCCTGCATCAGGGCCAGACGATCAGCACCACGGAGTACTGGGTGTCGTTCGTTCTGCTGCGGCTGAACTTCGCCGGGCTGCTCTACGTCATCTTCAACGGCATCACCGGGATCAACGCCGACAGCGTTCTGGAAGACGGCACGACCGTCGCCGCCCCCGCGTGGATCGGCTGGACGACCTTCCTGGTGTGCCTGTTGGCCGTGCATGTCGCCCTGATGGCCTATCGCCGCCGGGTGGAGCATGACTTCCGCATGGTCTGCAAGAAGGCGGTGGCGCCGTTGCAGACGCCCATCCTGATCCTGGGCGGCATCCTTGTCGGAATCTTCACGCCGACCGAGGCGTCGGCCATCGCTGTGGCCTATGCGCTGTTCGTGTCCTTCTTCGTCCTGCGCTCGATGAAGATCGCGGATCTGGGCCCGGTGCTCGCGCGATCGGCCATGGCCTCGGCCACGGTGCTGTTGCTCGTCGGCGCCGCCGTCAGCTTCAAAACCGTGGTCGCCTTGTCGATGGCGCCGCAGATCCTGGCGGACTTCATTCTGGCGCTGTCCGAAAACCCGCTGGTTCTGCTCTTTCTGATCAACATTCTGCTCTTCATCGTGGGCATGTTCCTGGATGCGGGTCCGGCGATCATCATCCTCGGCCCGATCCTGGGGCCGATCTTCGTCGAGCTTGGCGTGCATCCGGTGCATTTCGCCATCATCATGTCGGTGAACCTGACCGTCGGCCTTGCGACGCCACCCATGGGGCTTGTCTTATTCGTGGCGAGTTCCGTGTCTGGAGAGCGCGTCGAAACGATCTCCAAGGCGATCCTGCCGTTCCTTGCCGTTCATGTGACTGTGATCTTCCTGATCACATTCATACCGGCCATCTCCATGACGATCCCGCGCCTGACCGGGTTCGTGACACCCTGATCCAATGACCTATGGGAGGATACACATGCTGAAGAAACTGACAGGGGCAGTGCTAGCAGCCACGCTGCTCGGTGCCCCGCTCGCCGTGTCCGCGCAGGAGATCACGCTGCGTGCAACGGCCAACTCCAACGAGAATGACGAGGATTACGACGGCCTCGTCGTGTTCAAGAACTTCGTGGAGAGCGCCTCGAACGGGGCCATCGCCGTTGAACTCTTCATCGGCACACAGCTCTGCTCGAACGGGGCGGAGTGTCTTCAGGGCGTCGCCGATGGCTCTATCGACATCTACATCTCCACCTCCGGCGGTGCGTCGGGCATTTTCCCCTACGTTCAGGTGCTGGATCTGCCGTATCTGATGGCCGACGATCGCGTGGCCGAGGCCGCGCTCGACAACAACAGCGCGCTCGTCAATTGGATGCAGGACCGCGTCATGGAAGACAGCCAGGGCATGATCCGGCTGATGACCATCGGCAATACCGGCGGCTGGCGCAACTTCGCCAACACGCAGCGCCGCGTCGCCGCGCCGGGCGATCTGGGCGGGCTCAAGATCCGCACCGTCGTGGCCGACCTCCCGCAGGAGCTGGTGAAAGCGCTCGACGCCGCGCCGACCCCGATCCCCTGGCCAGAACTCTTCACCTCGCTCCAGACCGGGGTCGTCGAAGGATCGAAGAACGGCATCACCGACATCATGGGCATGAAGTTCCCCGATGCGGGCCTGCAATACCTCACGCTCGACGGCCACGCCTATATGGGCGCGCTCTGGTTCATGAACAACGAGCAGTTCATGGGCATGGACGAAAGCCTCCGCCGGGTAATCGTCGACGGCTTCTACCAGCTTCAGCAGGCCACCTTCGCCTCGCCGAAGCGCAAGTCCATCGCCGCGTATGAGGAGTTCGTGGCCGGCGGCGGCGATCTCTATGTGCCGACGCCGGAAGAGAAGGCCGCCTTCGCCGAGGCCGCCGCCCCCGTCTACACATGGTTCGAAGAGAACGTCGATGGCGGCGCCGAGGTGCTGGCCGCGATGCGCGAATCCGTGGCCGCAGCCGAGGCCGCGATCGCGGCCACCTACGAAGACGACCTGAACTAATCCGTCTTGCAGACGGGTCCGGGCGCCCCGCCGCGGGGGCCCGGGCCTCGCCAGGCGCTAGCGGAACGGATACATCCAGACGCGGTAATCGTCGATCAACTCCAAAGCGTGCTCGATTTGCGGCTGAGTCATCTTCTTCTGAACCTCTTCCAGGCTGATTGCGGCATCCGGATCGCCGCCGATCTCGCTCAGCCCGTACCAAAGGTAGGCCCGCACCAGATCCGGCGCGGGCAGGCCGCGGCCGATCTCGTAGTACCAACCGACACCGGATTGCGCGCCCGCATGGCCCTTCATCGCCGCGCGCAGATACCATTCGAAGGCGCGCACGTCGTCGCGGGCCACCCCAAGGCCCAGCGCGTACATCACTCCGATCAGTTCCTCCGCCTCGGCATTGCCGGAGCGTGCGGCGGGCCACAGCGCCTCGCGCGCCTCCTCGAAGCGGCCCGCCTCCATCATATCGCGCGCGACTTCCAGATCGGCCCGGACAGGGGCTGCGAGAGCGATTGCTACCAACGCCGTGCCTGCGAACCCACGCATCGGCCTCTCCTCCCCGTTCTGGCCGGCATCGTCGCCGCCTTCCTCGCCGCGAGCCTACCCGCAGGGGGCGCACGTGCAAGCGAGCCCGCGCTGCCCCTGCCCCGCCCGCTGACCGACGCGGACTTTCTGCCCGTCGACCCGGCAAAGGCCGAGATCGGGCGCCTTCTGTTCTACGACAAGATCCTGTCGGGCAATCGCAACATCTCCTGCGGGACGTGTCATCATCACACGATGGGCGGAACCGACGGGCTGGCCCTCGGCATCGGCGAGGGCGGCGCGGGCGTCGGCCCGGCGCGCCATCCCGGGCAGGGAGACAGCCGCATCCGAAAGCGGGTGCCCCGCAATGCCCCGGCGCTTTGGAACATCGGCCACCGCGACGTCACCACCCTGTTCCACGACGGGCGGCTGGAGGTGTCGGATCTCTACGGCAACGGGTTCAACTCGCCTGCGCAGGAATGGCTGCCCGACGGTTTGCCCGATATCGTCGCCGCCCAGGCGCTGTTCCCGCTCATCGCCCAGTTCGAGATGGCCGGCAACCCGCGCGAGAACGAGATCGCCGGGGCCATCCACGACCGGATCGACCGTGGCTGGCCGATCCTAGCTAAGCGCGTGCGCCTCGTCCCGGGCTATGCCGACGCCTTCGTGCGCGCATTCGACACCGTGGGCAACGCCGAGGACGTGACGATCGTCGAGATTGCCACGGCGCTCTCCCACTTCCAGCGGCTGGAGTGGCGCAACCACGACAGCCCGTTCGACGCCTATCTCCTTGGTGATCCCGACGCGCTCACGCCCGATCAGGAGGCTGGGATGCGGCTCTTTTACGGCGCGGCGGGCTGCGCGTCCTGCCATGCCGGCCCGCTTCTGACCGACCGGGCGTTTCGCGCGCTGGGCTTGCCGCAATTCGGCCCGGGACGGACGCGTCAATGGGATCCGGTGGTGCGCGATGTCGGCCGGATGGCCGAAACGAACCGCCTGGAAGATGCCTATCGGTTCCGCACCCCCTCGTTGCGCAACGTCGCGCTGACCGCGCCCTATGGTCACAACGGCGCCTATCCCACGCTGGAGCGCATGGTGCGCCACCACCTGGATCCGGGCGCGGCGCGCGCGGCGTGGCAGCCCGCGGATGCCGCGCTGCCGGAGGCCCCGTGGCTCGCCCCCATCGACTTCGTCGTGCGGCTCGACACACGAGAAACGGCGCGCCACGCGCGGGCGCTCGACATCGCGCTCGCGCCGAGGAGCGACGCCGAGATCGCCCAGATCGTTGCGTTCTTACATGCGCTTACGGGGGCCAGCGCGCACGACCGGCCGCTCGGGCGGCCGGATAAGGTGCCCAGCGGCCTGCCTGTCGATTAAAGGGATCGCGGCCCGGGCGGGCGGGCCGACGTTCGTCAGAACGAGGTCCGCGCGGCCGGCACGGCTCGACCGGCGGACGGTGGGTGCGTCGCCGCAGCGCGCAGCAAGCGGGCGCCCGCGCCCGCCGGCTGGGCGGCCGCGGCCACAGCCGCGCGCAATGCGCGGCACCGGGCCGCGTCGCCCTTGCACCATTGCCGCGCTTTGGTCAAAACGCATCAGCAACAACGACCGTGCATGGGCCGGTCCGGGCCAGGCCCGGAGAACGGGCCGCGCATGACGCAGCCGCCACGCGGCGGGCCCCGGCCTGCCACATACCGGAGCGACACGCATGAGTTTCGATACCCCGGCGCCGGATGCAGCCGCGCTGCAATCCGAAGTCGAACGTCACCTCGTCTACACCCTCGGCAAGGATGCCGACCACGCCACGTTGTGGGACTGGAGGATGTCGCTGTCCTACGCCATCCGCGACCGCATCGTGGATCCCTGGTTCGCCGCCACGCGGCGCAGCTACGAAACGCAGTCCAAGCGCGTCTACTACCTGTCGATGGAATTCCTGATCGGCCGCCTGCTGCAGGACGCCATTCACAATCTCGGTCTGCAGGAGGCCGCCGAGGGCGCGATGCGCGCCGTCGGTCAGGATCTCGGCACGGTCACGGCCGACGAGCCGGACGCCGCGCTCGGCAATGGCGGCCTCGGGCGCCTCGCCGCCTGCTTTCTGGAAAGCCTTTCGACGATCGGCGTGCCCGCCCATGGTTACGGCATCCGCTACGAGCATGGCCTCTTCCGCCAGAGCTTCGATTCGGGCCAGCAAGTCGAGGAGCCGGAGGACTGGCTGACCCAGAAACACGCCTGGGAGTTCGAGCGCCCGGAAGTCGCCTACGGCATCGGCTTCGGCGGCGATACCGGCGGCGCCGTTTCGGGCTGGCGCCCGGCGGAGCACGTGATCGCCTCGGCCCATGACACGCCGATCGTGGGCTGGCGCGGGCGCTGGGCCAACACGCTGCGCCTGTGGGAGGCCAAGCCGCTCCACGCCTTCGACCTCGCGCGGTTCAACCGCGGCGATTACACCGCCGCCGCCGAACCCGAGGCCCTGGCGCGAACGATCTCGCGCGTGCTCTACCCAGACGACACCACCGATCAGGGCCGCGCCCTGCGCCTGAAGCAGGAATACTTCTTCACCGCCGCCTCCCTGGCCGACATCCTGCGCCGCTTCGACAGCGAGTTCAGCGACATCCGCGCCCTGCCCCGCCATGTGGCTATCCAGCTCAACGACACCCACCCCGCCATCGCCGGGCCGGAGCTTGTCCGCCTCCTGACGGATGAACGCGGGATCGACTTCGCCGACGCCGTCGAGATCGCGCGCGCCACGCTTAGCTACACCAACCACACGCTCCTGCCCGAAGCGCTGGAGACCTGGTCGGAGGACCTGATGGGCCGCCTCCTGCCGCGCCATCTCGAACTGATCGAACGGATCGACAAGACCCATGCCCGCGCCCACCCCGCCCGCCGGGTCGCCATCACCGGCGACGGGGCGGTGCATATGGGCGAGCTGTCCTTCATCATGGCGCACCGCGTGAACGGCGTCTCGGCGCTCCACACCGACCTGATGAAGGACACGGTCTTCGCCGAGTTGCACCGCCTGCATCCCGAGCGCATCGTCAACCAGACGAACGGGGTCACGCCGCGCCGGTGGCTGATGTCCTGCAATCCCAGGCTGTCATCGCTGATCACCGACCAGATCGGCGACGGCTGGGTGGACGACTTGGAGCAGCTGCAGCAGCTCGAGCCGCAGATCGGCGACAGTAGCTTTATGGAGCGCTACGCCGAGGCCAAACGCGCCAACAAGGCGGACCTTTCCAACTGGTTCGCCGAGACGCAGGGCCTCCGGATCGACCCCGACGCGATGTTCGACGTCCAGATCAAGCGCATCCACGAGTACAAGCGCCAGCATCTGAACATCCTCGAAGCCATCGCGCTCTGGCAGGAGATGCGCGACGCGCCCGAGGCGGGCTGGACGCCGCGCGTGAAGATCTTCGCGGGCAAGGCCGCGCCCGCCTACGTCATGGCGAAAGACATCATCCACCTGATCAACGATGTCGCAACCGTAGTGAACGCCGATCCCAAGACGAAACACCTGCTCAAGATCGTCTATCCGCCGAACTACAATGTCACGCTGGCCGAGCGCCTGATCCCGGCGGCCGATCTCTCCGAACAGATCTCCACCGCCGGCAAGGAGGCCTCCGGCACGGGCAATATGAAGTTCGCGCTGAACGGCGCGCCGACCATCGGAACCCTCGATGGGGCCAATGTCGAGATCCGGGAGCGGGTGGGGGGCGAGAACTTCTTCCTGTTCGGCATGACCGCGCAGGAGGTCATCGCACGCCGCCGGAACCCGCGCCACGCCGCCGACGCCATCGCGGCCGATCCCCGGCTTGCGCGCGCCCTCCGCGCGGTGGCCGATGGCACCTTTGGCGCGGGCGATGCCACACGCCACGCGAGCGTCGCCAAGAACCTGCGCGAGCACGATTACTTCTGCGTCTGCAGCGATTTCGACGAGTATTGGCGCGCCAGCCGCGACGCCGACGCCGCCTTCGCCGATCCCGCCCGCTGGGCGGACCTGGCTGCACGCAATACCGCCCGGTCGGGCTGGTTCTCGTCGGACAGGACGATCCGCGGCTATATGGCCGATGTCTGGAACGCCTCGCCCGTCGCACCGGATCCTGGGTGGCGCGCCGCGGAGTAGGCGCGCACAGCGCCACCCCCAGCGTGCGGTGGCCCTACCCGGGCCGCCCCCTGACAGGCTGGCTTTCCCGCTAAGGGTCTGACACGTTGGTCGGGCCAAGAGCGGGAGGAGTTCAATGGCCCAACCAAGCAAGCGGTTGTCGAACCGGGCAATGGCGTTTGTCCTGGCCGGGGGCCGTGGATCGCGCCTGAAGGAGCTGACCGACACGCGCGCCAAGCCCGCGGTGTATTTCGGCGGCAAGTCGCGGATCATCGACTTCGCCCTGTCGAACGCGCTGAACTCCGGCATTCGCCGCATGGCGATCGCGACGCAGTACAAGGCGCATTCGCTGATCCGGCATTGCCAGCGCGGGTGGAGCTTCTTCAGGGCCGAGCGCAACGAATATCTGGACATCCTGCCCGCCTCGCAGCGGGTGTCGGAGCACACCTGGTACCGCGGAACCGCCGATGCGGTCGCCCAGAACATCGACATTGTCGACAGCTATCACATCGAGTTCGTCGTCATTCTGGCGGGCGATCACATCTACAAGATGGATTACGAGATCATGCTGCAGGCGCATGTCGAGAGCGGCGCCGACGTGACGGTGGGGTGCCTGACGGTTGCGCGCGACGAAGCCTCCGCCTTCGGTGTCATGGACGTCGACGCGACGGGCCGGATCACGGCGTTCCTGGAAAAGCCGGCGGACCCGCCCGGCTTGCCCGGCGATCCGGACAGTTCGCTCGCCTCCATGGGGATCTACGTCTTCCGGTGGGCGTTCCTGCGCGACCTGCTTCTCAAGGATATGGCCGACGACACGTCCGACCATGACTTCGGCAAGGATCTGATCCCCGCCATCGTATCGGGCGGGCATGCGCAGGCGCACCGGTTCGAGGACAGTTGCGTCAGGGCCTCGCGCAAGACACCGGCCTACTGGCGCGATGTCGGCACGGTGGACGCCTATTGGAAGGCCAATATCGACCTCACCGACTTCACCCCGGAGCTGGACCTTTGGGACATGGATTGGCCGATCTGGACGTATTCGGAAAGCGTCCCCCCGGCGAAGTTCATCCATGACGAGGACGACCGCCGCGGATCGGCGGTGTCCTCGATGGTCTCGGGCGGGTGCATCATCTCGGGGACGGAGGTGCGCAACTCGCTGCTCTTCACCATGGTGCACACCAACAGCTATGCCGTGCTCGATCATGCCGTGGTGCTGCCTTACGTAACGGTGGAGCGATCGGCGCGGCTGAAAAACGTGGTGATCGACCGGGGGGTCACCATCCCGCAGGGCCTCGTTGTCGGAGACGATCCGGAAGAGGACGCGAAGTGGTTTCGGGTGACGGAAGGCGGCGTGACCCTGATCACGCAAAGAATGCTCAACGCGCGCGCCGCGGCCCTTGGAAAATGACGTCGCAAGGATGAGATAGGGGCAGACGGGGCGCTTCCGCTTCGTTCCAGAACCCGCGGGAGTGCGGGAAGAGGAGACACCGGATGAGGGTTCTGTCTGTCGCTTCGGAATGCGTGCCATTCGTCAAGACCGGCGGCCTGGCCGACGTGGTGGGGGCGCTGCCCTCGGCTCTCGCGGCGCACGGGGTCGACATGCGGGTGCTGCTGCCGGGCTACGAGCCCGTGATCGCAGCCCTCGGCAAACACCGCGTCGTCGCCGAAGAGACAGATCTGTTCGGGGGGCCGGCCCGGGTGCTCGCCGGCAAGGCCGAGGGGCTGAACCTCTTTGTGCTGGATGCGCCGCATCTCTACGACCGGCCCGGCACGCCCTATCTCGACGAACAGGGGCTGGACTGGGCCGACAATCCGCGCCGCTTTGCCGCGCTGTCCTGGACGGCGGCCTATCTGGCCCGGGCCGGGGCGGGCCGCTGGAAGCCAAAAGTCCTGCATTGCCACGACTGGCAGGCCGGGCTCGCGCCGATCTATCTGCGGCAGATGGGCGGCACGGCGGCCACCATCATGACCGTTCACAACATCGCCTTCACCGGCCCGGCGGATGCATCGCAACTGGCGGCGCTGCGGCTCGACCCGGCGGGCTACTCGCCGGACGGGTACGAGTTCTACGGCCGGATCTCCGCCCTGAAGGCCGGGCTTGTCGCCGCCGACCGGGTCACGACCGTGTCGCCCAGCTACGCGCGCGAACTGGCAACGCCGGAGTTCGGCATGGGGCTCGACGGGGTGATCCGGGCGCGCGCCGCGGATATGCGCGGCATTCTGAACGGGATCGACGAGACCGTGTGGAACCCTGCGGCCGACGCCGCGCTCGCGGCCCCCTATACCTCCTATCCCGGCAAGGCGCCGAATCGCGCGGCCATCCTGTCGGAATACGGCCTCGATCCCGAGGGCACCGGCCCCTTCGTGGTCGCGGTCAGCCGCCTGACCGAGCAAAAGGGGTTCGATCTGCTGATCGACGCACTCCCCACGCTGCTCGAGAAGGGCGGCCAGTTCGCGCTGCTCGGGTCCGGCAGCGCCGATATCGAGGCCCGATTCGAAGCGCTCGCGGCGCATCCGCGGGTCGCGGTCCGGATGGGGTATGACGAACCGCTCGCGCACCGGCTGATCGCCGGGGGGGATGCCATCGTGGTCCCCTCGCGCTTCGAACCCTGCGGTCTGACCCAGCTCTATGGGCTGCGCTATGGCACGCTGCCGCTCGTGGCCCGCACCGGCGGCTTGGCGGACACCGTGATCGACGCCAATCATGCGGCACGCCTGATCGGAGCGGGCACCGGACTGCTGGTCGAGCCCGGCAGCCTGAGCGCCTTGCGCGGCGGGCTCGAGCGGCTCTGCGCGCTCTGGTCCGACCGCGCCGCGTGGGAGAGCGTCGCCGAAGCGGCCATGCTGTTTCCCGTCGGATGGGGGCCGTCGGCGGCCGCCTATTCCGAGCTCTACGCCGAGATCACCGATGTCGCCGGCGCCGCGGCCTGAAGGGCGCGGCCAGAGGCGGCCCGGCGGCCAACCGGACCTGCGCCGGCATGCGCGACGTAGCGCCCTGCCGCGCCGGAGCCCTTGTGCTCCCTCCACCGGGACGGTTTTCTACGGCGGATTGAAACTGCGCCGTTAGGATAGGGATTGTCGCCGCGCACATTTTGCAACCTGGCCGCCGCACCACGAGCTGAACCACCGAGTGGGAGGGCGAGCCGATGAGCGGCGGTACCCCGCTGACGCCCCCGCCCGCGGACCGGCGCTATGCGTTCACCGCCGGGCGCCCCTCGCCCCTGGGCGTCACGCTCGACGACAACGGCGCCAATGTCGTCGTGTTCTCGGCACATGCGGTGAAGGTGGAGCTCTGCCTCTTCGATGCGCAGGGCCGCGAGACCCAGCGCCTGCCCCTTCCCGAGCGGGAGGGCGACGTCTGGTATGGCTATGTGCCCGGGCTATCGGCGGGCCAGCTCTACGGGTTGCGGGTCCACGGGCCTTACCGGCCGGATGAAGGGCACCGCTTCAATCCCAACAAACTGCTGATCGACCCCTACGCGCGTCAACTGACCGGTCAGCCGGTGTGGGACGATGCCCTGATGGGATACACCGTCGGCTCCGGATCGGTGGATCTGGGGTTCGACCGGCGCGACAGCGCCCCGTTCATGCCCAAATGCGTGGCGGTCCCGCCCCCCCTTCCCGCATACGCGCCGGAGCGGCCGCATACGCCGCTCTCGGCATCGATCGTGTACGAGGCGCATGTGAAGGGGCTGACCAAGCGCCATCCCATGGTGCCCGCGCCGGGCACCTACAGCGCCCTCGCCTCCGAACCGATGCTGGAACATTTCAGCCGCCTCGGCATCACCGCGGTGGAGCTTCTGCCGGTTCAGGCCTTCCTGACCGACAGGTTCCTGCACGAGTTGAAGCTGACGAACTACTGGGGCTATCAGACCATCGGGTACTTCGCGCCCGACACGCGGTACCTCTCGGGCACCGACATCGCCGAGTTCCGGCAGATGGTCGACGCCCTGCACAGCGCCGGGATCGAGGTGATCCTAGATGTGGTCTACAACCATACCGGAGAAGGCAATCAGCTTGGGCCGACGCTGTCGTTCCGCGGCATCGACAATGCAAGCTACTATCGGCTGCACGGCGACAGGCGCTACTACATCGACGATACAGGCACGGGCAACACGCTCAACATCGACCATCCGCAGGTGCTGCGCATGGTGATGGATTCGCTGCGTTACTGGGTCACCGTGATGGGCGTCGACGGGTTCCGCTTCGATCTGGCCACATCGCTCGGGAGGCGCGAGGAGCGTCACGGCGGCGCGTTCGACCAGGGCGCGGCGTTCTTCGACGCAATCCGTCAGGATCCGGTGCTGACGCAGGTCAAACTAATCGCGGAACCCTGGGATATCGGGCCCGGAGGCTATCAGCTCGGGGCCTTTCCGCCACCGTTCTGCGAGTGGAACGACAAGTTTCGCGACGGGATCCGCCGCTTCTGGCGCGGCGATCCGGGCCGCGCGCCGGATCTGGCGGACCGCCTCACAGGCTCGGCCCTGCAATTCGGCCATTCCGGCCGCGCGGCAACCGCCTCGGTCAACTTCGTCACCTGCCATGACGGGTTCACGTTGGAGGATGTCGTCTCCTACGGTGCCAAACACAACGAGGCCAATGGCGAGGGCAACCGCGACGGGCATTCGGAGAACTTCTCCGACAATATGGGGTTGGAGGGGCCGACCGAGGAAACCGGGATCCGCGCGGCCAGAGCCCGCCGCAAGCGCGCGATGCTCGCCACGCTGCTTTTGAGTCAGGGCACCCCGATGCTGCTGGCGGGCGATGAGTTGGGCCACAGCCAGGGCGGCAACAACAATGCCTACGCTCAGGACAACGAGACGACCTGGATCGACTGGGAGGCCGCCGACGACGCGTTCCTGCGCTTCGTGGCCCGGGTGATCGCCTTTCGGCGCGCGCATCCGATCCTGCGACAAAAGCTGTTTCTGCACGCGGGAGAGCGGGCGATCGACGGCAAGCCGGACCTTTTCTGGTGGTGCGCCGAAGGCAAACCGATGACGACGAGCGACTGGCTCGACCCGGATCTGAAGCTGGTCTGCGCCGAAATGCGCACTGCGCGGGACACACCGCCCTATGCGGTGACCGAGCGCGCGATCTTTCTGGTGTTCAACGCCGGCATGGAGGCCGCACAGGTCGTGCTGCCGGAGGCCACGCCCGGCCGCTCCTGGCTGCGGGCGCTGGACACCGATACGCCCGACGCCCCGGCAAGGCGGACCGGGGAGGGCGCCGAAGCAGCTTTGGGCGCGGGCGTTGTCCGCGTGGCGGGGCAATCCGCTGCCGTCTTCGTACTGGCGCTCGATCCATGACGTCACCCCAGCCTGGCGCGGCGGCGGATGACGCGGTGCTGGAGCTGGCCGCGGCCATGGGCGTCGGGATGTCCTACAAGGACAATACCGGCCGCCTGCACGCAACAACGCGCGAGACGGCGGAAGCGCTGCTCGCGGCGATGGGCCTTTCGCCGAAGAGTGCGGACGCCGCGCGTGCGCTGCTCGCCGAGCGGCAGCGCAGGCGCGCAAAGCGACGCCTGCCGCTTTGGCATGTCGTCGATTCCGAGACCGGGGTCACCCCTTCCACGCTGCGCATCCCGGGCTCCGCCACGCTCACCTATGAGGACGGTCGCGTCGCCGCCCTGCCCCAAGGCGCCGCGCTCCCCCGCCTGCCGCTCGGGTTGCATCGTTTGGAGCATGCGGGCGAGGTGTGCACGCTGATCGCCGCGCCCGCCACCCTGCCGCTGCCCGCGCGGGGATGGGGGGTGACGCTGCCGCTCTACGGGCTCCGCGCCGAGGGACAGAGCGGGATTGGCACCTACCGCGACCTTGCGCGCGCGGCAGAGGGTCTGGCAGCGGGTGGGGCGGACTTCGTCGGCATGAACCCGGTGCATGCGGGCTTTCCGGCGGACCCCTGGATGGCCTCGCCCTATTCTCCGTCGTCGCGCCGCCGCCTGAACGTGCTGCACATCGCCCCTGCGCAGGAGGGCGCGCGCGATGCGGGCCCCTTGATCGACTATCCCGCCGAGGGCCCGGCCCGAATGCGGGAGTTGCGCGCCGAGTTCGATGCGCTGGGCCGTCTGTCCGCGGCGATGGAGGCCTATTGGGACGCCGACCGGGACGCGCTCACCCGGTTTGCCCTGCACCAGGCGCTGTCGGACACGCATGGCCCGTACTGGGGGGATTGGCCACCGGAGTATCACACCCCCACCTCCGAGGCCGTGCGCGCCTTCGCTGGCACCCACGCGCGGGAAATCGCGTTTCACGTCTGGCTGCAATGGCGCGCCGAGACGCAACTGGCCGAGGCGGCCGAGAGCGCCCGCACGATGCGGCTCGGCCTCTATCTGGATCTTGCGGTCGGCACGCATCCCAACGGCGCGGAAACCTGGAGCGAGCCTACGCTCTTTGCCCGCGGCGTCTCCCTCGGCGCGCCGCCGGACGCGTTCTCGGCCAATGGGCAATCCTGGGGCCTGGCGCCGATGATCCCCGGCGTTCTGGAAGAGACGGGCTTTGCCGCCCTGGCCGAGACCCTGCGCGCCCAGTTTCGCCATGCCGGTCTTGTCCGGGTCGATCACATCCTTGGCTTCGAGCGTGCGTTCTGGGTGCCCACATGCGGCGCGCCCGGCGCCTATGTCGCGATGCCGCGGGACGCGATGCTCGCCGTGGCGCGGCTGGAGGCCGCCCGGGCCGGTGCATCGATCGTGGGCGAGGATCTTGGCAATGTGCCGGACGGGCTGCGCGCCGCCCTGGCCGAAAGCCGCATCCTGAGCTGCGCGGTCGCCCAGTTCGAAGGCGGCGGCGCCGTCTGGCGCCCGGCCGCGGATTACCCGGTATCGGCGCTGGCCTCCTTCGGCACCCACGACCTGCCCACATGGCTCGGATGGCAGGCGGGCAAGGACATTGCCGCCCGCGCGCGGATCGCCGACTGGCCTTCCGACAGCCTCGCCGAAGCGCACGCCGACCGCGCCGCGGATGTCGCGGGGTTCCATGCGCGCATCGGCGGCTCCGACGCCGCGGCGATGGAGCGGTTTCTCGCGCGCACCAACTCTCGTCTGGTGGCCGTGCAAATCGAGGATATGCTCGGGCTGGAGGATCAGCCAAACCTGCCCGGCACAACAGGCGAATATCCGAACTGGCGCAGGCGCTTGCCCGTGCGTCCGGAGGAGATCGGCGCCCTGCCCGCCCTGGCCCGCGTCGCGCAGGCCATGCACGAGAACGCACGCAAGGAGATCGCCATGGAGCGTATCACCGTCCCCACCGCGCCGATTGCCGGCCAGAAGCCCGGTACCTCCGGTCTGCGCAAGAAGACCCGCACTTTCATGGGGCCGCACTACCTTGAGAACTTCGTTCAGGCGATTTTCGACGGGATCGGGGGCGTCGACGGCAAAACGCTCGTGCTCGGCGGAGACGGCCGCTATTTCAACGATCGCGCCGCGCAGGTGATCCTGCGCATGGCCGCTGCGCAGGGGGCGGCGCGGGTAATCGTCGGCCAGAATGCGCTGCTGTCGACCCCAGCCGCCTCGAACCTGATCCGCACGCGCAAGACGGATGGCGGCATCATCCTGTCCGCCTCGCACAATCCCGGAGGGCATGACGAGGATTTCGGCGTGAAGTTCAACACCCCGAACGGCGGGCCCGCGCCGGAATCGGTCACCGCCAAGATCCACGCGGCGAGCGAGGCGGTGACGGCCTACGACATTCTGGAGGCGCATGACGCCGATCTGTCCACCCTCGGCGAAAGCTGGCTGGGCCCCATGGCGGTGGAGGTTGTCGACCCGGTCAACGCCTACGCCGCCCTGATGGAGGACCTTTTCGACTTCGACGCCATCGCGAAGCTCTTTCAATCGGGCTTCCGCATGCGGTTCGACGCGATGCACGCCATCACCGGGCCCTATGCGACGGCGATCCTCGAAGGGCGGCTGGGCGCGCCTTCGGGCACGGTCGTCCATGGGGCGCCGCTGCCTGAATTCGGCGGAATGCACCCCGATCCGAACCCGATCTGGGCGTCCGATCTGATGGACGCGATGATGGGAGAGGATGCGCCGGACTTCGGGGCGGCCTCCGACGGCGACGGCGACCGCAATATGATCCTCGGGGCGCGGACCTACGTCACCCCGTCCGACAGCCTCGCCGTGCTGGCCGCGCATGCGCATCTCTGCCCGGGCTATGCGCGTGGTCTGAAGGGCGTCGCCCGGTCGATGCCGACCTCGCAGGCGGTGGACCGGGTCGCCGCGGCGCGCGGGATGGCATGCTACGAGACGCCGACCGGCTGGAAGTTCTTCGGCAACCTGCTCGACGATGGCCGCGCGACGCTGTGTGGCGAGGAAAGCGCGGGCACCGGCTCGGACCATGTGCGCGAGAAGGATGGGCTCTGGGCGGTGCTCATGTGGCTCAACATTCTGGCCGCGACGGGCAAGTCGGTGCCGGATCTGATGGCCGCGCACTGGGCCGAGTTCGGGCGCAACTTCTATTCCCGGCACGATTATGAAGGCGTCGACTCCGACGCCGCCGCGGCGCTGATGTCAGACCTTCGCGCGAAGCTGCCCACCCTCGCCGGAACGGAGGTCGCCGGGCGCCACGTGGAGACGGCGGACGAGTTCGCCTATGATGATCCGGTCGATGGGTCGCGCGCCGAGGCACAGGGGCTGAGGGTGCTGTTCGCGGGGGGCGGGCGTGTGGTGTTCCGGCTCTCCGGCACCGGCACATCCGGCGCGACGCTGCGCGTCTATCTGGAGGACTACACCAACGATCCCGCCCGCTTCGGCGCAGATCCGCAGGCCGCGCTCGCCCCTATCATCGCAGCGGCCGAAGCGCTTGGCGGGATATCGGCCCGCACCGGCCGCGATAGCCCGGACGTGATGACGTGAGCCCGGCAGCCCGGGTCGGCCACGGCCGCCCGCCGGACAAGGGCATCAGAAGGTCTGAAAGGTGAGGGTCGTCAATGACCGCTCGATCTGCGGGATGTCGAGCAATCGTTCGTTGATGAACCGGCCCACATCCTGACCCTCGGGAATGTACAGTTTTAGAAGCAGATCATAGTCCCCCGATGTCGAATAGAGTTCGGAGTGAATCTCCTTCAGGACAATGGCATCGGCCACTTCATAGGTCGTGCCCGGTTTGCAGCGCAGCTGAACGAAGACGCATTGGGCCATCTGCCCCTCCTTTGGTGATGGGCGGAACGTAGGACAAGATGACGGCGGGGTGAAGCACTTGGCATTCAGGGGTGGCGTCAGACGGGGCATCCGCGCTTGGCCGCAATGCCCGTCCGGCGTGCGGGCCGTGCCGCACCAATGGCCCAGCCACAGCACCGTAGATGCCCCGGCGACCCGCAATGGCTTGGCCGGGCGACTGGCGGCTGCATGGGCGTGGTTCGCAGGGGTTGGGACGCCCGCGTGCTGACCCACCCCGCCGTCGCCCGCGTCCGTGCAGCGCGGAGCCCACCGGAACGGGAATTGCCCTCGGCCGCGCCGCGGACCTGGGCGCCACAGGCCCCTTCCGGGCATCCGTGCTCCCCTTTCCCCGCCAGGGCGGAAGCGGTAGAGACCGCCTGTGCAGCCCAGCGGAGCGCCTATGCGACAGGCCCGGATCGAACGCAAAACCGCAGAAACCGACATCGTCGTCGAGATCGATCTCGACGGGGCCGGCGCCTATGACACCCAGACCGGCGTCGGGTTCTTCGACCATATGCTCGATCAACTGGCCCGGCACGCGCTGATCGACATCTCGGTCCGGGCCACGGGCGATCTGCATATCGACGACCACCACACGGTCGAAGACACCGGGATCGCGCTCGGGCAGGCCCTTTCGGCCGCCCTGGGGGACAAGCGGGGCATTCGCCGCTACGGCAGCTGCCTTCTTCCGATGGACGATGCCTTGGTTCGCGCGGCGCTCGATCTGTCCGGCCGTCCCTACCTTGTCTGGGATGTCCCGTTCGCCGCGCCGAAGATCGGCACCTTCGATACCGAGCTTGTGCGCGAGTTCTTCCAGGCCCTGTCCACCCATGGCGGGATCACGCTGCATGTCGAACGGCTCGCCGGGATCAACGCCCACCACATCGCGGAAGCGGCCTTCAAGGCCGTGGCGCGGGCGCTGCGCGATGCGGTGGAAACCGATCCGAGGAAGGCCGACGCCGTCCCCTCCACCAAAGGGAGCCTTTGAGCGCGGTGACGACGGTTCTGATCGACTACGACAGCGGGAACCTGCATTCCGCCGAGAAGGCGTTTCAGCGGATGGCGCGCGAAACTGGCGCCGGTGAGGTGATCGTGTCGTCCCGCGCCGAGGATGTCGCGCGCGCGGACCGGCTGGTACTGCCCGGCGACGGGGCCTTTCCCGCCTGCAAGCGCGCGCTCGCCGGTGCGAGCGGGGTCGAGGACGCGCTGATCGAAGCCGTGGAGAAGAAAGGTCGGCCGTTTCTCGGGATCTGCGTGGGCATGCAGCTGATGGCCCGGATCGGCCATGAATACGAGGAAACGCCGGGCTTCGGCTGGATCAATGGCGAGGTGGAACGGATCGTGCCGCCTGACGCGTCCTACAAGGTGCCCCATATGGGATGGAACGACCTGACCCTCCACGCCACCCATCCGGTGCTGGCGGGCCTGCACTCGGGCGACCATGCCTACTTCGTACACTCTTACCATATGGCGGTGACAACGCCCGAACAGCTGCTGGCAACGGCGGCCTATGGGGTGGATGTGACGGCGATCGTCGGACGGGGCACGACGGTCGGCACCCAGTTCCACCCGGAGAAGAGCCAGGGCCCGGGCCTGCGGCTGATTGCGAATTTCCTGAACTGGCGGCCTTGACCTCACCGCCCCGAGACTGGCGCGCTGTCCCAGCCTGCACGCCCGCACGGCAAGAGGGCCCTGTGAGGAGCTGTGTGTGGCGGTTTGCAGCCGAACGCGCGTATGTCAGGCCCGCATGCGGCGGCCCTACGGGAGTTGGCGCAGCGTCTGCTTCATGCAGATCCCCAGGCTGTTGCAGCCCTCCACCCGCATTTGCCCGCCAGACACCAGAACGGTTGCCGGGAAGTCTGCGTTCATCATAGGGACGTAGACCCGTCCGGCATAGCTGCCATCCCCGGCCGGGCGCAGATCGGACACGATCTGCCGGCCGACATTGCGGGTCACGACCGGTTGGCCGCCGGAATCCTGGGCCCGCACAATCGTGCCGCAGAACGCCCCGCCGCACGGAACGATCTCGATGATGCCCGTCTGACCCTTGGCATCGGGTTCGGAGCGCCATTCGCCGACGATCGGATCGGCCGAGGCAATCGTTGCCCCGAGCATGACGGCGAGTATGACCATGGCGGGGCCAAGGACGACGCGTTTGAGCATCTTCTGTCCTCCTCTTCGCACGGGGCCCAAAAAACCACACCGGCCGCGTTCCGCCAAGGGGAGGGGTGGGCGAGGATCAGTTGACGCGCGTCCAGTCCTGCCCGCGGCAGATCGGGCCGACGCATCCCGAAACGCTCAACCGGTTGCCGTTCAGCTTCATTTTCGAGCGATAGACCTTGTCGCGATCTGGGGCCCAGATCCGGCCGCCGCCATAGGCGCCATCGCCCTCGGGAACCATATCCCAGATCATCCTCTTGCCGACGGTGTCGGAGTCCACGCTTGCGCCGCTCGAATCGTAGGCGCGCTCCAGAACACCGCAGATCGCCGCTCCGCAGGTATAGATCCGTACATGCCCGTAGCTGCCGTCGTCGCCGGGCTGGGTCTGCCACATCCCCTCGACGGGCTCCGCCATGGCCGTATCGGCCCATGTCAGGGCCCCGGCCATGGCCAAAGCGACGGCACAGATCTGAGCGGCTTTTGCCGCGGGTCGGGTCACACGCATGAGGTCTCCTCTCTTCTGCCGGAAAACCCTGCGAGGTGCCGCCAAGCCGGTGCAACCGTGACGTGACGGCCCTTTGCATCTCCCGCTGCGGCATGGCAAAGCCGCCCGCGCATTGGAAAGGAAGCCACCATGATCCTCTACCCCGCCATCGACCTTAAGGACGGCCAGTGCGTTCGGCTGCTGCGCGGAGAGATGTCGGAGGCCACGGTCTTTGGCGACGATCCGGCCGCGCAGGCGCAGGCCTTCGTGGCGGCGGGCTGCGCCTGGCTGCACCTTGTCGACCTGAACGGGGCCTTCGCCGGAGCGCCTGTCAATGCAGAGGCGGTGCGGGCCATCCTGGCGGCGGTCGACGTCCCGGTGCAGCTCGGCGGCGGCATTCGGACACGCGCCACCATCGAGATGTGGCTGGAGGCCGGTGTCCGCCGCGTGATCCTCGGCACCGTCGCTGTCGAGGCGCCCGAGCTTGTCCGCGAGGCCGCCCGCGCCTATCCCGGCCGGATCGCCGTGGGCCTCGATGCGCGCGAAGGCAAGGTGGCCACGCGCGGTTGGGCCGAAGAAACGGATATGAGCGTGACGGACCTCGCACGCGCCTTCGAAGATGCCGGGATCGCTGCCATCATCTATACCGATATCGAGCGCGACGGCGCCATGGCCGGGCCGAACGTGGCGGCCACCACCTCGCTGGCCCGCGCCGTTTCCGTTCCCGTGATCGCCTCGGGCGGGGTGGCATCGCTCGACGACCTCCTCCGGTTGCGCGACGCGGGGCCGATCGCGGGCGCAATCTCCGGCCGTGCGCTCTATGACGGCAAGCTCGACCTGTCGGACGCGCTGGCCGCCCTTCGGGACTGATCCGCGCAGGCACAGCCGCTTGGCCGTTCCGGGGCTGGCATGCCACGGACGCGGTCCGATGCGCCACGTTTGCGCGCACAGGCCACCCAGAGGGCGGAGGACACCGCGCCTGCGGGCGCTCAGTCGCCCTGGGCCACCTGTACCCCCTGTCGGAACACGCATCCGTCGGACACGAGCTGCGGCCGTGTCAGGCAGAGACCGCGCGCCACCTCCCAGGCCGCGAGCACCTTGGGAACGTAATCCCGCGTTTCGCGGAAGGGCGGCACGCCGTCATGCTGCGCCACGGCCCCTTCCCCGGCATTGTAACCCGCCAGAGCAAGGAGGACGTCCTTCTCGAAGTGGTTGAGCAGCCATTCAAGATAGGCCACGCCCCCTCGCACATTCGCGGACGGGTCCATACGGTCGGACACGCCGAACCGTTCGGCGGTAGCGGGCATGAGCTGCATCAGCCCGCCGGCACCGGCATGGCTGACGGCATCCGGCTTGCCCGCGCTTTCGACGGCGATAACCGCGAGGGCCAACGCCGGGGACACGCCCCGACCCGCGGTGGCGGTCAGGATCTCGGCCCCATAGGTGTCGGCGATGCGCTGCAGACTGGCGAGGCGCGGCGCAGGAACGTTCTGGCCCCCGGGGCCGGCCGACAGAGCGGCCACCGCGCTCTCCAGCCGCCCCGAGCTTGCGGCCTCCCGCCCCGGCCCGATCAGATCCCAGTACCATGCGAACGTACCGACCCGCGCGATCGAGCCGTCGGGCTGGGCTACCGGCGCGGGCCGTTCGTCATGCGGGACCTCGGGACGCTGCGGGACGGCAGGATTTGCGGCAAGGATGCGCGCCTGTTCCTCGGGATCGATCTGCACCGTGATCCGGCGGGACCCTGCGGCCTGTTGGCCGACGCCGATCCGCTTGAAGGTAAACGTCGGCGTCTCGTCGGCGGCGACGGGTTGCGGGGCGCCGGCGCCGAGCGCCACAAGCACCGCGCACATGGCCCATAGCGGGGAATGCGCCCGCACAGAACGGGAAAAACCTGGTGTCATTGCTCTGCCTCTTGTTCGGCGTCGAAGCGCGCCGTTGGATCCTGATTGGCAGAATCAGAGATCTTTAACCAGTGTCTCCGGCATTCTGCGGGTGATTCTAGTCGAATCGAGACAATTAAGCCGTGCGGCCTATTGCGCGCGCGGCCGCCGCGTTAACTGCAATCCAAGAACAATAACCTGCCCCAATAATTATTGACGTTGGCGCAGTGAACGGCGCACCGCTCGGTCTCCCTCCCGAGCCAAAAACGTACGACACGTAACAAAGTGTTGCCCCATTCCAACGGCCATATGCCCTCAGCCAAGGCGGTGAACGGGTCTTAAGTGAGAGGCAGATCCGGACAAGGCCGACGAGGCGACCGTAACCTGTTATCCTTTGGAGGGACCTACAATGAACATCATCGCCAAGATCAAGACGTTCTTCGCCGACGAAGACGGTGCCGTCACCGTTGACTGGGTTGTGCTGACCGCAGCTCTCGTTGGCCTCGGCATCGCAGTTCTCGCCGCCGTCGAGACCGGCCTGGACGATCTGTCCAACGACATCGCGTCCGAGCTGCAGGAAGACATCATCGACACGACGTTCGACTGATCTCGTGGCATCCGACATGGCTGATCCTGCCGTGTCGTCGTGATTGGAATGGCCGTGACTCCGGTGACGGGGCGCGGCCATTCTCGATTGGATCCTCGGAGGGCCGTGCGCCGTGCACCCCCCGCAGGCCCCGCGAACCTTGCACGGCCGCACCTGTGTGGCGCCCACGGACGCCGCACGCACCACCGCCCCGCCCCTGCCTATGGTTTGGGACGAGACATCCCACCTGACGACGGCCCCGCATTGCAATCTGGGTCCGCCAACAAACCTAGGAGTACCGACATGACGATGAACCCCGTTTTCCAGAAGATCCGCAACTTCTTCGCCGACGAAGATGGCGCCGTGACCGTTGACTGGGTCGTGCTGACCGCCGCCCTCGTGGGCCTCGCAATCGCCGTTCTGGCGGCTGTCGAGACCGGCCTGGACGATCTGTCCAACGACATCGCGTCCGAGTTGCAGGAAGACATCATCGACACCACGTTCGACTGATCGTCGGACCGGCGCGTCTGACCCCAGCGGTCGGACGCATCGCACCACACAGACGGCCGCGGCGCCCCTTGGGCCCGCGGCCGTCTTGCGTTTTGGAGCCGCGAATCACTTTTCTGCCGTGCCGCGAATCGGAATTCGCGGCGTTCGAACGAAGCCACGCAATTACGGGCGGTCTTTGCTCTAACCCCTTGTTCGAATTGGCGAGACTGCCGCTTTTTCCCGCTCTCGAAACAGTCCCGCACGTAGGACGGGTTTCTGCAGCGAAGTCATTGAAATTCCAAACCTAAACTCTGAAACGTCGCAACGTTCTCAAAGTACTAACAGGATCTTGCCACATTCAAACGCGATTGTGAGGGCATCACAATTCACTGTAAGCGGGCTCCCGCTTTCGTGCTGCCAGGAGTTTGACATGTTCCAGTTTCGCGCTCTCCGCGCTTTTCTTGCCGACGAGTCCGGCGCAGTCACGGTCGACTGGGTCGTGCTGACCGCCACGATCGTCGGGTTGGGCCTCGCCGTGATTGGCACGCTCGGCTCGGCCTTCGCACCCAATGCGCAGAACATCGGCACCGAGCTGCAGGAATACACGATCGACACGACGTTCTGATTTTCTGGCGGTATCGCTTCGAGATCTGGCCGGGCTGCGCGAGCAGGCCCGGCCTTTGCGTTTCCGGAGGCCCAGAAGCACCGCGTTCCGGCCATCCTTTGGGCGCAATCGGGCGTCATCCAAGAAACAATGTCGTGTTCCGCTCCGCACTACCTTTCGAGATCGTGAATAGAGGTCACGGGTGGCGGCGGAGGCTTATAGGAAGGAAAGCCAATGCGTGCTCTGTTTGCCCTAGTTCTTCTTGCCGGGATCGGACTTGCCGGCTTCGCGGTGTATATGGCGCAGGGATTCCTGACGAATATGCGCGCCGAGGTCGAACGGCTTGAGGCGGAGCAAGCCAAGTTTCCCAAACTCACCCGCGTTGCCGTTGTGACGACGGAGAAGGCCTATGGTGAGGCGCTTAGCCCCGACGACGTTTCCATGATCGCCTGGCAGGCCAACTCCGTACCGGAGGGGGCCTTTACCGATCTCGAAGCGCTGTTCCCGCCCAACGAGGACCCGCGCTATGTTATCCGCCGGTTCGAGAAGTTCGAGCCGATCATTGAGGTGAAGGTGACGGAGCCCGGAGAGGATGCGGGGCTGACATCTCGTCTGGCCGCAGGGATGCGTGCCTTCGCGATCCGCGTCGACGTCACGTCCGGCGTGTCGGGCTTTCTGCGCCCCGGTGACCGCATCGACGTGTACTGGACGGGTGACGGCGGTTTGGAGACGGCGCTGGGAAGTGAAGTGACCAAGCTGATCGACACCAATGTGCGGATCATCGCTGTCGACCAAATCGCGGACAATGACCGCTCAGCGCCTGTTGTCGCGCGGACGATCACGGTGGAGGTGACACCACAGCAAGTTGCGTCTCTTGCCCAAGCACAATCCTCGGGTCGGCTGTCGCTCAGTCTTTTGGGCGCCGAAGACGATGGAGTCGCCCAAGCCGAAGCTGTAACCACTGAAAAAGTGATTGGCTTCCAAGAGCAAGCGCCGGAGGTCATCGTCGAAGAAGAGGTCTGCGTGTCGCGGCTCCGCCGTGGAGCCGAGGTAGTCGTACAGGAGATCCCCTGCACCAACTAACCTGCCTGCACAGAACATGATCAAGTTTCCCTCGTTCAGGCCCGCTTCGGCGGGCCTGTTCGTCTGCGCGGGCCCGTGGTACCGACGCCGCGGGAGGGGCTATCATGGAACAACCGATCCGCTGGGGCATCTTGGGGGCGGCCGCGTTCGCCCAAAAGCACATGGCCCCTGCCATCCACGCCGCGCAGGGCGCCGCACTCGCCGCGCTTGCCACCTCGTCACCGGGCAAGGCCGATGCGTTTGCCGCCTTCGCCCCCGGATTGCGGGTGCACGACAGCTACGATGCCCTGCTGGCAGACCCCGAGATCGACGCCGTCTATGTCCCGCTTCCGAACCACCTCCACGTGGAATGGACGGAGAAGTGCCTCGCGGCCGGAAAACCGGTTCTGACCGAGAAACCCATCGCCATGGCCGAGCGCGACTTTGACCGTCTGATCGCCGCGCGCGACAAAGCGGGCCTGCTCGCAGCCGAGGCGTACATGATCCTGCACCACCCCCAATGGCAGCGCGCAAGAGCGCTCGTCGCGGAGGGGGCCATCGGGGATGTGCTGCACGTCCACGGGGCCTTTTCCTACGACAATCGAGACCCCGCCAACATCCGCAACAGGCCGGAGACCGGCGGCGGCGGGTTGCGGGATATCGGGGTCTATCCCATCGGGGCGGCGCGCTACGTCACCGGGCAGGAACCCGTCCTGCTCGACACGCATCTGGTGTACGAAGGCGGCGTCGATACCTATGCCGAGGCCACATGCACCCTTGGCGATGCGCGCTTCAGCTTCCGCGTGTCGACGCGCGCCAGCCTCTGGCAGGAGATGACGTTTCACGGATCGGACGGCGTGCTTCGGCTGTCGGCCCCGTTCAATGCCGGGAACTTCGGCCCGGCCAAGCTGCATCTGCTGCGCCCCGGCCAAGGCGAAGAGACGCAGATGTACTTCTCCGATGCCCAATACGTGCTGCAGGTCGAAGCGTTCGGGCACACGCTTCGGACCGGCGCGCCCTATCCCGTGCCGCTCGAGTTTAGCCGGGGCACACAGGCGCTGATCGACAAGATGTTCGCCGCGGCGCCCGCGTAATCACCGGGGCTTCGCCACATCGGTGAAGCGGGCCATCCTGTCGATCTGCGGAGCCATGGTGCACCAGCGATCCGCCACGGGCACCCAATGCGCGTCGCGCACGGCGGCCCGCACGATGATGCGGTCGGGCGTCGCGTGGATGGTCTCGAAAGCCAGCAGGTTGAGAAACACGGCCAGCGCGTGGGCAGAGAGGCACATGGGGAGCTCCTTTGAAGCAAGGGCGCAAGCGGACGTCCTCCCCGCGTCATTGACGACGCAGTCCTATCCCGGATGTCCGGCATAGGGCTCAGAAAATGCTGCGGTGCAGCATGCCAGCGTCTGCCAGGGAACCCGGCTGCATAATCGCCATGCGGGTTGCCCGGAAGGGAGGCACCGCCCGCTCGTGGGCGCTATGGGCTCAGGCGGGCGCGCAAGACGCGCAGCATGTTCTCTCCGGCGACCTTGCGGATCTGGGCCTCGGTCAGGCCGGCATCCATCAG
>JBCDGG010000051.1:0-31308 GCA_038757905.1 Pseudomonadota bacterium | reverse complement strand
GTGACACGCTTTTCCATTTCGCCCCCAAATCAGGGCGCGCGCCCCGCAGGGCGCGCGCCGCTGGTCTTACGACCTTAGTTGGTGGCCTGCTCGAACCGGCGCAGCAATTGATCGCCACGCTCGGCGGCGCTGTCCAGCGCCTCCTGTGCCGTCTTGTCGCCCGCCCAAACGCCCTCCAGCTCCTCGTCGATGATCCCGCGGATCTGGTCGAACGACCCGAGGCGGAGGCCCTTGGAGTTACCGGTGGGCGCATTGGCCGTCATCTGCGTGACCGAGATGTCGGTGCCAGGATTGGCATCGTAGAAGCCCTGCTCGCGCGTCAGCTCGCCGGCGGAAATCGTGATCGGGAGATAGCCAGTATCCTGGTGCCACTTCGCCTGGATTTCTGGCGATGCCAGGAAGTTGAAGAACGCCGCGACCGCGGCATACTCCTCGTCAGAGAAACCTTCCATCACCCACAGGGAGGCGCCGCCGATGATCGTGTTCTGGGGCGCGCCGTCCACGCCGTCCCAATAGGGCAGCGGATGCACTTCGAAGGCGAACTCGGCCTCGGCGTTGATGCCGGCGTAGCCTGCGGAGCTTTCCGTGAAGAGAGCGCATTCCCCGGCGCGGAAGTTCGCACCCGCTTCATTGCGGCGCCCGCCGTAGAAGAACTTGCCTTCCTGAACCCACTCGCCGATCTGGCTGATATGCTGCACCTGGGCCGGGCCGTTCAGCGCAAGCTCCGTCTCCGTGCCGCCGAAGCCGTTATCCATCGTGGCAAACGGCACATCGTGATAGGCGGAGAAGTTCTCCAGGTGGATCCAGCTTTGCCACGCGGTGGTGATCACGCAATCCACACCGGCATCGGCCAGCTGGTCGACCACCGTGTCGACGGCCTGCCAGGTGCTCAGATCGGCATCTGCGGCGATCCCGGCCTCGTTCAGCATATCGCGGTTGACCCACAGAACGGGCGTCGACGAGTTGTAGGGCATCGACAGCATGCGCCCGTCCGTCGTGGTATAATAGCCTTTGACGGACGCGATGTAGTCGTCGGGATTCCAACCGATCCCGGCGCCGTCCATGACGTCGTAGACCGGCTTGATGGCGCCTTCCGCGGCCATCATCGTCGCCGTTCCGACTTCGAAAACCTGCAGGATGTGGGGCTGCTCACCGGCCCGGAAGGCCGCGATGCCCGCGTTCAGGGTCTCGGAATAGTTGCCCTTGTGGCTCTGGACAACGACATACGCGTCCTGGCTGGCGTTGAAGCTGTCGACCTGCTCGGCCAGAAGCTCCCCCAGGCGTCCGGTGAAGGCATGCCAGAACTGGACTTCCGTCTGCGCATAGGCCGCGTTCGTCGCACCAAGCGTGGCTGCAACGGCGACTGTAGAGATCGCGTATTTCATTGTTTCTCCCCATGTTTTCTTTGATTAGAGACCACAAAACGTCGGCTGGCGCCGGCTTACTCGCACACACATTGGCATCGCCCTAGCGGCCCATTGTAACGGATCTGAGTCATCCCGCACCGTTTTGTCGGAGCCGGACCGGCCTGCGCAAGACACCTCGGCACGGCGCGGCTCACGGCGCGACGACCAGTTCGGTTCCGGCGGCGGCGAGCGCCGCGGACAGGGCCTCGTCGGGCGCGGTATCGGTGACGACGGAACTCAGATGCGCCATGGCGCCGACGCGGGCAAGGCCGCGTTTGCCGAACTTGTCGCCGCCGATCAGAAGGTGCGCCTGCGCACTCTGCCGCAGCATGGCGCGCTTGATCGCCGCAAACCCGCGGACAGCCTCCGTCGGCCCCTCGGCGCCGAGGCCCGACGCCCCGATCAGGCACCGGTCGACGCTGTGGCGTTCGATGAAGTCGACGGTTTCCACGCCCACAACGGCCGCTTCGGCGGACAGGTAATCGCCGGGGCACAGGATCACTTCGGCCGCGCCGCTGCCCAGCGCCATGGCAATGGGCAGGCTATTGGTCACGACGGTGCAATCGGTTCCGTTGAAGGCCAGAAACCGCGCGCATTGCAGGGTTGTAGAGCCGCTGTCGATCATGACCGTCTCGCCCGGCTCGACCAGAGCCGCCGCGCACCGGCCGATCCGCTCTCGCTCCTCGATGCGGGCCACGGCGCGCTCGTTGAACGCCGGATACCGGCCGTGGACGAGGGCCGAGGCCCCGCCATGGGCACGGCTGATCAGCCCGTCGCCCGAAAGCGCTTCGACATCGCGGCGGATGGTTTCCCCCGACACGCCGAACAGCTCGGCGAGATCGCCGATCCGCACATGCGGGCGCAGTTTCAGCTCCAGAAGGATTTGCTTGCGCCGTTCGGCCTTGCGCACTTTGGGGCGCGCAACGTCCGGGGCGCCGGTAGTTTCTGTGTCAGACCCGCTCAGAATCCGAAGGTTGGGCATGGCTTTCCAGAAACTCCACAGGACGGCGACGGTTTTGTGGAGTTTCGCAACGATTGGCAAGAACTTTCGTTGCATACTCCACGTCTAAGTGCTTTATGGAGCAGCATAAGGTAAGAGCATTTGATCAGTAAGCGCACAGGTCGCCTTCATGGCGCGTATGGATAAAGCTCTCGTCGGAGAGCAGATAGCAGCACTTCCGCTTCGGTGGGACAAGAAGGGGCGCGTGTACGTCCTGATGGTGACGTCACGCGACACCGGTCGTTGGGTGATGCCGAAGGGCTGGCTGATGGACGGCAAGAAGCCCTGGCGCGCGGCCGAGATCGAAGCGCTGGAAGAGGCGGGCGCGGAAGGGCATGTCGGCAGCGACCAGATCGGCCATTACCACTATGACAAGCGCCTGGACAACGGCAAAACGCTGCCCTGTCGGGTCGCCGTGTATCCCATGATGGTCGAGAAGCTGAACCGGCACTGGAAAGAGCGGCAGGAGCGGCGGCGGCGGTGGTTCGCCCCGAAGGACGCCGCCGACCGTGTCGACGAACCGGAACTGGCGGGCCTGCTGCGCGAGCTCGGGCGCAAACCGTCCAAGGGCAAGACCCTGCGCGGCCGGATCGGGGACTGAGGCCCCCCGCACAGACCGGGCCCCCAAGCCTTGATCGGCTTGGGCGCTTCTGGTTCTTCGGGCACTTACCCTAGCGCAGGCGCTCTCCGGTCTTTCCATCGAAGAAATACGCCTGATCCTCGGCGAGTTCGACGGTCACGGTGCTGCCTTCCGGGATCGGATCGTCGCTGCGCGTCTCGACGATCAGCTTCTCCTCGCCCGGGAGGGCCAGATAGTCGTAGGACACCCCTCCGAGCCGCTCGCGGATATCGAGCATGATCGGCCCACCGCCGGACGCGACGGTCAGATGTTGGGGCCGTATCCCGAAGGTGACCGCGGTCCCGGGCGCGGGCAGGGAGACAGACGTCGGCACGCTCCGGTCCCCCAGCGAGGGAACGCGCACCGCACCGGCTTCGGCAATGCCCGGCAGAAAGTTCATGGACGGTGATCCGATGAAGCCCGCGACAAAGCGATTGGCCGGATCCTTGTAGAGATCCATGGGCGAGCCGACCTGCTCCACCCGCCCGGCGCGCAAAACGACGATCTTGTCGGCCAGCGTCATCGCCTCGACCTGGTCGTGGGTGACGTAGATCATCGTGGCGCCGATCTCCTTGTGGAGACGGGCGATCTCGACGCGCATATCCACCCGCAACTCGGCATCGAGGTTGGACAGCGGCTCGTCGAACAAAAACACCTCCGGCCCGCGCACGATGGCGCGGCCGATGGCGACGCGCTGCCGCTGACCGCCCGAAAGCGCCTTGGGCTTGCGCTTGAGATACTGGTCGAGCTTGAGGATGCGGCTGGCCTCGGCCACCTTGCTGTCGATATCGGGCTTGGCATGCCCGGTCATCTTCAGGCCGAACCCCATGTTCTCGGCCACGGTCATGTGCGGGTAGAGCGCATAGGTTTGAAACACCATGGCAACGCCGCGATCCGCCGGATCAGAGCGCGTCACGTCGCGCGCGCCGATATGGATCTTGCCCTCCGACGTCTCTTCCAGCCCCGCGATCATCCGAAGGAGTGTGGACTTCCCGCACCCGGACGGGCCCACGAAGACGCAGAACTCCCCGTCCTCGATCTGCAGATCGACATCGTGGATGACCTGCGTTTCACCGTAGCGCTTAATGGCGCCGTCGAGCGTTACACCGCTCATGAGCCTCTCCTCCCATCGACCGGGCCTATTGACCCGGAAATTGCCATGCCTCCGCCGCCGCAGCGATCTTGTTCGCCGTCGCCTGCAGCGCAGGGGTGTACTCCTCCAACACATCGAACGACGTGTGCCGCGTGGATCCCGTGATCGACAAAGCCCCCATGATGCGGCCACCCGAGGTCAGGATCGGAACCGCGACACAGATGATGCCCGGCTCGTGTTCTTCGCGGTCGAAGGACACGCCCGTGCGCTTGATCTCGTCGAGGGCCATGGTCAGTTTCCCCGGCGTGTCCAGCGTGTGAGCCGTGTGCCGGTAGAATGCCTGTTGCTGGATCGCTGTGTCGCGCTCGGCCTCGGGCAAAAAGGCAAGCATCGCCTTGCCGACGCCGGTGCAATAACCCGGGCCCACCTTGCCCGCGTCCGAGAACATCTCGACCGGTTTGAGCGCATTGCGCTTGTCGACATAGAGCACCTGCCCCTCGCTCAGCTGGGCGAGGTGGATCGTCTCGCCCACTTCGGCGGACAGCGCATCGACATAGGGGCGCGCAACCGGCGCAAGCGAGCTTTGCGCCCATGCCGCGTGGGCCAGCCGCACCAGGCGCATGCCCGGCGCATAGGTCTGCCGGTCGGCATCGTGGCGCAGCATGTTCTGGCTGACGAGCGTTTGCAGAAGGCGGTGCAGCGTCGCCTTGGGATAATCCGACACCGCAAGGATCTCGGCGAACCGCATCGGGCGGCCTGCATCCGCGACCGTGTCGAGCAGGGCGAGCGCCTTGCCGACCGTGCCATCGCTCCGGCCTTGCGGCTCTGTGCCGATGCCCGTTTGGTGGTTCATCGTTCTCCTCCCCGGTCGCGCCACAGCGCGAGACCGCTGTTGACATCCGTAGCGCCGTCGCGCCATAGTTTCAATAGTTGAGATCCAGTTCCAATATGTGGAACTCTCACAAGAGCGGGCGCCACGCCCGTCACATCCGGGAGCCAAAGGGAGGAGCCCCAATGCCCATTCGTAAGACGCCGCTCGCGGCGGCGTTCGCGCTGTCCACGGCCCTTGTCATGCCGGCTGGCGCCAGCGATCTCAGCGGGACGCTGACCATCTTTTCGGACATGTCCAACCCGGCGCCGCGGGCGGTGATGGAGGATATGGTAGCCCGCTTCGAAGAGATGCATCCCGATCTGGAGATCGAGCTGACGGTCATCGACCGCGAAGCCTACAAGACCCAGATCCGCAACTTTCTGACGGCCAACCCGCCGGATGTCGCCAACTGGTACGCCGCGAACCGCATGCGCCCCTATGTGGCGGCCGGCCTCTTCGAAGACGTGTCGGACCTCTGGATGGAGCCCGAGATCGCCGAGAACCTGGCCTCGACCAAGGGCGCGATGACCCTCGACGGCAAGCAATGGGGCGTGCCCTACACGTACTACCAGTGGGGCGTGTACTACCGCGAGGACATCTACAACGATCTTGGCCTCGAAGAGCCGACCGACTGGGAGACCTTCAAGTCGAACTGCCAGGCAATCCTCGATTCGGGCGTGAAGTGCTTCACCATCGGGACGAAGTTCCTTTGGACGGCCGGCGGGTGGTTCGACTACCTGAACATGCGCACCAACGGCTACGACTTCCACATGGCGCTGACCAATGGCGAGGTGGAGTGGACGGATGACCGTGTCCGGCAGACCTTTGCCAATTGGCGCGAGTTGATCGACATGGGCGCCTTCGTCGACAACCATCAATCCTACAGCTGGCAGGAGGCGCTGCCCTTCATGGTGAACGGCGAAGCCGCCGCCTACCTGATGGGCAACTTCGCCGTGGCACCGCTGCGGGATGCCGGGCTGGGCGTCGACCAGCTCGACTTCTATCAGTTCCCGGCTATCAATGCCGATGTCGAACTGGCCGAAGACGCCCCGACGGACACGTTCCACATCCCCTCGGGTGCGGAGAACAAGGAAGCGGCGCGTGCGTTTCTGCGGTTTGTTGTATCCGCCGAGAACCAGACGATCATCAACTCGGGCGATGCGCTCGGCCAGTTGCCCGTCAACGCGCAGTCGTCTGTCGACGACGACGAGATGCTGAATCAGGGCTTCGAAATGCTGTCCTCGAACTCGCCGGGCGGCATCGCCCAGTTCTTCGACCGCGACGCCCCCGCCGAAATGGCATCGGTCGCGATGGAAGGCTTCCAGGAGTTTATGGTGTTCCCGGACAACCTTGAGGACATCCTCGGCCGCCTCGAACAGGCACGCCAGCGGATCTACTGATCGGTACCGGGGCGGGGGAACCCCGCCCCGCGCCCGGCGGCAGGGGCACCGGCCCCCTGCCCCACCTCGCCTCGCACGCAAGGAGCCGCCCCGATGACCACGGCCAGCCTGACCCCCACGGCAACGCCCCAGCGCCAAGAAAGCTGGGTCCATCGCAACCGGCAAACCCTGGCGCCGTGGCTCTTCCTTGCGCCGGGCATCCTGTTCTTCCTGTTCTATGTGATCTTCCCGATCTACCAGAGCTTCAACATCTCGCTCTACCAGTGGGACGGGCTCGGCGAGCCGCAATATATCGGGCTCGAGAATTACCGCGAACTGGCGACCGACCGCGCGTTCGAGGTATCGCTGTGGAACAACCTGAAATGGCTGGTTCTCTACCTGTTGGCCATTCCGGGCGGCTTGTTCATCGCGCTGTTTCTGAACCAGACCGTCACCGGCATCCGGATCTACAAGTCCCTTTTCTTCTTTCCCTTCGTGATTTCTCAGGTTGTCGTGGGCCTGGTGTTCACCTGGTTCTACGATCCGACCTTCGGCCTCCTGAACTCGCTTCTCGGCGTCGTCGGCCTGGGCCCGATCAACGTTCTGGGCGACCCGACGCTTGCCACCTACGGCATCATTCTGGCCGGTCTCTGGCCGCAGGTCGCCTATTGCATGATCCTCTATCTGACGGGTCTGAACGCGGTGGACCCCGAGCAGGTGGAAGCCGCCCGCCTCGACGGCGCCCGTGGCTGGCGTATGCTCTGGTACGTGATCCTGCCCCAGCTGCGCCCCGCCACCTTTATCGCCTTTGTCGTCACGATCATCGGCGCGCTCCGTTCGTTCGACCTGATCTCGATCATGACGAATGGCGGCCCCTTCGGCTCGACCCGCGTCCTCAGCTTCTACATGTTCGAGAAAGCCCTCAGCGAATACGGCTTCCGCATGGGCTACGGCGCGGCCATCGCCGTTGTGCTGTTCCTGATCATGCTCGTCTTCATTGCCTACTTCCTGTTCTCCATGTGGCGCGACGAGCGGGAGGCGCGGCGATGAGCGTGAGCATGGATGAGATCCACACAATCTGTGCTGTGCTGCCGGGCGCCACTCGCGCCCATCCGCCCGAGCTGATCAGCTGGAAGGTGGGCGGCAAGATGTTCGCTTGCTTCGGCATGCAGGACAATCGCGACGGCGTGTCGGTAAAATGCCCCGATGTCGAGACGGCAACGATGCTGATCGACGCCGGCACAGCTGCCCGCGCCAAGTATTTCCATCGCTCGTGGGTCCGCCTGCACTTTGACGCCACGAGCGAGAGCGAGGCCCGCCACCGCATCGGTGTCAGCTATGACACCGTGCGCGCTGGCCTTCCCAAATCCGTGCGCACCAGCTTGCCAGACCGCGAGGTGTCCTGATGTTTCCCCGTCCCATCGAAACCCAGCCCCGCGCCGCGCAGATCACCTATCAATCCATGCTGCCGCTGGCGCTTCTGATGTGGCTGCTGCCGCTGATCGCGGTGGCGGTCTTCTCGATGAAACCCGCGGTCGATTTCACGACCGGCAATTACTGGGGCCTGCCCTCGACGTTCTCGGCGCTCGAGAACTACGGCAAGGTGTTCTTCGAATCCGACATGCCCCGCTATCTGTTGAACTCCGTCCTGATCACGGTGCCAACGGTGATCGGCGCGGTCGCGCTGTCCTGCATGACGGGCTTCGCGCTTGGCATCTACCGGTTCCGCGGCAACATCTGGATCTTCTTCATGTTCGTGGCGGGCAACTTCGTGCCCTTCCAGATCCTGATGGTTCCGGTGCGCGACCTGACGCTCGATCTCGGCCTCTACAACACCAAGACCGGGCTCGTTCTCTTCCACATCGCGTTTCAGACCGGCTTCTGCACGCTCTTCATGCGCAACTTCATCCGCGCCCTGCCCTTCGAGCTGATCGAGGCGGCGCGCGTTGAAGGCGTGGCCGAGTGGCGGATCTTCTGGTTCGTGGTCCTGCCGCTGATGAAGCCCGCGATCGCCGCGTTGAGCGTGCTGATCTTCACCTTCATCTGGAACGACTATTTCTGGGCCGTCGTCATGACGCAGGGGCCCGAGCATCAGCCGGTCACTGCCGGCATCACCAGCTTCAACGCGCAATACCGCGCCGCCTATCACCTGATGAGCGCGGGCAGCATCGTCGCCGCCCTGCCGCCCGTGCTGATGTTCTTCCTGATGCAACGCCACTTCATCGCTGGACTGACGCTGGGAGCCGTAAAGTAATGAAACTCGCGTTTCTCGGAGCGGGATCCACGATCTTCATGAAGAACATCGTGGGCGATTGCCTGACTTTCCCGGCCCTCGACGGCGCCACCTTCGCGCTCATGGACATCGACGAGACGCGCCTTGAAGAAAGCGCGCTCGTGGCCCGCAAGCTCGTCGCAACCTCCCGCCAATCGGCCACGATCGAAGCCACGACGGACCGGCAGCGCGCGCTCGACGGGGCGGACTTCGTCGTCACGGCCTTCCAGATCGGCGGCTATCGTCCCTCGACCGTGATCGATTTCGAGATCCCGCGCGCGCACGGTCTCCGGCAGACGATCGGCGACACGCTCGGCGTGGGCGGCATCATGCGCGGCCTGCGCACCGTGCCGCATCTGTGGTCCGTGGCCGCCGATATGGCCGAACTCTGCCCCGATGCGCTCCTGCTGCAATACGTCAACCCGATGGCGATCAACACCTGGGCGCTGGCGGAGCGCTTCCCGCGGCTCAAACAGGCGGGCCTGTGCCATTCCGTCCAGAACACCGTGGAAGAGATCGCCCATGACCTCGATCTGCCGAAGGACGAGTTGCGCTATCGCGTCGCCGGGGTGAACCATGTCGCCTTCTTCCTGGAATTCAGCCATCGCGGCCGCTCGCTCTACCCGCAGCTTAGGGAGGGCTACCGCGCCGGGCGCCTGCCCAAAGCACCCCTCTACCACGCCCGCTGCCCCAATCGCGTGCGCTACGAGGTGATGGAGCATCTCGGCTACTTCTGCACCGAAAGCTCGGAGCACTTCGCCGAATATGTGCCCTGGTTCATCAAGCACGGCCGGGCGGATCTGATCGAGCGCTTCGCCATCCCGCTGGACGAGTACCCCAAGCGCTGCGAGGAGCAGGCCGCCGACTGGAGCGCCCAGGCCGACGCCCTAAAATCCGCCGCCACGATGGCGCACGAGAAATCGCACGAGTTCGCCGCCGAGATCGTCAACGCCGTGATCACCGATGTGCCCTACCGGGCCTATGTGAGCCTGCCGAATGCCGGGCAGATCCCGCAACTCCCGGCGCGGGCCGCGGTCGAGACGCCCTGTCTGGTAGACGCCAACGGCCCGCAACCGAGCATTGTCGAGGATATTCCGCCCCAGCTCGTGGCCCTCATGCGCAGCCAGATCAACGTGCAGGAACTGACCGTGCGCGCCCTGCTCGACGAAAACCCGGAACATCTCTATCACGCAGCGATGATGGATCCGCACACCGCGGCCGAGCTCGACCTGCGCCAGATCACGGCCCTGATCGATGATCTGCTCGCCGCCCATGGCGACATGATCCCGGCTTGGGCGCGCCCCAGACGGGCCGCCTGACGCGCCCCTTCATCTTGCTGCAAGTATCCCGGGGTGTGGGGTAGCGCCCCACTCCACCGGCCGAAGCCCGAGAGACCCGATGACAAAAACGCGCCGCTCCGCCGCCTGGTATGGCAAGCTCGACAGAGACGGCTTCATTCACCGCTCCTGGATGAAGAACCAGGGCTTTCCCGATCACGCCTTCGACGGCCGTCCGGTGATCGGGATCTGCAACACCTGGTCCGAGCTCACGCCCTGCAATGCCGGTCTGCGCGGGCTGGCAGAGGCGGTAAAACGCGGCGTGTGGGAGGCCGGCGGCTTTCCGGTGGAGTTCCCGGTCATGTCGCTCGGCGAAACCCAGATGAAGCCGACGGCGATGCTCTTCCGCAACCTGCTCTCGATGGATGTCGAGGAATCGATTCGCGCGTACGGCATCGACGGCGTCGTCCTGCTCGGCGGCTGCGACAAGACCACGCCGGGCCAGCTCATGGGCGCGGCCTCGGTCGATCTGCCCGCCATCGTCGTCTCCGCCGGGCCGATGCTAAACGGCAAATGGCGCGGCAAGGATATCGGCTCGGGCACCGATGTCTGGAAGTTCTCCGAAGCGGTCCGCGCGGGCGAGATGACCCTGCAGGACTTCATGGCCGCCGAAAGCGGCATGTCGCGCTCGGTGGGTGTCTGCATGACGATGGGCACCGCCTCTACCATGTCGAGCCTGGTCGAGGCGATGGGGCTGAGCCTGCCGACCAACGGGGCGCTGCCCGCCGTGGACGCCCGCCGCGCAGCGCTCGCGCATCTCACGGGCAAACGCATTGTCGAAATGGCGGAGGAGGATCTCAAACCCTCCGACATCCTGACCAAGGGCGCCTTCGAGAATGCCATCCGCGCCAATGCGGCAGTCGGCGGCTCCACCAATGCGGTGGTACATCTGCTGGCGCTGGCCGGGCGTGTAGGCGTCGAGCTGACGCTCACCGATATCGAGAAGGGGGCCGAGGTGCCGCTGCTGGTCAATTGCATGCCTTCCGGCACCTATCTGATGGAGGATTTCGCCTATGCTGGCGGGATGCCCGTCGTGCTGAACGAGCTGGCCGGCCGCGGCTTGCTGGCCCAAGCGACATCGGTTCTGGGCCGCGATATCTCCGTCTATGCCGATGGCGCGGAATGCTTCAACCGTGACGTCATCCACGCCTTCGAGGCGCCGGTGAAGCCCGCCGCCGGCCTGCGGGTGCTGCGCGGCAACCTCGCCCCGGACGGCGCCATCGTCAAACCATCCGCCGCGACGGACCGGCTGCTCGAACACGAAGGCGAGGCGTTCGTCTTCGAAAACATCGAAGACATGAAAGCCAATATCGACCGCGACGACCTGCCTGTGACGCCGGATACGATCCTTGTGCTCAAGGGCTGCGGCCCGAAGGGCTACCCCGGCATGCCCGAGGTGGGCAACATGCCGATTCCGGCCAAGCTCGTCACCCAAGGGGTGCGCGACATGATCCGCGTCTCTGACGCCCGGATGTCCGGCACCGCCTTCGGCACCGTCATTCTGCATGTGAGCCCGGAGGCGCAGGCCGGGGGCACCCTGGCGCTTGTCCAGACGGGCGACCGGATCCGCGTCAGCGCCTCCCGCGGGGAGCTGGAGCTTCTCGTCGCGGCGGACGAGCTGGACCGCCGGCGCGCCGCCTGGACACCCGACCCGCCGCGCTACGCCCGCGGCTACGCGAAGCTTTATGTCGACCATGTGTTGCAGGCGCACCGGGGGGCCGATCTGGATTTCCTTCTGGGCAAGGACACCCGGCCCGTAACAAGGGAGAGCCATTGATGACCCGCGCGATCTATCCCGATCTGAAAGACCGCTCCGTCTTCGTCACCGGGGGCGGATCCGGCATCGGTGCGGCACTGACAGAGGGGTTTCTGCGGCAGGGCGCGCGGGTTGCGTTCATCGGCCGGTCCGACGCCAGCGCCTTCGTGGACGCGATGGAGGCGGCCACCGGCAACCGGCCCCTCTTCATCCCGTGCGACATGACCGACATCGCGGCGCTGGAGGCCGCGGTGGGTACGGCCGCGGCGGCGCATGGGCCACCGCGCGTGCTCGTCAACAACGCCGCCAACGATCAGCGGCACAAGACCCTGGAGACCGACGAGTCGTTTTGGGACTGGTCCGCCGCGGTGAACCTCAAGGCGCAGTTCTTTGCTGCCAAGGCCGTGATCCCCGGGATGCAGGCCGCCGGCGGCGGCGCGATCGTTCAGTTCACCTCGATCAGCTACATGATGGGCAATGCGGGCTACCCCGTCTACACGGCCTCCAATGCCGGCCTCAACGGCCTGGTGCGGAGCTTGGCGCGGGAGTTCGGGCCCGACGGCATTCGCGTGAATGCCCTCGCCCCCGGCTGGGTCCTGACCGACAAGCAGTTGGAGAAATGGGCCGATCCCGAAAGCCTGGCGGCGCATCTCGACCGGCAGTGCCTGAAAACCCACCTCAAGCCCGACGATATCGTCGGCGCCACGCTCTTTCTCACCTCGGATACGAGCCGCATGATGACAGGTCAGGCCCTCGTCGTGGATGGCGGTGTCGTGGTGACCGGGTGATGGGCAGCGGCAACGGACATGCGCCCGGGGGGCCCCTGCTCGATTGGATCGCCGTCGATTGGGGCACATCGCATTTGCGAGCCTGGCTGATCGGCGGCGACGGCACGATGCTCGGCTCCCGCGCGTCCGACGCGGGCATGGGCCGTCTGCGGCGCGATCAGTTCGAGGGGGCGCTCCTCGATCTGGTGGGCGACGCCCTGCCGCCAACCGGGCCGGTGCAGGTTCTGTGCTGCGGAATGGCCGGGTCGCGGCAGGGCTGGGCGGAGGCCGCCTATCTGCCCGTGCCCTGCGTCCCCCCAACGGCCTCCAAGGCGACCCGAGTTCTGACAAGCGATCCGCGGCTCGACGTGCGCCTGTTGCCCGGGCTCAAGCAGGGGCGGCCCGCCGACGTGATGCGCGGAGAGGAAACCCAGATCGCCGGTGTGCTGGCCAAGGAGCCCGCGTTCGACGGTGTGATCTGTCTGCCGGGCACCCATTCGAAATGGGCTCAGGTCAGCGCGGGCGAGGTCGTCAGTTTCCGAACGTTTCTGACCGGAGAGATGTTTGCGCTCCTCTCGCAGCACTCCGTCCTGCGGCATACGATCGGGGCGGATGGCTGGGACGATGACGCCTTCGCCGCCGCGGTAGCCGATGGCCTGTCCACCCCCGCGCGGCTGAGTGCGGATCTGTTCACGCTGCGCGCCGAGGCGTTGCTGACAGGGCTCGCCCCGGACACGGCCCGCGCGCGCCTGTCGGGGCTGCTGATCGGGGTCGAACTGGCCGCCGCCCGGCCATACTGGCTCGGCCAAAGCGTGACGATTGTCGGTGAGAGCAGCCTGGCGCGCGCCTACGCGCAGGCCCTCAAGGCACAGGGCCTGCAGCCGCGCAGCCTACCTGCCGAGGACGTCACCCTGGCAGGGCTGGCCAGTGCACGGCACGGCGCGCGGGCCGAGGCATGAAGATGCATCGAGAGATCATCGCGATCCTGCGCGGCATCACGCCGGACGAGGCCATCGCCGTGACCGAAGCGCTGATCGGCGCGGGCGTGACGAAGATCGAAGTGCCGCTCAACTCGCCCGACCCGTTCGAGAGCATCGACCGGATGGTCCGGGCTGCGGGCGCACGTGCAGTGATCGGAGCGGGCACCGTGCTGCGCCCGCGCGACGTCGACAAGCTGGCCGAGATCGGTGCGGCGATGGTCGTCTCGCCTGACGCCAACCCCGCGGTCATCGCTGCCACCAAAGCGGCGGGCATGCTGTCCTACCCCGGGGTCTTTACCGCGACGGAGTGCTTTTCGGCGCTGCATGCCGGGGCGGACGGCCTGAAGGTGTTCCCGGCGTTCAAGCTGGGCAGCGACGGGTTGAAGGCGCTGAAGGCCGTCCTGCCCGCAGACGTGCCCGTGTTCGCCGTAGGCGGGGTCGGCGGTGCCGACTTTGCGGAATGGCGGGCGGCGGGGGCGGCGGGCTTCGGGATCGGGTCCGCGCTTTACGCCCCGGGGACGGACGCGGACACAGTGGGCGCCCGGGCCCGCGCGCTCGTCTCCGCCTGGGAGGCGACGGTATGAGCGTTTCGGTCTTCGACGACACGCCCTGCGACCTGGGCGAGGGCGCGCTGTGGCACCCGGAGATCCAGGAGTTGTTCTGGTTCGATATCCTCGGCAAGCGGCTGGTGTCGCGGGCACGAACCTGGCAGTTCGACGAACACGTCTCCGCCGCCGGCTGGGTCGACACGCAGATCTTGCTCGTCGCCTCTGAGACCGCCCTCTTCGCCTTCGATCTGGTCACCGGGACGCGCACCAATGTCTGCGCGCTGGAAGCCGACATCGCCATCACGCGGTCGAATGACGGGCGGGCCGATCCCTGGGGCGGGTTCTGGATCGGCACCATGGGCAAGCGGGCGGAGCCCGGTGCGGGCGCGATCTACCGCTACTTCCGGGGGGAACTGCGCCAGCTTGCGGCGGGGATCACGATCTCGAACGCGATCTGCTTCGCGCCAGATGCGGCCTGCGCCTACTACACCGACACCCGTGACGGCCGGATCCTGCGCCAGCCGCTCGGGGACGAGGGGTGGCCCTTGGGGGAGCCCACGGTATTTGTCGACGCGCGCGGGCAGGAATGGGGGCCCGACGGCGCGGTCGTGGATGCCGAGGGCGGCCTTTGGAACGCCCAATGGGGCGCGGGCCGCGTGGCCCGGTACGGCGCAGACGGCGCGATGACCGACACCGTCGCCCTGCCGACGCCGCACGTCACCTGCCCCGCCTTCGGCGGCCCCGATCTGACGACGCTCTTCGCGACGACCGCCATTTCAGGCGCGCGTCCGCCGGCGGGGCAGACGTTTCAGGCCGAGGTGCCGTTCAAAGGGCAGCGCGAGCATCAGGTGATCCTGTGACGCGACGCCTGGGGACGTGCTATTATCCCGAGCACTGGCCGGAGGATGTCTGGGCCGAGGACGCGCGGCGCATGGCCGAGGCCGGGCTGACCTGGGTGCGGATCGGCGAATTCGCCTGGTCCAGGATCGAGCCGGAGCCGGGGCGTTTCGACTGGGCCTGGCTCGACCGCGCCGTCGACATGCTGGGCGCCGCCGGGTTGCGCGTGGTGCTGGGCACGCCCACCGCGACGCCGCCCCGATGGGTGGTGGACAAGCATCCCGGCATGCTCGCCTGCGATGCCGAAGGGCGGCCGCGGGGATTCGGGTCGCGGCGGCATTATTGCTTTTCGCATCCCGGCTACCTTGAGGAGTGCCGGCGAATCGTGACGGCTTTGGCCGAACGCTACGGTCGGTCCCCGCACATCGCCGCCTGGCAGACGGACAACGAGTATGGCTGCCACGACACGACGCTGTCCTATTCCGACGCTGCACGCTCGGCGTTCCGCACCTGGCTGCGTGCGCGCTACCCAGGGACGGGCAATGCGGGCGATATCGACGCCCTGAACGCCGCCTGGGGCAACGTGTTCTGGTCGATGGAGTATCGCGACTTCGACGAGATCGATCTGCCGAACCTGATCGTGACGGAACCGAACCCCGCGCATGTGCTCGCCTTCCGGCGGTTCGCCTCCGATCAGGTGGCCGCGTTCAACCGGGCCCAGGTCGAGATCGTCCGCGCCCACTCCGATGCCCCGATCGCCCATAACTACATGGGCCGGGTCACGGAGTTCGATCATTACAAGGTGGGGGCGGATCTCGACATCGCCACGTGGGACAGCTACCCGCTTGGCTTTCTGGAAGACCGCGTCGGCGCCCCGGCGGAGCGGCAGCGGGCCTATGCGCGCCAGGGAGACCCGGATTTTCAGGCCTTCCACCACGATCTTTATCGCGCCGTCGGCCGCGGGCGCTGGTGGGTGATGGAACAACAGCCCGGCCCGGTGAACTGGGCACCCTACAACCCGGCGCCGCTGCCGGGGATGGTCCGCCTCTGGACATGGGAGGCGTTCGCCCACGGAGCCGAAGCCGTGCTGTACTTCCGGTGGCGGCAGGCGCCTTTCGCGCAGGAGCAGATGCATGCCGGGCTGCTGCGGCCGGACTCGGCAGACGCCCCGGCCCTGGCGGACGCTCGGCGTGTCGCGGCAGAGATCGCCGACGCGCCGGAGGTCACCGCGCCGCAAGCGCCCGTTGCGCTGCTCTTCGACTACGAGGCCGAGTGGGCCTGGGCGACCCAGCCGCACGGGGCGGGGTTGAGCTACTTCGGATTGATCTTCGAGCATTACCGCGCCTTGCGGCGGCTCGGCCTATCGGTCGACATCCTGCCGCCGGACGCCACGGTCGAAGGCTATCGCGTCGTTCTCGCCCCGGGGCTCATGCACATGACCGATGCCTTGAAGGAGAGGCTCACGGCTGCCTCGGCCGAGGTTCTGGTCGGGCCGCGCAGCGGGGCCCGCGACGCGGAGTTTTCGATCCCCGTGCTGCTTCCCCCGGCCTATCCCGGGCTCGACGCGACCGTGTCGCGGGTGGAGAGCCTGCGCCCGGACATGCCGGTGCCGCTTGCGGGCGGCGGCGCGGTCCACGGCTACCTCGAAGAGGTGGAGGGCACGGCAGACATTGTTCTGCAGACCGAGGCGGGCGCCCCGGTGGCCCTGCGCACCGGGCGCGTCACCTATATGGGCGGCTGGGGCGACGAGGCGGCCCTGGGCCGGCTGCTTTCGGATTTGTGCCATCGCGCCGGCATCGCCACGCGCGACATGCCGGAGGGCGTGCGCTGCCGCGACACAGAGACGGAACGCTTCCTGTTCAACTACACCGATAAGAGCGTCGAGATTGCCGAGGGCGTGTTGCCGCCGGCCGGCGTCATGAGAGTACCGCGATGATGATGCGTCCCGTCTTATGTGCCGCCCTTGCGATGTCTGTGCACGCGGCGCCTGTCTGGGCGCAAGAGCTCCGCTCCGTCGATGACATCATGACCATGGCAGACACGTTTTGCCGATCCTTCGAGGACGGGACGTTCGACGCGGGGGACGCAGTGCATCAGGTGGAGCTCGACGGCGCACCACCCTTCGACACAATCGTGGATTCTTCGGCCTTCCTCTGCACGTCCATGGCAACGGCGTATTGCGGCACCGGCGGATGCTCCCTCTGGACCATCGTGGGTGACACGGTCACCGAGTTTCAGGCCGAAGCCTGGCGCATGATCGAGTGGGAGGGCCGGCCGATCCTGATGATCGCTCGCGATGGCGGATGGTGTGGCGGATTCGGTGCGGAGCAATGCTTCGAGGCGTTGACATGGTCCGATGGCCGGATCCTGACGGTGATGCCGAGCCCGGAATAGCGTGCGCCGACTGCCTGCAAAAAACGCATAGCGGGCTTGCCGAGATACGGGATTGTGCAACTGCAGCATTTGATTAGGTATCCCATCGAAACGAGGCGATGCGCCCCGTAACTACCTGATGGAGAGCCTGATGGCCTACTTTGACCAAACCGCTCGTGCGCCCTATGCCACGAATTCGAGCTTCTTTTCGAACCTCTTTGCTGCAGTGCAGCGTTACCGGATGATGCGCAAGACGTTCGATGAGCTTTCCTCGCTCAGCGACCGTGAACTGAACGACCTCGGCATCGGCCGTGGCGATCTGCTGACGATTGCGCGCAAATCCGCAGGATACACCAGCTAAGCTCTGACGAGCTCCTACATCATCCGGATGACGTTGCGGTCGATGGCCAGCACATAACCTTTCCGGGCGATGTTCTTGACGAGAAGCTCGCTGACCATCTGGTTGCCGAGCGAGTCCCTCAGGCGCTTGATCCGGGTTGCGCCCGCTGCTTCGTCACAATCGGCGGCGGGCTTGCCCTGGATCACGGCCTCGATCTCTGCCCCGGTCAGGATATCATCGTCCATCCGCGCCTCGGCGAGCACCGCCAGCGTTTCGATGGCCGCTTCGGTCAGCTTGAACTCCATCGTGTTCAGCACCACGACGCGTTCGTCGCGGCTGATCAGGAGCGAGTTGACCTCTAGCCCCGTCCGCTCGATCTCGGCCATGCGCCGGTTGAGGGCCACAATCGTCACCAGAAAGACGAGCGACGTAACCAGGAGCGCGGTGGCAAAGACCATCAGAATGAAGATGATCACCCGGTAGCTCTGCAGCACTTCCGCGAAGGCCGTGCCGGAGGAGGCCAGGATCTCCAGCAGGCGGATCTCGGCCGCGCCGGTCAGATCGTCGTTCTCGATGAAGATCCGCTCAACACGGGCATCGAACGTGTCGGCGTCGGGCAGGTTCAGAAACAGAAACGCCGCGCCGAGGGCCAGTAGGCCCACTACGGCCGCAATGCCGAACCCGACGACCCGCGTGCCCGGCCAGCGATTGGTCTTGCCGTCAGAACCTGAGGAAGTTTGGTCCGGCACTGCCGCGCCTTTCGTCGAGCCCATCGGGCCCGAAGACCCCCACCACATTCAACAACTCCCACCCGCCGCGGGCAAGGCGCTGGCGCAACTGCCGCTCGGCATTGCCGACGGCGCAATCGCCGGAAATCTCTGCGACACCATAGTGCAGGCGCAGGGGGTCGTCCTGCTTGGCCTTGTAGTCGGCGAAGCACTGGGCGTGCGCCGGCAGGGCCAGAAGCGCGAACGCCAGTATGAGTGCGGTGCGTGTCATGCCGCAAAGCTGCGTCGGATCGCGCCGCTATTCAATATCGGACCTGCCTCAACCGCCCTGTTATCGGATAACTGCCGGGCGATATTGAGCGATTTCGGGCTGCGGGGCCAGCGTTGGGCATCGACCACGCAACCCGAAAGGACAGCCCAATGCGCACCAAACTGATCTCGCTCCTGCTCGCCGCATCGATCGCAGCTACAGCCGGACTTTCGCCCGCCCAGGCCCAGGGCTTCGACAGGGACGCGCAGCGCACCGCCGCCGCGCTCGCCTTCGGGCTTGCGACGCTCGCCATCATCGCCAAGGCCGCCGAAGCCCAGCGCGACGACGACGATGATGACGACGACGATCATGTCCGCTACAAGCCTCGCCCGCAGGTCATCACACGCTCCGGCCGTCCGCTTCCACGCCTGCACCATCAGGAGCATCACCGCCCGCAGATCCAGTCGCGCAAGCTGACCGTCCCGTCGAGCTGTGCCCGGCGTGTTCAGGCTCAGGGCGGCATCCGCACCGCCTTCGGGGCGCCGTGCCTGCGCAAGGCCGGTGTGAACACCGCGCGTCTGCCGAACCGGTGCGAACGCCGGGCCGATGTCGGCGACCGCAACGTGCGGTTCTGGACGGCGCGCTGCCTCAGCCGCAGCGGCGTGCGGATCGACTGAGCGCCCCATTCCGCCACGGCAAAAGCGCCGCGCAGACGGCGCCAACCTGTCGGCAGGCCCCGGGGCCCCATTCCCCGGGGGGCGACTTGGCGGGAGAGCACGTGGCTCTCCCGCCCTTTTTGCTTGCATGGGGCTCTGCCGACCGGCTTTCTGCGCCCATGCCGGACTTCTCCCACGAGCGCGCCCTATATGATCAAGATTGCCAGATCGTGGCCGGGGTGGACGAGGTGGGACGCGGCCCCCTCGCCGGGCCAGTGACGGCGGCCGCGGTCGTGCTAGACCCGGCGCGCATCCCCGCCGGACTGAACGACAGCAAGGCGCTTTCTGCCAAGAAACGCGAGGTGCTGGCCGAGGCGCTGCACGGCTGCGCCGAGATCGCCATCGTCCATGTCGGGATCGAGGAGATCGAGCGCCTGAACATTCGCCAGGCGGCTTTTGCCGCCATGCGGGAGGCGCTTCGCGCCCTGCCCCGCACGCCGAGCCACGCCCTGATCGACGGCAACGCCCTGCCCGATGATCTTCCCTGCCCGGCCACGCCGCTGGTGAAGGGCGACACGCGCGCGCTGTCGATCTCGGCCGCCTCCATCGTGGCCAAAGTGGCGCGCGACGCCCTTATGGTGGACCTTGCGCAACAGCACCCCGGCTACGGCTGGGAGCACAACGCCGGATATGCGACCCAAATGCATCTGTCGGCGCTGCGAGATCTTGGGCCGACCCCGCACCATAGGCGTTCCTTCGCGCCCGTGCGCAAGATCTTGTGGCAAGAGAAATCCCGAAGCCTCTGAATCGAAAAAAGAAATTGACCGCGATTCGCCTCTGACTCATTTTCGGAAGCAACGCGCCGCTAGATGCGCATGAGAGGCAGTTGGGGAATTGGGATGACCACGCGGACCCGCGCGGGGCGCACCGCTGAGACGTGCGCTCTTCCATTGAACTCGATCATCGCCGGCGATTGCGTGGCCGCGATGAAGGCGCTTCCGGATGCGTCGATCGACCTCGTGTTTGCCGATCCGCCGTACAATCTGCAGCTGAAGGGCGAGTTGCACCGCCCCGACAACAGCCGTGTCGATGCCGTCGACGATGCGTGGGACAGGTTCACCGGGTTCGAGGCCTATGACCGGTTCACGCGCGCGTGGCTCGCCGAGGCGCGGCGCGTTCTGAAGCCAGACGGCGCGCTTTGGGTAATCGGTTCCTACCACAACATCTTCCGCGTCGGCGCCGCCGTGCAGGACGCCGGATTCTGGCTCCTCAACGATGTGATCTGGCGCAAATCGAACCCGATGCCAAACTTCCGCGGTAAGCGGCTGACCAATGCCCACGAAACGCTGATCTGGGCGTCCCGCTCCGAGGCGGCGAAGTACACGTTCAACTACGAGGCGCTGAAGGCCCTGAACGAAGGCGTGCAGATGCGCTCGGACTGGGTGCTGCCGCTATGCACGGGGCACGAGCGATTGAAGGACGCGAACGGCGACAAGGCACATCCCACGCAGAAGCCCGAGAGCCTGCTCTATCGGGTGCTCGTGGGAACGACACAGCCGGGCGACGTGGTGCTCGACCCGTTCTTTGGCACCGGCACGACAGGTGCCGTCGCCAAGGCCCTGGGACGGGCGTGGATCGGGATCGAGCGCGAGGCCGCCTATCGCGAGGTGGCCGAAACGCGAATCGGCCAGGTGCGCACGCTGGAGGGCGCGGCCCTGACGGTCACGGCCTCAAAGCGCGCGGCACCGCGGGTGCCCTTCGGCGTGCTGGTGGAACGCGGCATGCTGCGCCCCGGCGAGGTTCTGACATCGCCGACCGGGCGTCGCGCCGCCAAGGTCCGCGCCGATGGTACGCTTGTCGCGGACGGGGCCACAGGCTCCATCCATCAGGTCGGCGCGGCCCTGGAAGGCGCCCCCTCCTGCAATGGCTGGACGTACTGGCATTTCAAGCAAGACGGCAAGCCTGTGCCGATCGACGTGCTGCGGCAGCAGATCCGCGCCGAGATGGGCCACGGACCGACCTGAGAATTCCGGAGTACCGCCGGTGCCTGTAGCCTGACAGAGGGCACCTACCTTACCCCGCTGGCCCCGGCCGGCGGGCTTTTTTTTGGCTCGCAGCCGCCTCAGCGCGGCATCGGCGTCGTCGCGGTCTTGTAGGCGGACCAGTCGGTGATGTGGGGATAGAACTTGCGGCGCCACGCCCGAACGCGCGGGTTCATGATGCGGAACCACAGCGGCGGAATCAGCGCACAGATCGTCATCAGCGCGTATCCGTTCGGAAGCTGCGGCGCCTCGTCGGCATCGTAGCTCTGCAACAGTGGGAAGCGCCTGTCCGGCTTGAAATGGTGGTCGGAGTGGCGCTGCAGGTTGATGAGCAACCAGTTCGAGGTCCGCTCGTTGGCGTTCCAGGAATGGCGGGGCTTGGTATTCTCGTACTTCCCGTCGCCGAGATGCTCCCGCGTGAGCCCGTAATGCTCGACATAGTTCACCAGTTCGAGCTGCCAGATGGCCGTGGCTGCGGTGACCAGCAGCAGGAGCAGCCCGATACCCCCGCCCAGCGCAAGGGCGATCCCGGCCCAGGCCAGTTGCAGCGCGGCATAGCGCCAGAACGGGTTCTGACGGGCCCAGGGCGTCGCCCCTTTCCGCCGCAGCATCGCCGCTTCCGCGCGCAGCGCGGAGGTGAAGCAGGCTGGCACGACCCGTGCGAAGTAGTGATGGAACCCTTCGTTGTAGCGGGCCGTTACCGCGTCCTTGGGCGTGCCGACATATCGGTGGTGCACCAGCAGATGCTCGGACCGGAAGTGGGAATAGAAGACCGATGCCATCAGAAGATCGGCCAGCCAGCGCTCCAACCGGGATTTCTGGTGCATCAGCTCGTGGGCGTAGACGATCCCGATCGTGCCGGAGAGGATGCCGAGGCCGAAGAAGATGAACACCTTCTCAAGGGCCGAGAACGCCTCCGATCCCGGGACGGTGGCCAGGGCCAAAAGCACCAGCGCGGCCTGGATCGGGAACCAGATGAGGGTGATGAGCCGGTACCAGAAGAGCTGATCGCTGGCGGTGTTGGGATCCTCATTGTCGAGGTTGGGCGCGGTCGTGGAATCGAGGACGATGAACAACCACCAAGCCGCCACGGGGACCGACACAATCCAGAGCCCGCCCTTCAGGATTGCCATCAGCGCGAGCGGCACAAGGCCGAGAGACAGCCAATAGGGCACTGCGTGGGAAAACCGCGCGATGGCCGGGGGGGGATTTGCGGAGAGCGACATGCATCCTGCTGGGTTGATCCAATCCGTGGCGCGGATGGTACCTGCCGGACGGGGCGATTTCAAAGCGCGGCATCACCTTGTGACGCAAGGTTCCAGGCCTTGCGCATCAGCGTCGGCAAGGACGACGGCCGGAACATGCGCGCGGGCGTCCAGTGCCCACGGTCCGGCTCGGCGCCGGGCGGGGCCTCGGCAACCTCGACGATGAGGCGCAGATGAAAGTGGGTGAAGGTGTGGCGCACCTCGCCGATCTGGCGCCATTCGGCGGACAGAGGCGGCGCCGGCACCGGATTGTCCGACCAATCCGTGGAGGGAAAGGCCAGCATGCCGCCGAGCAACCCCGTATCGGGGCGAACCTCCGTCAGCACCGCGCCGTCACCCGCCCGGCGCATCACATAGGCGGTGCCGAGGCGCGTGGGCTTTGGCTTCTTCGGCAGCTTGCGCGGCAGATCGGCGGCGATCCCCGCAGGACGGGCCGCGCACCGGTCCATCCAAGGGCAGATCCCGCAGGCGGGGGACTTCGGGGTGCAGATCGTGGCCCCGAGATCCATCACTGCCTGCGCATAATCTCCGGGTCGGCACCGCGGCGTCAGGGTCGCGGCATGGGCGCTCAGCACGCCCTTGGCGGTGGGCAACGGTGTCTCAACGGCGTGCAGCCGCGCCATGACCCGTTCGACATTGCCGTCCACCACGGTTTCCGGCCGGTCGAAGGCAATGGCCGCGATGGCCGCCGCCGTGTAAGGGCCGATCCCGGGCAGCGTCCGCAGCGCGTCGACCGTGTCCGGAAACCGCCCGCCATGCTCGGTGGCCACCGTTCGGGCGCATTTGAGCAGGTTGCGCGCGCGGGCGTAGTAGCCGAGGCCCGCCCATTGCGCCATGACGTCCGCGTCGGCGGCGGCCGCCAGCGCCGAAACGGTGGGCCAAAGCGTGGTGAAGCGCTGGAAGTAGGGGGCGACGGCCGCCACCGTGGTTTGCTGAAGCATCACCTCGGAAAGCCAGACGCGATACGGATCGGCGATCTCGGACGACCCGGGCGGAATCCGCCAAGGCAGAACACGGGCGTGACCGTCATACCAGGCCAGCAGGTCCGACGCCGCGCTCGCATAGTCGTCACGCATTGTTTATGGCTCCCTCTTGAACGGCACTGGCCCCGGTAGCGCCGTGGGATATGATAGGGGCGGCGCGGGCGAAAGGCAGAGCAGGCAATGGCGGCACGGGCTGCATCATCGAAGAAAAAGCGCAGTTCGGGCTTCCGGCAAGCCGGGGCGCTCGTCGGTGCGCAGATCCGGAAGGCGGGCGAGACCCGCGGCTTCGCCGTGACGCGTGTGCTGACCCATTGGGAAGAGATCGTCGGCACGGATGTCGCGCAGATCTGCCGCCCGGTGGAAGTGGGCTATGGCCGCGGCGGCATGGGCGCAACGCTCGTCCTGCTGACCACAGGATCGCAGGCGCCCATCCTGCAGATGCAGGAAGAACGGCTCCGCGACCGGATCAATGCTTGCTATGGCTATGCCGCGATCTCGCGCATCCGCATCACCCAGACGGCTCCGGTCGGCTTCGCCGAAGGCGCGACACCGTTTACCGGACCGCGAGACGCGCCCCCCGCCGCGCCAGCGCCTGCCCATGTCGAACAAGCCACGGATTGGGCCGCCGACGTCGGCGATGACGGATTGCGGCGCGCGCTCGAAACGCTCGGCACAAACGTTTTGACCAGATCGGCGCGCCCGGCGCGCTGCAAGACCGAAAGGCAAACTTGATGACACGCATTCCTCTTCTTTCCATCGCCGCGGTCGCCATTGCCGGTGCGATTGGGCTCTGGCTCGCCCAACCCGGCGAGACCGTTCTGCCAAGCGGCGAGAGCGGTGCCGTTCCGGCGCCGTTTGCCGCCCATGCCCAGGACGCCGCAGAGATCGACACGTCGAGCATTGTGGAGATGGCAATCGGCGCGGATGACGCGCCCGTGGAGATCATCGAATACGCCTCCTTCACCTGCCCGCACTGCCGCACCTTCCACAAGACGGTGTTCCAGCAGCTAAAGTCGGACTACGTGGATACCGGAAAGGTGCGCTTCATCCACCGCGAGGTTTACTTCGACAGGTTCGGCCTCTGGGCCGGCATGGTGGCGCGCTGCGGCGGACAGGATCGGTACTTCGGTATCGTCGACATCGTGTACGAAGAGCAGTCCAGCTGGACGCAGGGCCAGCCCACGGATGTCGTCGAGGCGTTGCGCCGGATCGGCCGGACGGCGGGCCTGACGAATGACGAACTCGACGCCTGCTTGTCCGACGGGGACAAGGCGCAGGCGCTCGTGGCGTGGTATCAGCAGAATGCCGAGGCGGATGGCGTGAACTCCACCCCGACCTTCGTGATCGACGGGCGGACCTACCGCAACATGCCCTACGAAGACTTCGTGGAGATCATCGACGGCAAGCTGGGCGGCTGAGAAACGTGCGGGGGCATCCCGGCGCGGGCTCGCCCCCCGTTGTGCCCCGCAAAGTTCTAGGGAGCGACCGTCGTCGCCTGCCCACGCGGGGCGGTCGCCGCCCCGCTCAACCCGCGGCGTCCCCGGCCAGGTCGGCATAAAGCGCGTCGAACGCGGACCAGTCTGACACTTCGAGCCGCACAGGAAGCGTCAGAACCTTCCGGCGAAACGTCTTCGGCAGACGCACGGCGTCTTTCTCCGTGGTCACGAGATGGGCGCCGGTAAGCTTGGCCTCGGCCTCCAGCCGGGTCATGAGCGCGGCCGTCAGAGGCTGATGGTCGGACAGGGCTTCGGCGCGCTGCACCTCCGCGCCGAGCGCGCGCAAGGTGGCAAAGAACTTCTCCGGATGGCCGATCCCGGCGAAAGCGAGCACCGTCAGCCCGCGCCAATCGATACCGGTGGGCAGCGGGGCAAGATGGCCGGTGAGGCGGGGACACGGGATGGCCGGGCCCCAGCGCGTCGCGAACCGCGCCTGGGCGGGCTCTGGCCCGATCGACAGCACCAGATCGGCCCGGGCGAGCCCGGCGGCAACGGGTTCACGCAGCGGCCCGGCCGGAAGGCACCGCCCGTTCCCGAAGCCGATATGCGCATCGACCGTCACGATGGAAAAGTCCTTGTGCAGGGCGGGGTTCTGAAACCCGTCATCGAGCAGGATGCGGCGCGCCCCGGCGGCCACCGCCGCCCTTGCCCCGGCGGCACGGTCGCGCGCGACCCATGTCGAGGCGAATGCCGCGAGAAGCAGCGGCTCGTCGCCGACTTCATGGGCGGTATGCGCCCGCTCATCGACACACACGGGGCCCGTCAGCCGGCCGCCATGGCCGCGCGTCACGATGTGGGTGCCCTCGCCCAGACGCTGCGCCAGCGCGATGGCCGTGGGCGTCTTGCCCGTTCCGCCTGCGTTGAGATTTCCCACGCAGATCACCGGCACGCCGGGCCGCTCTGCCCCCCCGCGGGACACACGCAATGCAGTGCCCGCGGCATAGAGCGCCCCGAGGGGCGACAGTAGCCGGGCGCGCAGGCCGGGGGCGTCCGGATCCGAGAACCAGAAGGCGGGCGGGCGCACGGCGGGCCCCTAGGGGTCGATCGAGCGCATGAGGTGGCAGATCTCGCCCACAAGGCGATCCTGCACGCGGGCCGCATCGCTCGCAACGTCCCATGCCGCATGGGCATGCAGGGCCGCGCGATCCGGGGCGAGCAAATCGGCGACAGCGGCGGCGAGTTCGTCGGGGTTGCCGATGCGGCTCAATCCGCCGGCACTGACGAGCCGCGTCAGTAGTGCATCGTACCCGCCGTCGGCGTCCCCGTTGCGTCGTGGCCCCGCGATAATGGCCGAGCCCAGGCTGGCGGGGCCGAATGGATCTGCGATATCGGGCCCGTTCAGCGTGCCGCCGAGGAAGGTGACGGGGGCGAGGCGGTACCAGAGCCCGATCTCGTCCGGGCTGTCGGCGATAAAGATCTCGTCGGTATCGTCTGGCTCGCCCTCGACACCCCGGCGCGACACCCGCCACCCTTCGCTGCGCAGCCGCGCGGCCAGGGCGGAGCCCTCCGCCTCCTCGGCCGGTGCCACCACCAGCAGCAGGCGATGCGCCCCGCGCAAAGCCTGGCGATGCGCCGCCAGAACCGCGGGAAGCTCCTCCGCGCCCGGAAACGCGGCCAGCCAGGTCGGACGCGCGCTCAGAACCTGCGCGAGTTCGTCACGCTCCCCCAGCGACGACGGAGGCGGTGACATCACGGCACGCACCGGGCCGAGCGCTTCGATCCGGGTGCCGGTCGGGGCGACGCCGCGCAGGCTCCGCACCGCGTCGCCGGACTGGGCCAGCGTCACCCGGAAATGGCCAAGCCCCGCCCGAACGGTTCGCCGGTCCCGGGGGGAGCGCAGAACGTCCGGATCGAGCGGGGGAACGTCGGCGGCAATGGCGGGAACGCCCGCCTCGACGAGCGCGTCAAGAAGCGGCTCGCCGGTGAGAGGCCCCATCCAAAGGAGCGCGGTCGGGCGATTGGCGTTCAACCACTTGTCGGCCGCCCGGCGACCGCCCTCCCCCGGGATCGACGGCGGCGCGTTCGTCATGGCCGCCTCGGGCGGTTCGGCAACGAACTCGAGATCCGGCAGCTTCTCTGCCAGATGCTCCTGCAGGTCGCCGAACGCCTCGCGTGGCGGGCGGATCGCAACCAGCCGATGCACCGTCCGGCGCCGCGGGGGAGCAGGGCGTTCCGGGGCCGGGCGGGGCGAGATCCAACGCCGAAACCGCGCCGCAAGGCCGGGCAGCGGGGCCGAGCCAGGACGGCTCATGCCCATCTGCCCGCAGCGGCGTCACGCATTGATCGCCTCGGTGGCGGAGGTTTCGCTGCCTTCCTCCATCAGCCGGTGCAGATGCGCAATGAAGTAGCGCATGTGCGCGTTGTCGACGGTGCGCTGCGCCTCGGACTTCCAAGCATCGTAGGCGGCGGCGTAGTTCGGGAAGAGGCCGACCACATGAATGTCGTCGACATCCTTGAAGGTGGCCGGATCGGCGGGATCGACAAGTTCGCCACCAAAAACAAGATGCAATCGCTGGGTCATGGGGAGTTCCTGAATGAAGGGCGGGCCGCAGGACAGGTTATGCGGGCACCGTATTGGTCCGGCCCCGGCGGTCAAGGCGGCGATTGGCCCGATAGCGGCGCGCCGAGTGCCCGGCCCCTATTGGAAACGACGGGGGCGGAGGACCTTGGTTTGGATGCGCCGTTAAGGCGTGGCTCCGCCCGGTGTCAGGCGCGACAGCGCCTCGGCGTGGAGCGGCGCGGGCGCGGCGATGACGCCCGCGGTCTTGCGTTCAGGCGCGTTGAAACGCAGGGGCGCGCCCGCGCGGTCCGTCACTGTGGCGCCGGCCTCCGCCACCAGAAGCGCCCCGGCTGCGACGTCCCAGTCCCAGCTGTCGCGCAGTGTGATCATCCCGTCGAACCGCCCCTCGGCCACCAGGGCCAGGCGATAGGCCAGCGACGGGCGGAAATGGCGCGTCAGCCCGGGCGGTGCGCCGCGCCACAAATGCGGTGCGAGGTTGGGGCGCGTCACCAGCATGTCGGCCGCGTCCAGTCCGGTCATCTCCCGGCGCGCCGTCAGCGGGGCGCCGTTGCATGTCGCGCCCCGCTCCCGCTCTGCCGCGTAGAGCAGATCCTTCGCGGGCAGGTGCACCACGCCGGCCACCGGGGCGCCGTTCTGCACCACGGTGATGGCGTGTGCCCAGGTCTCCTCCCCCTTCACATAGGCCCGGGTGCCGTCGATCGGATCGACGATGAAGAGCGTCTCGCGCTGGCGATGCGCCGGATCGTCCGGCGTTTCCTCCGACATCCAGCCGTAACCTGGCCGCGCCGCCATCAGCGTTTCCCGCAGGAACGTGTCGACCGCGATATCCGCCTCAGTCACCGGGCCGGCGTCCCCCGGCTTTTCCCACGTTTCGGGATCCCTGCCCCAATGGTGCATTGCGATCTCGGCCGCCCCGCGGGATGCATCGATCAAGAGCGAAAGGTCAGACGTAAGGTCGGCCCCATCCCGCCGCGCGTACGATGCCTCAGGCGCCCGCAATGGTCAGTCCTTCGACAAGCAGCGAAGGCACGACACGGGACAGATGCGGGCGCGCGTCGTTGGCGGCCACGAGGGTGCGCAGCATGTCACGAAGATTGCCGGCAATGGTGCATTCATTGACCGGATAGGCGATTTCGCCGTTCTCGACCCAGAACCCGGACGCGCCGCGAGAATAATCGCCCGTTGTGGGGTTGATCGTCGCGCCGATCAGCGACGTCACGAGCAATCCGGTGCCCATATCCGCGATAAGATCGTCGCGCGTCGCGTGTCCTTCGGTCAACACGAGATTGCCCGCCGACGGAGACGGCGGCGCCGACACGGAGCGCGCGGCATTGGCGGTGCTGTCGAGGCCGAGCTTGGCCGCCGTCGACAGGTCGAGCACCCAGCGTTTCAGGACGCCATCCTCCACCAGGGGGGAGGTCGACGTGGGCAGGCCTTCGCCATCGAACAGGCGGGAGGCCGAGGTGCGCGGGCGGTGAGGGGTTTCGATCAGGCTCATGCCGCGCGGGAGCACCTCTTGCCCCATCGCATCCGACAGCCACGACGCGCCGCGCACGATCGCAGATCCGTTGATTGCAGACACAAGGTGCCCGATCAGGCCGGCCGCAATGCGCTCGTCGTAGAGGATCGGCGCCGCGCCCGTGGGCGGCTTGCGCGCACCGGACCGGGCAAGCGTGCGTTCCGCGGCGATCCGGCCAACCTCCTCCGGCGAGGGAAGGTCGGTGGCGTGGTTGCGGCTTTCGCCGTAATAGTCGCGCTCCATCCCGGTGCCTTCGCCGGTGATGGCCACGCAGAACAGGCTGCTGTCGGTCCGCGCGTAGCCGGCGGAGAAGCCCGTCGATGTCGCCAGATGAACCCGCCGCCGCGCATAACCCGCAGATGCGGCCTCGGCCATGGTGATCCCCTCGTGGGCCAGCGCGACCGCCTCCGCCGTGCGGGCCGCCGCCTCCAGCGCGGCGGGCGCGGGTTCGGGCGCGGGATCGTCGAGCTCGAGCCGCCCCATATCCGTATCCTTCGCCAGCCGCGATGGATCCGCCTGCAGAACGCCCGGATCCTTCGGCGCTTCGCGGGCCATGGCCACGGCCCTGGCCGCCATCTCGGCAAAGGTGCTCGCCGTCGTCTCGGAGGAGGACACGCAGGCCTGCCGCTGTCCGAGCAGGACGCGCAAGCCGACATCGGTGCTCTCCGAGCGCTCTGCCTGTTCGAGTGCGCCCGCCCGGACGTCGATCGAAATCGACGTTCCCTGCATAGCAATCGCCTCGGCTGCGTCTGCGCCCGCGGCGCGGGCGGCGTCAAGCAGGGCTTGGGTGAGCGTGTCGAGCGGGGTCTGCATGGGATCCTCTTGGCCGGGTCTTCGTGAGCTAGGCCGATGCGTGCCGGGGCGCAAGGGCAAGGCACGACGATAGTCGGTACAGGTCGCGGCCGATCGGCCATCTCCCACGCCCGGGATGGCGCCGACGCCCCCTGCGCCGATTGCAGCGAGGGCGCCGGACTATGGGCATGCAGCGCTCAAGCCGAACGAGCACGGCAACCCGGTTCGCTATCGAACGATGAACTCCGCGTGGAGAGCACCGGCGGCCTTGATGCTTTTCAGGATGTCGATCATGTCCCGCGGCCCGACGCCGAGCGCGTTGAGCCCTGCGACCACATCGGACAGGGACGTGGTTGTGGGAACTTCGGCCAGTCCGATGCCGGGCTCCTCGATCAGCGCGGCTTCCGTGCGGGGGACGATGACCGTTTCCCCTGGCGCGAACGGGTTAGGTTGCACGGCCAGCGGACGTTCCTCGATCCGCAGGGTGAGGTTGCCCTGGCTCACGGCAACGCGTGAAATCCGGACATCCTCGCCCATCACGATCGTCCCGGACCGTTGATCGACGACAACGCGGGCGCGACGCTCCGGTTCGACCAGCAGGTTCTCCATCTGGCCGATTGCGTGGGCAGGCGAACGGGCGTTGGTGGCTAGAATGTCGACCTCGACCGTTCCGGCATCGAGCATGTTGGCCACCAATCCGCCGAAGGACGCGTTCACAGCGGTTTCGATGCGGCCGGCGGTGGTGAAGTCGGGCGTTCGAAGCGCAAGACGCAGGGTCGACAGCGAGGTGAAATCGAACTCGATCTCGCGCTCCACCCGTGCGCCGGAAGGAATTACGCCGGATGTCGGCACGCCCTGCACTACCTGGGCGCCGTCCCCTTCCGCAACGGCCCCCCCGGCAATCACGGTACCTTGGCTGACCGCGTAGATCTGCCCGTCTGCCGCCGTCAGCGGCGTCATGACGAGCGTGCCCCCGAGCAAGCTCGACGCGTCCCCGATTGCCGACACCGTCACATCGATGCGAGACCCGGCCCGCGAGAAGGGCGGCAGGGTGGCGGTGACGAAGACCGCGGCGACATTGCTTGGCCGAAACTGCTCGCCCGTGACGTTCACGCCCAACCGTTCCAGTATGTTGGACATGATCTCTTCGGTGTAGGGCGAGTTGCGCAGCCCGTCCCCCGTTCCGTTGAGCCCGACGACAAGCCCATATCCCACAAGGTCGTTCCCGCGCACACCATCGAACTCGACCAGATCCTTCAGACGGATGGGCTCGGCCGTGCTATGGACTGCGGCGGCCAGAAGCAACGACGCGGCCAGAGGTATCCGGCAGAGGACCCTCCAAATCAGGGAGGCGAGGTTGGCCGCGTTTTGCGGTGACGTCTGAGCCATTCTGGCAAATCCTGTTCTACAAGGGCAAACGAGGTGTCTTCAAAGTGAAAGCCTGCCCTACCCGAGCACCCGCACAAGCGAGAGCTGGG
>JBCDGG010000050.1:0-31318 GCA_038757905.1 Pseudomonadota bacterium | reverse complement strand
CGCCGCGTATAGCGCTGCTCCACCAGTACCCGTTCGCCAATCCTTGGGATCAACGCATAGCTCCCCTGTTGCACATGCAGGTCACGGAGGGTTTGCGCCCGACGTTGTTCCGCCTACATGGACGCGGTATGCCAAGCTTCGGCGCGCAAGGAAATCCCATGACCCTCGGCTCGCAAATCGCGTGGGACGATACTGTCCTGCCCTTTCAACTCGACGATGCGGACATCCGCGGCCGCGTTGCCCGTCTCGACGGTGTGCTCGATCGTGTCCTCGAACAGCACGACTATCCGCCCGCCATCGAAGCGCTGGTGGCCGAGATGGCGTTGCTGACGGCCCTGATCGGCCAGACGATCAAGTTGCGCTGGAAGCTCTCGCTTCAGGTGCGGGGCGACGGACCGGCCCGCCTGATCGCGACGGACTATTACGGCCCGACGGAAGACGGTTCGCCGGCCCGGATCCGGGCCTATGCGAGCTATGACGCCGACCGTTTGACCGCGGGCGCCCCGTTCGACCTGATCGGCAAGGGATACTTCGCCATCCTGATCGACCAGGGCCAGGATATGGCGCCCTATCAGGGCGTCACGCCGATTGACGGGGGCTCTCTGGCCGGATGCGCCGAGACGTATTTCGCCCAGTCCGAACAGATCCCCACGCGCTTCGCGCTCGCCTACGGGCGGGCCCAGCGCCCGGGACAGAGCGAGCATTGGCGCGCCGGCGGTGTCATGATCCAGCACATGCCCGAGGCGGGCGAACACGTTGCGCTGGGCGGCGGTTCGGGCGATGGCGGGTTGCTGCAGGCGGCCGATATCGTTGCCGGGGATGCGGGCGAGAACTGGTCGCGCGTGAACCTGCTGCTCGATACCGTCGAGGAGATGGAGCTCGTCGGCCCCGATGTGCAGCCCACGGAGCTGCTCGTCCGGCTGTTTCACGAGGAGGCGCCGCGTGTCTTCGATGCGCAGCCCGTCACCTTTGGGTGCTCTTGCTCGCCGGCCAAGGTCCGGCAGTCGCTCTCGATCTATTCGGCCAAGGATATCGCCACGATGACCACCGATGACGGGCAGGTCACGGCCGATTGCCAGTTCTGCGGCGCGCATTACGAGTTCGATCCCGCGACGCTCGGCTTCGAGGCAACCCGCACGTCTCCGGACGGCGAGGGATGAGCGCGCCGGCACCGGCCTTCAGCTTGCGGGACAGGCTGGAGGCGGCAGTGAGCGTGCGGGGCGGCCCGTCCTCGGACTTCGACCTGAACGCCGGGATCGTCCTGCCGGAAGGACGGTCGCTGCGCGATGCCGCCGTGTTGATCGCGGTGATCGACAGCCACGGCGGCCCGGAGGTGCTGCTGACCAAGCGGTCGGCCCGGCTGAAGCACCACCCCGGGCAAGTGGCCTTTCCAGGCGGCAAACTGGACGAGGGCGACGCCAATGCGACGGCCGCCGCACTACGGGAGGCGCACGAGGAGGTCGGGCTCGATCCGGGCAACGTCGACATCGTGGGCGCCCTGCCGCCGCACGAAACGGTGACCGGTTTCACGGTGACGCCCGTCCTTGCAATGGCGGCGCCGTTCGATCCCACACCGGAGGCCGGTGAGGTGGCGGAGGCATTCACCGTTCCGTTCGCCCACATTGCCGATCCCGCGAACTTTGCCATCGAGCGCCGCCGCTGGCGCGGAAAGTGGCGGCGATACTATGCCGTACCCTTCGGGCCCTACTACGTGTGGGGGGCGACCGCGCGCATCCTGCGCGGGTTGGCGGAGCGCTTGCCGCAATGACACGGCTCGTGGCGGATTGGCTGGATAGTCCTGCTGCGCAGGCGGTGGCGGGCGCGCTCGAAGCCGCCGGGCATCAGGCGCTTTTTGTAGGCGGATGCGTGCGCAACGCGCTGCTCGGGGCCCCGGTGGCCGATCTGGACGTGGCCACCGATGCCCGCCCCGAAGCGGTGCACGCAATCGCCGATGCGGCGGGTCTGCGTGCGGTTCCCACCGGGATCGACCACGGCACCATCACCGTGATCCACGAGACCGTTCCGATCGAGGTCACCACCTTTCGCCACGATGTCGAGACCTTCGGGCGCCACGCGACCGTCCGTTTCTCGACCGATGTGGCCGAAGATGCTCGTCGGCGCGACTTCACCATGAACGCGCTCTATGCGGATGTGCGAGGTGTCATCCAGGATCCTGTGGGCGAGGGTCTTGCCGATCTGGCCGCGCGCAGGTTGCGGTTCGTCGGGGACGCCGACGCGCGGGTGAAGGAGGATTTTCTCCGCATTCTGCGCTTCTTCCGCTTCCACGCCTGGTACGCCGACCCCGACGGGGGCATGGACAGCGAAGCGCTCGCCGCCTGCGCGGCAGGGGCCGAGGGGCTCGATCATATCAGCGAAGAACGCCTCGGCGCGGAGATGAAGAAGCTGCTGTCGGCGCCCGATCCGTCTTTCGCGCTGGCCGCCATGGCGCAGACCGGCGTGTTGGCCCATGTACTCCCGGCGGCCGATCCCGCGCCGGTGGCGCGGCTCATCCACCTGTCCCCAGAGCCGGACCCGGTGCTGCGTCTGGCCGCGCTCGGCGGCAACGACGTGGCGGACCGGTTGCGCCTGTCGCGGGCAGAAGCGCGGCGGCGCGAGAGCCTGCTGAAGGCCGCGCGCAGCGACGCCGGCGCCGCGGAACTGGCCTGGCGGCACGACGCGGCGGAGGCGCGTGCCATGGTCAGCTTGCGCGCCGCACTGACGGCGATGCCGCTGGCCGACGGTCTGGCCGATGCGCTCGATGCCGGGGCACGGGCGGCCTTCCCCATACGCCCGCAGGATCTGATGCCCGCTTATGAGGGGCCAGCGCTCGGCGCGCGGCTGGGACAGCTGGAACGGGCCTGGCTTGCCACCGGGATGACGGCCTCGCGCGACCACCTGCTCGCCCTACCGGACGAGTAACCTAGCCGTTTCAGCCGCCGCGGTTTTCCTGTATCACGGCAGCGCTAGGTTCCGGGGTCCAGTGCCGCGACACGATCCGCCGGCAGCACCCAACCATCAGTCCGTGAAAGCCGAGAGCATGTTCCGCTACTTCGAAAACCTCGTCGACCCGTATGTCGCGTACGAAGAACGGGATACGCCGCCGCGCAAGCTCTGGCCGTTTCTGTGGGACTATGCGCAGCCGTTCAAGCGGCTGTTCGGCCTTGCCACGGTGCTGTCGATCGCGGTCGCGGCGGTCGAGGTTGGGTTGATCTATTACATGGGGCGGGTCGTGGACATCTTGTCGTCCGCCTCGCCCGCCACCGTCTGGCAGGAGTATGGGCTGGAGCTTGGCCTGGCGGCGGTGTTCATCTTGCTCCTGCGTCCTGCGATCCAGATGCTCGACGTGCTGATCCTGAACAACGCGCTTCTGCCGAACTTCGGCACGCTGATCCGCTGGCGGGCGCATCGGCACGTGCTGCGCCAGTCGGTCGGCTGGTTCGAGAATGACTTCGCGGGCCGAATCGCGAACCGGATCATGCAGACACCGCCCGCGGCCGGTGAAGCGATGTTTCAGGTGTTCGACGCGATCGCCTTTGCCATCGCCTATCTGATCGGCGCCGCGATTCTTCTGGCCGAGGCCGATCCGCGCCTCGCCGTGCCGCTGCTGATCTGGTTCGGGCTCTATGGCGCGCTGGTCCACTGGACGATCCGGAACGTCGGCCCGGCCTCGCAGGCGGCCTCGGACGCGCGGAGCGAGGTGACCGGGCGCGTCGTCGACAGCTACACCAACATTCATTCGGTCAAGATGTTCGCGCATCACGACCGGGAAATCGCCTATGCGAAGGAGGCCATCGAAAAGACGCGCACCACCTTCCAGAAGGAGATGCGGATCTTCACGATCATGGATCTGTCCCTCACCCTTCTGAACGGCCTGCTCATCGTCGGCGTGGTCGGCTGGGCGGTTCTGCTCTGGGGTCAGGGCCTGGCCAGCGTCGGCGTGGTCGCGGCCGCCACGGCGCTGACGCTGCGCCTCAACGCGATGACCGGATGGATCATGTGGGCGGTGTCCAGCTTCTTCCGGCAGTTGGGCGTGGTGTCCGAAGGGATGGAGACGATCGCACAGCCAATCACGCTGACCGACAACCCCGGCGCGCCGGCGCTGAAGGTTGGCGATGCCCGCATCGCGTTTCACGACGTGTCGCACCATTACGGGCGGCAGGCGGGCGGACTGGACCGGCTGAGCCTCACGGTGGAACCGGGCGAAAAGATCGGCCTGATCGGACGCTCCGGTGCAGGGAAATCGACGCTCGTGAAGTTGCTCTTGCGGTTCTACGACGCCGAGCGCGGCCGGATCGAGGTCGACGGGCAGGACATCGCCACCGTCACCCAGGACAGTCTGCGCCATCAGATCGGCATGGTGCAGCAGGATTCGGCGCTGCTGCATCGCTCCATCTCGGAGAACATCCTGTACGGACGGCCCGAGGCCAGCATCGAGGAGATGGAGGCCGCCGCACGGCGCGCGGCCGCGCACGAGTTCATCCTCGATCTGGCAGATCCCAACGGCCGGTCCGGCTATGACGCCCAGGTCGGCGAACGCGGGGTGAAGCTGTCGGGCGGGCAACGCCAGCGGATCGCGCTGGCGCGGGTGATCCTGAAGGACGCGCCGATCCTCGTGCTGGACGAGGCGACATCGGCGCTCGATTCCGAGGTCGAGGCGGCCATCCAGGACACGCTTTACGGCGTCATGGAAGGAAAGACGGTCATCGCCATCGCGCACCGCCTGTCGACCATAGCGCGGATGGATCGGATTCTGGTGCTCGACGAAGGCCGGATCGCCGAGCAGGGGACACACCGGGAGCTGCTCGCCAAGGGCGGCCTCTATGCCCGCTTCTGGGAGCGTCAGTCGGGCGGATTCATCGGCGCCGATACGCCGGAGGCGGCCGAATGAGGTACTGGCATCCCGCAGATCTGATCGATGCGTTCGCCCCGGCGGAAGGGCCGCCGCCGGACCGGCTTGTGCCGTTCTTCGTCTGGTCGCTGCGCGGGTCGTTTCCCGTGCTCTGGATCGCCGGGGTGCTGTCGGCCATCGTCGGCACGCTGGAGGTGATCTCTGCCTTCGTTCTGGGGCGGATCATCGACACCGCGCTCGCTTCCGGGCCGGAGGGCTTCTTCACCGAGCATGTCGGGCTCATCCTGTTCGCCGCGGCGTTCTTCATGCTGATCCGTCCCATCAGCTTCGGGGTATCGGCCGCTGCGAACGGGATCGCCGTTCAGCCGAACGTGAACCCGCTCGTGCTGTCCCGCGTGCATCGCTGGACGCTAGGGCAGGCCGTTACCTTCTTCGACAACGACTTCGCCGGGCGCATCGCGCAGAAGCAGATGCAGACGGCGCGCGCGGTGACCGACGTGGTGTCGGAGATCGTGAACGTGGTGTTCTTCGCGCTTGCCTCGCTGATCGGAGCGGCGATCATGCTGACGGCGATCGACGGCCGCGTGGCCTTGGCGCTCACGCTTTGGCTGATCGTCTATCTGGCGCTGATCCGGTTCTTCATGCCGATGGTGCGCACGAAGTCGAAGGCGCGGGCGTCCGCCCGGGCCATGGTGTCCGGCCAGGTGGTGGACACGATCACCAACATCAAGACGGTCAAGCTGTTTGCCCACCATGAGCATGAGGACCGCGCGGCGCTGAAGGCCATGGATGTGTTCCGCGAGAAGGCGGTGGATTTCGGCGTGATGTCGTCGATCTTCCGCGTCTGCCTGATGACGGTTGCGGGCGCGCTGCCGGTGATCCTGATCGGCGGCACGCTTCTGTTGTGGCGCGACGGTGTCGCCAGCGCGGGAGACATCGCAGCCGCCGGGGCCATCTCGATCCGCATCGCGCAGATGACGGGGTGGGTCTCGTTCACGCTGATGCAGATCTACGCCAATGTGGGCGAGGTGGAAGACGGGATGCGCACCCTCTCGCCTGTCCACACCCTGACCGACAAACCCGACGCCGATACGCTGCCCGCCGCCAATGTGGGCGAGGTGACGTTCGATCATGTGAGCTTTGCCTACGGGCGCAGAACCGGCGGGATCGACGATGTTTCGCTGAAGCTCCGTACCGGCGAGAAAGTGGCGCTGATCGGGGCCTCCGGCGCGGGCAAGTCGACCCTCGTGTCGCTGCTCCTGCGGCTCTACGATACCGAGGCCGGCGCGATCCGGGTGGGGAACCGCGATGTGAGGGATCTGACGCAGGAGAGTTTGCGGCGCCAGATCGGGATGGTCACGCAGGAAACGGCGATGTTCAACCGCTCCGCGCGGGACAACATCCTGTACGGCCGGCCGGACGCCACCGAGGCGCAGATCGTCGAGGCGGCGAAGAAGGCCGAGGCGCATGAGTTCATTCTCGGGCTGAAGGACTTCATGGGGCGCGAGGGGTATGACGCGCATCTGGGCGAACGCGGTGTCCGGCTCTCGGGCGGCCAGCGGCAGCGGATCGCCCTGACGCGGGCCATCCTGAAGGATGCCCCGATCCTGGTCTTGGACGAGGCGACGTCGGCCCTCGATTCCGAGGTCGAAGCGCAGATCCAGACCGCGTTGGAGCGGGTGATGGAGGGCAAGACCGTTCTGGCCATCGCCCATCGTCTGTCCACCATCGCGCATATGGACCGCATCGTCGTGCTCGACCAGGGGCGCATCGTCGAAGAAGGCGATCACCGTAGTCTGCTGGCCCGCGGCGGGCTCTATGCGCGGTACTGGGCCAAGCAATCCGGCGGGTTCCTTGGCCTGAACGACGCGGCGGAATAGGCGGCGGGCCCAAAGTGGCGAGCCGCGTCACCATCGAACGGCTGGGCCATCGGGGCGACGGGATCGCGCCCGGCCCGGTCTTTGTGCCGCGCGCCCTGCCCGGCGAGGTCGTGGATCTCGCCACGGGCAAGCCGCGCATCCTCGCCCCCTCGGATCAGCGCGTCAAAGCGGCCTGCGCGCATTACGGGGCCTGCGGCGGCTGCGCGCTTCAGCATGCCCGCGACACCTTCGTCGCGGCGTGGAAGGTGGATGTGGTGCGGCAGGCGCTGGCGGCTCAGGGCCTGCATCCGCCGGTCGTGGGCGTGCATACCTCGCCACCGCACAGCCGCCGCCGGGCCACGTTTTCGCTGAAGCGCACGAAGTCCGGCGAGATTGTCGGGTTTCACGCGCCGGCCTCGGAAGCGATCATCGACACGCCGAGCTGTCTCCTGCTGCATCCGCAGGTGCAGGCCGCGCGTCCGGCCTTGGCCCGGATCGCCCGGATAGGCGCGAGCCGGAAGGGTGCGCTTTCGGCCACGGTGACGTGCCTGTCGAACGGCCTCGACGTCGCCGTGCGCGGGGGCAAGCCGCTGACGGCCGCCTTGCAGGCGGAGCTTGCCGCCCTGGCGCCTGGCATTCTGCGCCTGACATGGGAGGGAGAGCTGCTCGCCCAGGCCGAGCGGCCGGTGCTGCGCGTCGACGGTGTCGCCGTCTCGCCGCCGCCCGGCGCGTTTCTTCAGGCAACGGCGGAGGGCGAGGCGGCGCTGCGCCAGGCCGTGCACGATGCCGTGGGAACGGCGGAGCACGTCGCCGATCTCTTCGCCGGGATCGGCACCTTCGCGCTTCCCCTCGCCCGTGGGGCGAAGGTGCACGCCGTCGAGGGCGACGCAGCGATGACGGAGGCGCTGTTGTCCGGCTGGCGGCAGGGCGCGGGCCTCAAGCGGGTGACGGCCGAGGCGCAGGACCTGTTCCGCCGCCCGCTGGAGCCCGACGAGCTCGCCCGCTTCGATGCGCTTGTCCTCGATCCCCCGCGCGCCGGCGCCGAGGCGCTTGGCGCAAGCCGATGTGCCCCGGTTGGCCTATGTGTCGTGCAACCCCGTCAGCTTCGCGCGCGATGCACGCCAGCTTGCGGAAGCGGGATACCGTGTCGAATGGGTCCGCGTTGTGGATCAATTCCGCTGGTCGCCGCATGTCGAGCTTGCAGCCTGCCTCACGCACTCTCATACCCGGGGGGAGTAACCGCCACAGCAACGGGGCCGCCGTGCTCGAAAAGCTCAAAACCCTCGTCGAGAGCCACCGATTCGGCTCCTTCATCACGGGCGTGATCATCTTCAACGCACTCATTCTCGGCCTCGACACCTACCCATCCGTCACCGACAGTATCGGCCCTCTGATCCAGACGCTGGACTCGATCTGTCTGGCGATCTTCGTGGTCGAACTGGTGGCGAAGATGATCGTCTACCGCCTGCGCTTCTTCACGTCCGGCTGGAACATCTTCGACTTTCTGATCGTCGGGATTGCGCTCGCACCGGGGGCCGGGGCGCTGACCGTGCTGCGGGCACTCAGGATCTTGCGGGTGCTGCGCGTCGTCTCGGTGATGCCGGCGCTGCGGCGGGTGGTCGAAGGGTTCATCCGCGCGCTGCCGGGGATGGGCTCGGTCTTTCTGCTGATGGGGATGGTGTTCTACATCGGCGCCGTGATGACAACGAAGCTATTCGGCGAGGGGTGCAGCCATCTCGATGTGGCGGCCTGCACGCCGGAGCTGCACGCCAACATCATCGACTGGTTCGGGACGCTGGGCCGTTCGGCCTATTCGCTCTTTCAGATCATGACGCTGGAAAGCTGGTCCATGGGGATCGTGCGGCCCACCATGACGGTCTACCCGGAAGCCTGGGTGTTCTTCGTGCCGTTCATCATGGTCACCACTTTCGCGGTCGTGAACCTGCTCGTGGGTCTCATCGTGAACTCGATGCAGGACGCGCATTCCGAAGAGGGCGACGCCGCCACGGATGCCTATCGCGATGAGGTGCTCGAGCGGCTGAGAAGCATCGAAGGCCGGCTGAGCGCGCAGGAGCAGCGCGGCAATGAGGCGGAGCGGTAACGTCAACGGATTATTGATCGTGCTCCGGTAACGATCGTGCTTAACGCGCGCGGGGTCGCGCGTTATGAGAGCGGTGTGACCAAAGGGCAGGGGCACGAACAGGCAATGATCGACAGACGAATGCTACTCGGCGGTGGGGCGGCGCTCACCTTGGCCGGCTGCGGTACCAAGTTTCGCGCCTACGATGGGCCGGAAGTGACGCGCGTGCAGGTCTACAAGTCGCGCCGCCGCATGTACCTTTTTCATCAGCGCGAGCCGCTGGAGCAATACCGCGTCCATCTCGGCTTCACGGCGCAGGGGCCGAAGCAGTTCTACGGCGACGGCAAGACGCCGGAAGGCACCTATTACATCGACCGCCGGAACCCGAACTCGCTGTTTCACCTCTCGCTCGGGATTTCCTATCCCAACGAGGAGGATGTCGCGTTCGCAAAGGCGCATGGCAAGGATCCGGGCGGCGACATCTTCATCCATGGCGACAGGCGGCCGGGCGACCCCCGCGGGGCGGATTGGACGGCCGGATGCATCGCCGTCCGCGACCGGCAGATGGAAGAGGTGTACGCGATGGTGAAGATGGGCACGCCCATCGACATCTTCGCCTAGCGCGCGGCTGGCACCGGCTCGATCAGGTGCCCGCTCAATCAGGTGCCGGTGACGAGCGTCCACCAGATCTTGCCGTTCTGCTCCTGGAACCAGGAGAAGCCGAGGCTGCGCGCCCGCGGGTCCAGGATCACGTCGCGCGTCGCACGGTCCTGCATCCAGGCGTTGATCGTCTCGCCATCCGTTTCGAACGTCTCGGAGATGTTCTCGCCGAGGAACTGGCCGAGATAGCCCGTCCGCACCACCCGGTCGATCGGCGAGGATCCGTCCGAGCCGAAGTGCCAGGGCCGGTTCTGGGCCGACATATCGCGGGAATGGGTCCGCGCCGCTTCCGTCAGCTGGGGATCGAGGGTCACCGGGGGCGCGCCGGCGGAGGCGCGCAGCCCATTGATCGTCTCCTCGGCGCGTTCCGGGATCTGGCGGGCCTCGCGCGACGAAATCCGGTAGACCTCCGTACCGCCTGTGGGGGCCGGCGGGCCGCAGGCGGCGAGTGTGGCCATCAACGCGGCCAGAATGGCGTATCGGAGGTACATATGGGCGTCCGTCTGGTGTCGTTCAGCGCTCGTGTTAGCCAAGCTGGCCAGCGCATTCAAACCCTCGCCAGGCCGAGTCGCCCCTGCGACGGGCCTTTCAATTGAGTTTGCGGCTTTCTCGCACTAACGTGACGCCGTCCGGAGGGGGCCGGGCCGATGGAGCTGCCGAGGGTTTTCGCCATGTCCAGAACGACACGTGCCGTCTCACGCCGTCATTTTCTTGCCGCCGCCGGGGCGAGTGCGCTGGCCGCGCCCGCCCTCGCGCAGGAGGTTTTCGCGCCGTTGCCGGACAACAATCCGGCAGTGTCGCGCAACATTTCGAGCTTCAAGGCCCGGGACTGGCGGCCGCATTTCTCAAGCCCGCGGGGTGGTGCAATCCTTGTGGATATCGACTCGCGCGCGCTGCACTACTGGTCCTCGGATGAGAGCGTGTACCGCCTTTATCCGTCGTCGATCCCGATCTCAGAGGATCTGACGCGGCGCGGCCGGACTTCCGTCACCCGCAAGGTCGAAGGTCCGGGATGGGCACCGACGCCGGCCATGAAGAAGCGCAACCCGGAATGGCCGGACTATATCCCACCCGGCCCGGACAATCCGCTGGGGACGCATGCCCTGTATCTGGGATGGAAGTATTACCGCATCCACGGCACCCATGACACGCGCAAGATCGGCCGGCCCTCATCCAATGGATGTATCGGGCTCTACAACGAGCACATCGCCGAGCTGTTCGCCCTCGTGAAGCCTGGCGCGCAGGTGTTGCTTATTTGACGAAATCGGAAAACCGCCGCCGAATGCCGCGCCTTAGCCAATTGCAAAGGCGCTAACCCTCTGCAAAGGATGCCAATACGAGGAACTACTTGGGTGCGCAGGCGTCCTCACTACACGCGCCTGTGCAGTAACTGGAGGCTAACATGAAGAAAGTCGCTCTCGCCGTTGCGCTGTCGGCTGCCGCATCCACCGGCTTCGCCGGCGGTCTGGCTGAGCCGGTCGTCGAGCCGGAGATCATCGTTGAAGACACGGGCACCGCGGGTGGCTGGGTTGTTCCGCTGCTCCTGCTGGTGCTGGTTGGCGCTGCTGTCGCGGCATCGAACAACTGATCCGCGCTGCGATACCAAAAAAAGGCGGGGTGCGTTCACCCCGCCTTTTTTTGTGTCCGCTCACCTGATCCAGCCTTTCAGGTTGTCGTCGATCACCTTCGATAAGGCGGTGATGTGGGCATCGTCGTCGTTCAGACAGGGGATGTAGGTGAACTGCTCTCCCCCGGCTTCCTCGAAGCTTTCGCGGATCTCTTCGTTGATCTCTTCCAGCGTTTCGATGCAATCGGCCGAGAAGGCCGGGGCGCAAACGGCGATGCGCTTCTTCCCGGCTTCGGCCAGTCGCGCCACTTCCTCCACCGTGTAAGGCTTCAGCCATTCCTCCGGTCCGAAGCGGCTCTGGAAGGTCGTCACGATCCGGCTGTCATCCCACCCCAGCCGTTCCTTCAGCAGGCGCGTCGTCTTCTGACACTGGCAATGGTAGGGATCGCCTTCCATCAGGTAGCGCTTCGGCACGCCATGGTAGGAGCATACGAGGACGTCGGGCGTTTGCTCCATCCCGGCATAGGCGCGCTCGATGGATTGGGCGAGCGCATCGATGTAGAGCGGCTCGGCATAGTAGGGTTCCACCACGCGTGAAATCGGCTGCCACTTCTCCTTCATCAGCGCGCGGAAGAACTGATCGTTCGCGGTGGCCGACGTGGCCCCGGCATAATGGGGATAAAGCGGGAAAAACAGGATCTTGCGGCACCCGGCCTCGACCATCTCGCGCACCTTGGACACGGTGGAGGGGTTGCCGTAGCGCATGCAGAAGTCGACCATCACCTCGGCGCCGTGGCGCTTCTCCATCTCCGCCTTGATCTTGACGGTCTGGTCCCTCGTGATCGTCATCAGCGGGCTTTCGCCCTGATCCTCGTTCCAGATAGACTTGTAGGCCTCGCCGCTGGAGAACGGGCGCTTGGACAGAATGACAAGCTGCAGCAGCGGCTGCCAGATGAACGGCGAGTAGTCGATCACCCGCCGGTCGGAGAGAAACTCGTTCAGGTACCGCCGCATCGACCAGTAATCGTAGTTGTCCGGCGTGCCGAGGTTGGCCAGCAGGATGCCGATCTTGGCCGGTTTTACCCGGGGGTGATCCGACGGCAGGTGCGCATCATGCGCATCCGGCTTGATCGGTGTCACTTTCGAAGTTGCAGACGTGGCATTTGCATCCAGCATGGCGGCGTCCTGTTGGGAGGTCGTTCGTTCGCGCAATGCCAGACAGATAAACGGAATGCCCCCGTGGTCAATCCTTCGGCCCCGGCAGGGGGGTCTCTGCCGTTCCGAGCGCGTCCGCCAGACGCTGCGTCGCCGATCCGGGGCGCAGCGGTTTTGGCTGATTGGAGCTGGGCGCCCAACCCGTCAGGTAGATCACGTCGAACTGCGCGGTGACGCGCCCGTCGGCCGCGCCTTCGCGCTCCGCATAAAGCTCGGCCGCCCGGGCAAAGAGGGCGCGCGGCGGCGTCGCCCGATGCCGGTGCGCCAGCGCGTTCGTTTCGCCCATGGCACGCAGGTCGGCCATGAGGTGGAAGAGCGTCGCATAGCTTGCCTCGACGGGCAGCGAGTCTGCCACGGGCAGGGCGAATTGCGCGCGCTGCAGAAGGGCGCCGAGGTCCCGGATCTCGCCCATCGGCGCCACGCGCGGCGACAACCCGCCGGATACGTCGGTTTCGGCTTCGGCGAGGGCCGCCCGCAACGGGGCCAGGGTCTCGCCGCCGAGCGTCGCGGCCAGGAACAGCCCGTCGGGTTTCAGTGCGCGGCGGCATTGCACGATCTGCCCGACCGGATCGTCGGCCCAGTGCAACGCGAGGGCATGGATCACCAGATCGAGCGATGCGGGCTGCAGCGCCAGGATCTCGCAATCGGAGATCTGGTGGGTGCCGGGCAACAGTTCGGACCACAGCCGCGGAAAACCGGAGACGACGGCGATCTCGGTAAACCGCCTGTTAACCTCACTCAGTCTCTCTTCGAGTTCAGCGGCGACGGCGCGATGCAGAAAGTCCGCCATTCCGCCGCGCATCCGTTCGGCGCGGGCGCGGTGGCGCAGAAGCGCGGCGCGGTCGGTGAGTTTGGGCCTGTCCATAGAGAGGAGGTAGGCTGCCATGGCAATGTTGGACACCCTGGTGCGGGCCGTTTACCCGCCACAATGCGTGTCGTGTGGCGAAACCATCGACTCCGAGGGCGGCCTGTGCGGGCCGTGCTGGCGCGAGGCGTCGTTTCTGAGCGGCACGCTCTGCGATCTTTGCGGCGTGCCCTTGCCCGGCGAGACGGATGGCGGGGCGCTGCATTGCGACGATTGCCGCACGATCGCCCGGCCGTGGCGTGCGGGGCGCGCGGCACTGGCCTATCGCGGTACCGGGCGCCGCCTCGTGATGTCGCTCAAGCACGGCGACCGAACGGACATTCCCGAGACCGCGGCGCTCTGGATGGCCCGGTCTGCGCACGATCTGATCGAGCCGGGCTTGCTGGTCGCCCCGGTGCCGCTGCATTGGATCAGGCTGTTTAAGCGGCGCTACAACCAGTCCGCGTTGCTCTCTGCGGCGCTTGCCCGCCACGCGGGCCTGGAACATTGCCCCGACCTGCTGACCCGGCTCCGGGCCACGCAAACGCAGGAAGGCCGCTCCCGGGAGGCGCGGTTCGAGAATGTCGCACAGGCGATCGCCCTGCATCCCAAGCGTGAAAGGCTGGCACAGGGGCGCAAGGTCCTTCTGGTTGACGATGTGCTGACATCGGGCGCCACGTTGGCCGCCTGCGCCGATGCGTGCCTGAGCGCCGGGGCGCGCGAGGTCCGGGTGGTGGCACTGGCGCGGGTGGTGAAGGCGACTTAGATAGTCGGGCTGAACCCATGGAGGACCCATGCAGCCCGTCGAAATCTACACCGCGCCGCTCTGCGGCTTCTGCCATGCCGCGAAGCGTCTGCTGACGCAAAAGGGGATCTCGTTCTCCGAGATCGATCTCGGCCGCGAGCCGCAACGCCGGTCCGAGATGATGGACAAGGCCGGCGGCCGGCACACGGTGCCGCAGATCTTTGTCGGCCAGACCCATGTCGGCGGCTGCGACGATCTGTTTGCGCTGGAGCGCTCCGGCAAGCTCGACCCGCTGCTCGCGGGCCCCTGATCCGCGATGCGGGCCGCTCTCGTTCAGATCACCTCGTCCGACGATCCGGCTGAGACGCTGCCGCGGACGCGCGCCGCGATTGACGCGGCGGTGTCGGAGGGGGCGGGCTTTGTCCTGACGCCCGAGGTGACGAACTGCGTGTCCTCGTCCCGCAGCCTGCAGCGCGAGGTGCTGTCCTTCGAGGACGACGATCCGACCCTTGCCGCATTGCGGGACGCGGCGGCCCGGCACGGGATCTGGCTGCTGATCGGGTCGCTTGGGCTGAAGCTGGCAGACGAAAGCCGGTTCGCGAATCGCTCCTTCATGATCGGGCCGGCCGGGGAGATCGCCGCGCGCTACGACAAGATCCACATGTTCGACGTGGATATCTCTGAGACGGAAACTTACCGCGAATCGGATGGCTACCGCCCGGGCGACAGCGCCACGGTGGTGGAGACGGGCTTTGCCAAAGTCGGGATGGCCGTGTGCTACGATCTGCGCTTTCCCTATCTGTTCCGCGCGCTCGCCCATGCCGGGGCGGAGATCCTGACGCTTCCCGCCGCGTTCACCACCGTGTCGGGCGCCGCCCATTGGCACACCTTGCTGCGCGCCCGCGCAATCGAGACCGGGTGCTGGGTTCTGGCCCCGGGTCAGACCGGCACCCATAGCGTGCGCCGGGGCCCGCCACGGGCAAGCTACGGCCACAGCCTTGCCGTGGCACCCTGGGGCGAGATCGTCCTCGACATGGGCACGGCGCCCGGTGTCGGCGTCATCGATCTGGACATGGCACAGGTGGCGGAGGCCCGGCGCCGGATTCCGGCGATCCGCCATGACAGGCCCTTCAAAAACCCAAGCCCGGCCCAATGAGCCAGCAGACCGAGAGCCTTGCGGTTGCCCTGTTGTCCGAGATCTTCACGGCCGACCAGCTTGCCCGCAACCGTCTGTCGAAGGCGTTGCCCAAGGGGATGGAGCTGAGCCACCTGGCGGTGCTCAACCACCTTGCCCGAAGTGATGGCGAGCGGACGGCGGCGCAGCTTGCGGCAGCGTTTCATCTGACGCGCGGCGCCATGTCGAACACGCTGACCAAGCTGGAATGGGCCGGTCACGTGCATATCCGCCCCGATTGGGACGATGCCCGGCGCAAGTTCGTCTCGATCAGTCCGTCGGGCCGCCGGGCCCGCGATAGCGCGATTGCAACCGTGTCGCCGATTATCGCGCAAGTCGTCGAGGAGATCGGGCCGGAGCGGGTGCGCGCCGCACTGCCCGTTCTGCGCGAGCTGCGGGAGCGCCTCGGCGCCGGGTAGCCCCGCGGACGGTGGCCCGGATCGGTTCGCCTGGACCCGGCGCATCGCCAGTGGAGGGCCGGTTGCGCCCCGCCGCCGGCGACCCCGGCGTGCCCCCTGCGAATCACGGCGCCGGTCAGCCCGGCTTCACGGCTGTGAGCACGTAGTTCACATCGAGATCGCGGTCGGACAGCGACCAGCTCCACGCGATGGGATCGAACACCATACCCTTGCGGTCCACCGGCGTCAGGGATGCCCCGGTCAGCATCGTCTCTACCTCGTCGGGGGTGAGGAACTTGCGCCAGTCGTGGGTGCCCGGAGGCAGCCACCGCATGACCCGCTCCGCGCCCAAGATAGCCAGCAGATAGGCCTTGTTGGTGCGGTTGAGGGTGGAACAGATCATCAGCCCGCCGGGCTTCAACACGCCCGCGCAGGTGCGCAGGAACGCCGCCGGGTCCGCCACATGCTCGATCACCTCCATCGCGAGGACGACGTCGAATCGCGCGCCCTCCGCCAGCATCTGCTCGGCGGAGGTTTGCCGGTAGTCGATCCGCAGGCCGGCGCGCTCGGCGTGGTGCCGCGCCACCGGGATCGTGTCGCCGGCCGCATCGATCCCGGTCACGTCCGCGCCGAGCCGCGCCATGGGCTCCGACAGCAGCCCGCCGCCGCAGCCGATGTCGATCACTGCAAGCCCGTCGAAGCGGGCGGGCGCTGCGAGATCGCGGTCGAATTCCGCCTCGATCTGGCGGGTAATGTAATCCAGCCGGAGGGGGTTCATCTGGTGGAGCGGCTTGAACTTGCCCTCCGTGTCCCACCATTCGGCTGCCATGGCGTCGAACTTGGCGACCTCGCTGGCATCCACGCTGGTCGTGTCTGCCGATGGTCCTGATCCGGTCACGTGTGTCCCCCTGTTCCTTTTACGCGTGGCGTGGCCGCGCCGTCGCCTATATAGAGCGGACATGGACAAGATCGCATCCCACAAGAGCGCGGTGCAATACCTCTACCCCCCGCTCGATCCCTACGATCAGCGGACGCTGGAGGTGAGCGGCGGGCACCGGCTCTATATGGAGCAATGCGGCAACCCCGACGGTATCCCGGTGATCGTGCTGCATGGTGGGCCTGGCGGGGGCTGCTCACCGGCGATGCGGCGGTATTTCGACCCGGCGGAGTACCGGATCATCCTGTTCGATCAGCGCGGCTGCGGCCGGTCCCGGCCCCATGCCAGCGTCGACGCCAACACGACCTGGGATCTCGTCGCCGACATCGAAACCATCCGCGACAAGCTGGGAATCGACCGGTGGATGGTGTTCGGCGGATCCTGGGGCGCGACCCTGGCGCTGGTCTATGCCCAGACCCATCCGGATCGCGCGGCCTATCTTGCCCTGCGCGGTGTGTTCCTGATGACGGCGCGCGAGCTTCGCTGGTTCTATGGCGGTGGCGCGGCGCAGTTCTTCCCCGATCAGTGGGACAGGTTCACGTCGCTCGTCCCGGAGGACGAGCACGACGATCTGATCGCCGCGTATCACCGGCGCCTGTTCTCCGGGGACCGGGGAATGGAGACGCGGTTCGCCCGCGCCTGGACGGCCTGGGAAAACGCGCTCGCCTCGATCAGCCACGAGGGCCCGGGCGGCGACAGCCCCGCCGACTATGCCCGTGCCTTCGCGCGGCTGGAGAGCCACTATTTCAGCAATGGCGGCTTTCTGGAGGAAGACGGCCAGATCCTGCGGGAAATGCCGCTGATCTCGCATATCCCCGGGACGATCGTGCAGGGCCGGTATGACATGATCTGCCCGCCAACCTCCGCCTGGGAGCTGTCGCAGCGCTGGTCCAGGGGCGAGCTCAAGCTGATCGGAATGGCGGGGCACGCCTTGTCGGAGCCTGGCATTTCGGCCGAGCTTGTGCGCGTGACGAAGGCGGTGGCCCGGCAGGCGGATCGGTTCGGCCTCTGAGCTCCGCGCCGTGTGATGCCCAAGCTCGCCGTTTCGATCCTCAACTACAGAACGGCGGATCTGACGCGTGCGTGTCTCGATAGCGTGATGGCCGATATCGGCGGCGTCGATGCCGAGGTGATCGTCGTCGACAACGCCTCGGGCGACGGGTCCGCCGAAGCGGTGGAGGCGTGGATCGCCGCGCATCCTGGCGCGCCGGTGCGCCTTATTCGCTCCGCAGAGAACGGGGGCTTTTCGGCCGGCCACAACCAGGCAATCGCGGCGTCCACGGCGGAGTATGTGCTGATCCTGAACTCCGACGCGGAGGTGCGGGCAGGATGCCTGGCGGCGCTTCTCGACCGGGCGGACCGGCAGCCGCGCGCGGCGAGTGTCTCGGCCCGCCTCGAAGGGGCCGACGAGGTGCCGGAAACCAGCTGTTTTCGCGACCCCACGGGTCTGAGCGAGCTTCTGCGCGGGGCGCAGATTGGTGCGTTGACGCGCCTTCTGCGGCGGTGGGAGGTGCCGCTCGGCCCGGCGCCCGATCCGGCCCGCATCCAATGGACGGCGTTTGCCTGCGCACTTTTGCGCCGCGAGGCGCTGGATGCGCTCGGCCCGATGGACGAGGGGTACTTTCTTTACTTCGAGGATGTGGAGTTCTGCCGCCGGGCGCGTCTGGCGGGGTGGGAGGTGGCGCATGAGCCGCGCGCGCGCGCCCTCCACCATATGGGCGGATCGACCCAGGTGACGGCGCAGGGCGCGGCGCAACGGCGACGCCCGGCCTATTACTATGCCGCCCGCAGCCGGTTCTTCGCCCAGGCCTACGGGCGGTGGGGGCTTTGGGTGGCCAACTTGAGCTGGCATGCCGGGCGGGGGCTGTCCCGCCTGCGCCTCCTGGCGGGAAAGCCGGTGCCCGCCTCCGCGGAGAACGAAGCGCGCGACATCTGGATCGGAGCCGCCGACCCCTTGGGCGAAATCCGGCGCGCGCCCGCCCGAACGGCTGCGGCCGCCGCCTCGGCCGATCCGTCATGACCGTGTCGAGCGAAGAGACGCCGCCGACCATCAATGACGGCAGCTTCAACGCCAACCCGCCGGGGATCGGCTTTTGGGCGCTCGTGGCCGAGGACTTTCGAACCCATGGGAGCGATCTCGCCAGTCAGGGCTTCTGGGCGCTGTTCTGGCATCGGTTCGGGAACTGGCGAATGTCGGTCGGCCCTCGCCTGCTGCGCCTGCCCTTGTCGGCCCTCTACCGGGTGATGCTGCGGCTTGGGGAGAGATCGGGCGGCATCCTGCTGCCATACACCGTGATCGTCGGGCGGCGGGTCAAGCTGGAGCATTTCGGCGGCATGGTCCTGTCCGCGCACCGGATCGGCGACGATACAATCATACGCCAGAACACGACCTTCGGCATTGCCCGCGTGGCGGAGCCCGACGCACGCCCGGTGATCGGCTCTGGGGTCGATGTTGGTGTCGGCGTGGCGATCCTCGGAGCTGTTCATGTGGGCGACGGCGCGGTGATCGGGGCCAACGCGCTGGTCATCCGGGATGTCGCCCCCGGTGACACGGTGGGCGGCGTTCCGGCGCGCAGCCTGAGGCGGGGAGCCGATGGCTGAGCCATCGGTGGCGGCCGTTGTGATCGGGCGGAACGAAGGCGCGCGCCTTCTGAGCTGCCTCGACAGCCTCGCGGGGCAGGTGGACCGGATCGTTTATGTCGATTCGGACTCTACCGATGGCTCCGTTGACGCGGCCCGGGCCTGGGGCGCGGAGGTGGTGGAGCTCGACCCTGGCATGCCCTTCACCGCCGCACGGGCGCGCAATGCGGGGGCGGCGCATCTCGGCGGCGCGGCGGCGTTCGTGCAGTTCGTGGATGGCGATTGCAGCGTCGATCCCGGCTGGGTCGCCACGGGCCTCGCAGTACTGCAGGCGCAGGCGGATGTCGCCGTTGTCTGTGGCCGCCGGCGCGAGCGGCACCCCGACGCCTCGGTCTACAACAGGCTGATCGACAAGGAGTGGGACACGCCCCCGGGCGAAGCTAGAGCATGCGGTGGCGACGCGCTGATGCGCCTTGCTGCGGTCGATGCCGTGGGCCGGTTCACCGACTGGATCATCGCGGGCGAGGAGCCGGAGCTCTGCGTGCGGTTGCGCGCAGCCGGGTGGCGCATCCTCCGGCTTGATTCGGAAATGACGCTGCACGACGCGTCGATGACCCGCCTGTCGCAATTCTGGGCGCGCGCCCGGCGCGCCGGATACGCTTTTGCCCTGGGGGCGGCGCTGCACGGCGCGCCGCCGGAGCGGCACTATGTGCGCGAGTTGCGCCGGGCCTTGATCTGGGGCGCGGGCCTGCCCGCCGCGGCCGGTGCGCTCGCGTTGGCGGCGCCGCCCTGGGCGCTCCTCGTCTTAATGCTCTATCCTTTGCAGATACTTCGCCTCTGGGCGCGCGACGGTGACCTCGCCCACGCCGGGCTCCTGACGTTGGCCAAGGTGCCGGAGGCTCTGGGCGCCCTCTCCTACGGGTATGACCGGCTGACCGGGCGCGCGGGTCGGATCATCGAATACAAGTAGCCTTGCCACCGCCGCGCGGCGTCGCTATATGCGCCTTAACAGCGGCGCGTCGGGCTCCACCCCGAAGCTCCACCGGGATTGATCGACGGGCCGCTCGGCCCGTTTTTTCGTTCCAAGGCACCTTTCGTGACAGATCTCGTCGCCAAGACACATATCGACCAGCGGCTCGCCGCGATCCTCACCCCCGTGATCGAGGGGATGGGGTTCGAGTTGGTGCGCGTGCGCTACATGTCCGGCAAGACGAAGACGCTGCAGATCATGGCCGACCGCCCGGACGGCGGGATCGAGGTGGACGAATGCGCCGACATCTCGACCGCCGTGTCGGCCACGCTTGATGTCGAAGACCCGATCGAGGATGCCTACAACCTCGAAGTGTCGAGCCCGGGGATCGACCGGCCGCTGACCCGGCTCAAGGATTTCGAGGTCTGGGCGGGCTACGAGGCCAAGATCGAAACGACCGAACTGATCGACGGCCGCCGCCGGTTCCGCGGCACGCTGGCCGGTGTCGAAGATGGCGAAGTGCTGCTGGAGACCGAGGTCGAGGGGCAGGGCCGGGTGATCATCGGCCTGCGGTTCGACTGGTTGGCCGACGCCAAGCTTGTCCTGACCGACGAGCTGATCCGCGAAATGCTGCGCCAGCGCAAGGCCGCCGGCGTGATCGACGAAGACAAGTATGACGAGGTAGAGACCTACCTCGACGAAGATGCTGAACCACAGAGCGCGGCGAACGCAGCGCCCGAACCGCAGAAGGATTGACCATCATGGCCATCACCTCCGCCAATCAGCTGGAACTGCTGCAAACCGCAGAAGCCGTCGCGCGCGAGAAGATGATCGACCCGGGCCTCGTCGTGGAGGCCATGGAGGAAAGCCTCGCGCGGGCGGCGAAATCCCGCTACGGGGCCGATCTCGATATTCGCGTGTCGATCGACCGCAAGACGGGCAAGGCGACGTTCACCCGCGTGCGCACCGTGGTCGAGGACGAAGAGGTGGAGAATTACCACGCCGAACTGACCGTGGAACAGGCCAGGGAGTATCTCGACGATCCCAAGGTCGGCGATGAGATCCGCGACGAGGTGCCCCCCGTCGAAATGGGTCGGATCGCCGCGCAGAGCGCCAAGCAGGTGATTCTGCAAAAGGTGCGCGAGGCCGAACGGGACCGCCAGTTCGAGGAGTTCAAGGATCGCGCGGGCACCATCATCAACGGGGTGGTGAAGCGCGAGGAATACGGCAACGTCATCGTCGATATCGGCCGGGGCGAGGGCATCCTGCGCCGGAACGAGAAGATCGGGCGCGAAAGCTACCGCACCGGCGACCGCATCCGCTGCTACATCAAGGATGTCCGGCGCGAGGTGCGCGGCCCGCAGATCTTCCTCAGCCGCACGGCGCCGGAGTTCATGAAGAAGCTCTTCGAGATGGAAGTGCCCGAGATCTACGACGGGATCATCGAGATCAAGGCCGTGGCCCGCGATCCGGGCTCGCGCGCCAAGATCGCCGTGATCTCCTACGACGGCTCGATCGACCCCGTGGGCGCATGTGTGGGTATGCGCGGCAGCCGCGTGCAGGCCGTCGTCAACGAGCTTCAGGGCGAAAAGATCGACATCATCCCCTGGAACGAGGATCAGCCGACCTTCCTGGTGAACGCGCTGCAACCCGCCGAAGTGTCCAAGGTGGTGCTCGACGAGGAGGCCGAGCGGATCGAGGTCGTGGTGCCGGAGGAACAGCTTTCGCTCGCCATCGGGCGGCGCGGCCAGAACGTGCGCCTCGCCTCGCAGCTCACCGGCCTCGACATCGACATCATGACCGAGGAAGAGGAAAGTCAGCGCCGGCAGGCGGAGTTCGAGGAGCGTACGAAGCTCTTTGTCGAGACGCTGGACCTCGACGAGTTCTTCGCCCAGCTTCTGGTCTCCGAAGGGTTCACCTCGCTCGAGGAGGTGGCCTATGTCGAGGTGGAAGAACTGCTCGTCATCGAAGGGGTGGACGAGGGCACGGCCGGTGAGTTGCAGGCCCGCGCCCGCGATCACCTCGACGAGTTGAACCGCAAGGCGCTGGAGCGCGCGCGCGAGCTTGGCGTCGAGCAGAGCCTCATTGATTTCGAAGGGCTCACACCCCAAATGATCGAGGCGCTGGCCGAAGACGACGTGAAGTCGCTCGAAGACTTCGCCACCTGCGCCGACTGGGAGCTTGCGGGGGGCTGGACGACAGTCGACGGCGAGCGCGTCAAGGACGACGGTATTCTCGAGAAGTTCGACGTGTCACTGGGAGAGGCGCAGGACATGGTCATGACCGCCCGGGTGATGCTGGGCTGGGTCGATCCCGACGATCTGGTGGCAGAGGCCGAGGACGGCGAAGAGGCTGAAGCGGAGGAGGAGCAAGCCTGAGCGCCGCAGCCGCCATGACCCGCGGCGGGCGCAAACGGGACCGGGGCGCGGAAAGCCTGCGCCGCTGCATCGCGACCGGCGTCGAAAAACCCAAGGCGGAGATGATCCGTTTTGTGGTAGGACCGGAAGGGCAGGCGGTGCCCGATCTGGCGGGAAAGCTGCCGGGCCGGGGCATCTGGGTCTCGGCGGAGCGCGGCGCCCTGGAACGGGCGGTGCAGCGCGGGCTCTTCTCGCGGTCGGCCAAGCAGCCGGTCGCGGTTCCGGAGGGCCTCATCGATGGCATCGAATCCGGCCTTGTCCGGCGCGTGACCGATCTGGTGTCGCTAGCGCGCAAGGCCGGGCAGGCGGTGTCGGGCTACGAGAAGGTCAAGGGCATGGTCGACGAGGGCCGGGCCCATGCGCTCCTCCAGGCGTCGGATGGCTCTGGCAGGGGCAAGACGAAGATAAAACTGCCGCCGGAAGAGGGGCCCACGATCGGCTGCCTGAGTGCCGGGGAATTGGGTTTGTCCTTCGGGCGGGACCGTGTAATACACGCCGCGCTCGGCGGTGGCGGACTCACGGATCGTATTGTATTAGACGCGGATCGACTCGCCGGCCTCCGCGTTTCGGATCGGGCGAGCATCGGAGCAGCGGCTCCGGAAAGGACGAAGAATTCGCATGAGCGACAGTGACGGCAAAAAGACCCTTGGCCTGAAGAGCGGGCCCCGCTCCGGCCAGGTGAAGCAGAGCTTCAGCCATGGGCGCACCAAGAGCGTTGTGGTTGAAACGAAGCGTAAGCGGGTCGTGAAGCCGCAACCTTCCGCTGGTGGAAAGGCCGGGGGCGCTTCGCCTGCGGGCGGGGATCCGTCGCGCCGGCCTGCCGGGATCTCCGATGCGGAGATGGAGCGCCGCATGAAGGCGCTCGCCGCCGCGAAGGCGCGCGAGGCCGAAGACGCGGAAAAGCGCGAGGCGGAAGAAAAGCGGCGCGAAGCGGAGCGCCAGCGCCGCCGCGAGGAGATCGAGGCAAAGGAGCGCGAGGAGCGCGAGCGCGAGGACGCGCTGAAGGCCAAGGCCGAGGAAGAGGAGCGCAAGCAGCGCGAGGCCGCCGAGGCGGCACGCCGGGAGCGCGAAGCACCCGCGGCCGCGGCTCAGCCTGCGCCCGATGCCGGCGCGCAGCGCGGCGCCGGCGGAAAGCCCTCGACCGCGCCCCGCAAGGAGCGCGATGACCGCAACCGCGACGCGCGCGGCAAGGGCAAGGGCGATAGCGGCCGCCGGTCCGGAAAACTGACGCTGAACCAGGCGCTTGCGGGCGGCGAAGGCGGGCGGCAGCGCTCGATGGCGGCGATGAAGCGCCAGCAGGAGCGCGCCCGCCAAAAGGCTATGGGCGGTCAGGAGAATCGCGAAAAGGTGGTGCGCGAGGTGCAGCTGCCGGAGGTGATCGTCGTCTCCGAACTCGCCAACCGCATGGCCGAACGCGTGGCCGATGTGGTCAAGTCGCGGATGCAGAACGGCATGATGGTAACGCAGAATCAGTCCATCGACGCGGATACCGCCGAACTCATCATCGAGGAGTTCGGGCACAAGGTGGTCCGCGTGTCCGACGCCGACGTCGAAGACGTCATCGAGGACACCGAAGACCGCGAAGAAGACCTCGCGTCACGCGCTCCGGTCATCACGATCATGGGCCATGTCGACCACGGCAAGACGTCGCTGCTCGATTCGATCCGCAACGCGAAGGTCGTCGCGGGCGAGGCGGGCGGCATCACCCAGCATATCGGCGCCTATCAGGTGAAGACCGATGGCGGGGCGACGCTGACGTTCCTCGATACGCCGGGCCACGCCGCGTTCACATCGATGCGGGCCCGCGGGGCGCAGGTGACGGATATCGTCGTGCTCGTGGTCGCCGCGGACGATGCGGTGATGCCGCAGACGATCGAGGCCATCAACCACGCCAAGGCGGCCGAGGTGCCGATGATCGTGGCGATCAACAAGATCGACAAGCCGGAAGCCAACCCCGACAAGGTGCGCACGGATCTTCTGCAGCACGAGGTCATCGTCGAGAAGATGTCGGGCGAGGTGCAGGACGTCGAAGTGTCCGCCATTTCCGGCCAGGGCCTCGACGAGCTGCTGGAATCGATCGCGCTGCAATCGGAGATCCTGGAGCTCAAGGCCAACCCGGAGCGGCGGGCCGAAGGGGCGGTGATCGAAGCGCAGCTCGACGTCGGGCGCGGCCCGGTTGCGACGGTGCTCGTTCAGAAGGGCACGCTCAAGCGCGGCGACATTTTCGTGGTGGGCGAGCAGTGGGGCAAGGTCCGCGCGCTGATCAACGACAAGGGCGACCGGGTGAACGAGGCCGGTCCGTCCGTGCCCGTCGAGGTTCTGGGCCTGAACGGCACGCCGGAAGCCGGCGACGTGCTCAACGTTGTCGAGACCGAGGCGCAGGCCCGCGAGATCGCCGAGTACCGCGAAGAGAAGTCGAAGGAGAAGCGCGCGGCGGCCGGGGCGGCCACCTCGCTGGAGCAGCTCCTCGCGAATGCCAAGGCCAACGAGAACGTCAAGGAACTGCCAGTTCTGGTGAAGGCCGACGTGCAGGGCTCGGCCGAAGCAATCGCCCAGGCGCTGGAGAAGGTCGGCAACGAAGAGGTGCGCGTTCGGCTGCTCCATTCCGGGGTCGGCGCGATCACCGAATCGGATGTTGGCCTGGCGGAAGCCTCGGGCGCGCCCGTCATCGGCTTCAACGTGCGTGCCAACGCCCCCGCCCGCAACGCGGCCAATCAGAAGGGCGTCGAGATCCGCTATTACAGCGTGATCTACGACCTGGTCGACGACGTGAAAGCGGCTGCTTCGGGCCTGCTCTCCGCCGAAGTGCGGGAGAACTTCATCGGCTACGCCGAGATCAAGGAGGTCTTCAAGGTCTCCAATGTTGGCAAGGTAGCCGGTTGCCTTGTGACCGAGGGCGTCGCCCGGAGATCTGCCGGGGTGCGCCTGCTGCGCGACAATGTGGTGATCCACGAGGGCACGCTGAAGACGCTCAAGCGCTTCAAGGACGAAGTGGCCGAGGTTCAGTCGGGTCAGGAATGCGGCATGGCCTTCGAGAATTACGAGGACATCCGCCAGGGCGATGTGATCGAAATCTTCGAGCGCGAGGAAGTCGAGCGCACGCTCGCCTGAGGCCGCTGCAGCGCGGCCGGGGCTTTGCTCCCGTCGCGGCAGGATGCGGACAACGAGAAAGGGGCGCCCGGTGAGGCGCCCCTTTCTCCGTTCGGCCCTGCGGCGGTTACGCCGGCCGTGGCGTGATCGGGATGCCGGCGTAAAGGCGCTCGCCCACGCGGATCATGATCTTGCCGTTCTTGAGCGTTCGGACAAACGTCCCCTGTACTGACACACAACTCCCCAACACAATCGTGCGCAACATGGCGAAAGCTCCCCCACTAGAGCGTCCGAGTATAGGCAACAATGATTAACAAAACACGCAGAAAATTGTCACAATCGCGCGTTTCGCGCCCATTTTGCGGGCAGGAGAGAAAGATTCAGAGCCAGTCGCGCAGGATCGGGATCAACGGTATGTCCGCGGCCGGCATCGGGTAATCGCGCAGGTCGGCCGGGCGCGCCCAGGCCAGCATCTGCCCTTCCCGGGATTGCGGAACGCCCTCCCATTTCCGGCAGGCAAAGAGCGGCATGAGCAAGTGAAAGTCGTCATAGCTGTGCGAGGCGAAGGTGAGCGGCGCCAGGCAGCTCTCCCAGGTGTCGATCCCAAGCTCCTCCTGCAACTCGCGGATCAGGGCGGCTTCCGGCGTTTCGCCCGTTTCGACCTTGCCGCCCGGAAACTCCCACAGCCCCGCCATCGATTTGCCCTCCGGCCGCTGCGCGAGGAGGACGCGGCCGTCGACGTCGATCAATGCCACGGCAGAAACGAGGATCGTCTTCACAGCCTCAGCCCCGTGAATGCCACCGGCCGCATAGCCTGTGCGTCCTGTCGGGGCAAAGGCCGCAGACCCGATCCTGTCCGGCAAGGGCTGGCGAGCCGCGCCACCCCAATAGTCGGCCGCGCGTCGCGCGTCATGACCGGTAGTCTGCGTTGATCTCGACATAGCCGTGGGTCAGATCGCAGGTCCAGGCCGTGAAGCGGCCGGAGCCCAGGCCGAGATCGACGGAGATTTTCAGCTCGGCCTTGCGCATGTAGGCGGCGCCGTCCTCCTCTCGGTAGGTGGGCGCCAGTTGCCCCTCGGTGGCCAGCGTATGCGGGCCGAGCGCGATGGTCAGCCGGTCGCGGTCTGCCACCGCGCCGGACTTTCCGACAGCCATGACGATGCGGCCCCAGTTCGGATCCTCGCCGGCGATGGCCGTCTTCACGAGAGGCGAGTTGGCGATGGACATCGCAACCTTCCGCGCATCCGCGTCGGACATGGCGCCCGTCACTCCGACCTCGACAAACTTCGTCGCGCCTTCACCGTCGCGCACAACCTGATGCGCGAGATCGAGCATCACGGCGTGCAGGGCGTCGGCAAACCCCGGATCGCTCTCGGCGATGGCGGGCCCCTGCCCTGTGGCCGCGACCAGCAGCGTGTCGGAGGTGGATGTGTCGCTGTCGACCGTGATCGCATTGAACGTGCCCGGCGTGAGCCGATCCACCAGCGCCTGAAGCGGCGCCTGGCCGATCCGGGCGTCGGTGAAAATGTAGACCAGCATCGTGGCCATATCCGGCGCGATCATGCCGGAGCCTTTGGCAAAGCCCGCGATGCGGACGGGGCCGTGCGGCGTTTCAACCGTGGCGCCCGCACCCTTCGGGAACGTGTCCGTCGTCATCGTGGCGCGGGCGGCCGCTTCCCAGGTGGCGCCGGGCGCGGTGGCGAGCTGGTCCAGCATGGCGGTGATGCGGCCGGCCGACAGCGGCTCGCCGATCACGCCGGTGGACGCGGTGAAGATCCGGGCCTCTGGCAGGGACAGGCGCGCCGCTGTGGCTGCCGCGATCTCTGCCACGGCCTGGGTCCCGGCGATGCCGGTGAAGGCATTGGCATTGCCGGCATTGACGAGAAAGGCGGCGCCATCGGCGCTCGCCGCGCCAATCTTCGCCTCGCAATCGAGCACGGGTGCGGCCCGGGTGGCAGAGCGTGTGAAGACGCCGGCCACCGCGCTGCCCGGGGCAAGCTCGGCCAGCATGACGTCGGTGCGGCCCTTATAGTGGACGCCCGCCTCGGCCACGGCGAGGCGCAGGCCGGCGATCTCCGGCAGTTCCGGGAAGCGGTCCGGCGCAAGGGGCGAGACGGGCGGGGTCGTCACGGGCTTCGTCGTCACGGGGCGGCTTACTGCGCGACGAGGCTCATATCGGAGAGCGCGGCGGGATCGATCTCCACCTCCGCCCGAACGATTTCGGCGGAATCGACGACTTCGGCAATGTGGGCCTCGACCGCCGCCTGCTGCAGCTCGGCCACAAGATCCTCGCGGACATCTTCAAGGCTCGGTGCCTCGGCCACGCGCGCATCGTTCAGGGTAACGACATGCCAGCCGAACTGGGTTTGCACCGGTGGCGAGATCCCGCCCGGCTCCAGATCGAGCACCGCGGCTTCGAACTCCGGCACCATCATGCCCGGGCCGAACCAGCCAAGCGCCCCGCCATTGGGCCCGGAGGGGCCTGTGCTGTGTTCCTGGGCCAGAGCGGCAAAGTCCGCCCCGCCTTCAAGCTCGGCGATCAGCTCCAGCGCCTGCTCTTCGGTCTCCACGAGGATGTGGGAGGCGTTGAACTCCTGCGTCGGCTCGGCTTCGGCATATTGCGCGGCGTAGGCCTCCTGCAGGGCCTCGTCCGTCACGGCCTCCTCTCCGACGATCCCGAGGGCCTCGCCGGCGAGCAGGCCGCTGCGCTGGTTTTCGATCGTCAGCTCGGTCGCTTTGGTGGGTGTCTCCAGCGACTGCGCGAGCGCGGTCTGCTGCACGAGCTGGTCGAGGATGCCGGGAAACAGCACCTCGTCCGGAAGCTGGCGGTATTGCGCGGGCAGCGTCCCCTTGGCGACGATCATGTGACCGAGCGTGATCTCCGTCCCGCCCACGGTCGCGACGACGGTATCGGCGTTCCAATCCTGTGCGTGGGTTGAGGTCGTACCAACGGCGAGGGCCAGCGCCCCGGCGAGCCAGGAAATACGGGCGTTCATTGTGTCGGGCTCCTTTGCTGCCGCGCCCTCGCGCGACGTTGACACGTATCATAGGGCCCCTTACATCCTCCGGGTCCGAGGGCCGGGCCGCACTCGTCGCTGCTTACGTATCGCTGCGTGTCAGGGTGGGCAAGGTGCCCTCAGACACGAACACGTGCAACAAAGCGGACCGCCCATGCTTGGTATCGGAACCATCGGAAGAAAGATCTTCGGCACGCCGAACGACCGCAAGGTCAAGTCAACGCGGCCCGTTGTCGAGAAGATCAATGCGCTGGAGCCGGAATTCGAGAAGCTGAGCGACGACGGGCTGATCGAGAAAACGGCCGAGTTCCGCAAACGCATCGAAGCGGGGGAGAGCCTCGATGCGATCCTGCCCGAGGCCTTCGCCAATTGCCGCGAGGGAGCGAAACGCGCGCTGGGCCTGCGCGCCTTCGACGTGCAGCTCATGGGCGGCATGTTCCTGCACCAGGGTAACATCGCCGAGATGAAGACGGGCGAAGGCAAGACCCTTGTCGCGACCCTCCCGGCCTATCTGAACGCCCTGACCGGAGAACCCGTGCATATCGTGACGGTCAACGATTACCTCGCCCGCCGCGATGCGGAGTGGATGGGCAAGGTCTATGCCGCGGTCGGCATGACGACCGGCGTCGTCGTGCCCCAGCAGCCCGACGCTGAGAAGAAGGCCGCCTATAAGTGCGACATCGTCTATGCGACGAACAACGAGCTGGGCTTCGACTACCTGCGCGACAACATGAAGTCGGAACTGGCCGACATGTCTCAGCGCGGCCATGGCTTCGCGGTGGTGGACGAGGTCGATTCGATTCTGATCGACGAGGCGCGCACGCCGCTGATCATCTCGGGCCCCAGCCAGGATCGCTCGCGCCTGTATATAGATGTGAACCGGGTCATCCCCGAGCTGACCGAAGAGCATTACACGCTCGACGAAAAGCAGCGCAACGTGACCTACACGGACGAGGGGAACGAGTTCCTCGAAAAGCGCCTGTTCCAGCTCGGTCTGCTGGAGGAGGGGCAATCGCTTTATGATCCCGAGAGCACGACCATCGTCCACCACGTCAATCAGGGCCTCAAGGCCCATAAGATGTTCCAGAAGGACAAGGACTACATCGTCCGCAATGGCGAGGTCGTTCTGATCGACGAGTTCACGGGGCGCATGATGGCCGGGCGCCGGCTGTCGGACGGCCTGCACCAGGCGATCGAGGCCAAGGAAGACGTCGACATCAAGCCCGAGAACGTGACGCTCGCGTCGGTGACGTTCCAGAACTACTTCCGCCTCTATGACAAGCTGTCTGGCATGACCGGCACCGCCGCCACCGAGGCGGAGGAGTTCATGTCGATCTACGGTCTTGGCGTCGTCGAGGTGCCGACGAACCGCCAGATCGCCCGGGTTGACGAAGACGACCAAGTGTACCGCACCGGGCGCGAGAAGTACGACGCGATCGTCGAATCGATCCGCGAGGCCCATGGCAAGCAGCAGCCCGTTCTGGTGGGCACAACCTCCATCGAGAAATCGGAGATGCTGTCGAAGCTGCTCGAAAAGGCGAAGATCCCGCACAACGTGCTGAATGCGCGCCAGCACGAGCAGGAGGCGCAGATCGTCGCCGATGCGGGCAAGCTCGGCGCGGTGACCATCGCCACCAACATGGCCGGGCGCGGAACCGACATCAAACTCGGCGGCAATGTCGAGTTCAAGATCATGGAGGCCATCGCCGCCGATCCGGAGGCTCATCCCGACGCAGTGCGCCAGCGCATCGAGGCGGAGCACCAGTCCGACGAGCAGAAGGTGAAGGATGTCGGCGGTCTGTACGTGCTGGCTACTGAACGCCACGAAAGCCGCCGGATCGACAATCAGCTGCGCGGCCGCTCCGGCCGTCAGGGCGACCCCGGCCGCAGCTCTTTTTATCTTAGCCTCGAAGACGATCTGATGCGCATCTTCGGCTCCGACAAGCTCGACAAGATGCTCAGCCGTCTCGGCATGAAAGAGGGCGAGGCGATCATCCACCCGTGGGTGAACAAGTCGCTCGAAAAGGCGCAAGCGAAGGTCGAGGGGCGTAACTTCGACATCCGCAAGCAGCTTCTGAAGTTCGACGACGTCATGAACGACCAGCGCAAGGTCATCTTCGGCCAGCGGATGGAGATCATGGAGGCCGAGGATCTGTCGGAGATCGTGCAGGACATGCGCTACCAGGTGATCGACGATCTGGTCGACACCTACATGCCCAAGAAGTCCTATGCCGATCAGTGGGAAACCGAGAAGCTGACGGGGGCCAGCATCGAGAAGCTCGGCCTCGACGTGCCGGTGATGCAATGGGCCGACGAGGAAGGTGTCGACGACGACGACATCCGCGAGCGGCTCTACAAGGCGTCGGACGAGCTGATGGCGAGCAAGGCCGTCGCATTCGGCCCCGAGAACATGCGCAACATCGAAAAGCAGGTGATCCTGCAGACAATCGACACCAAGTGGCGCGAACATCTTCTGACGCTCGAACATCTGCGCTCGGTGATCGGGTTCCGCGGCTATGCCCAGCGCGACCCCCTGAACGAGTACAAGACGGAGGCGTTTCAGCTGTTCTCGGGCCTCCTGGACGGGCTGCGTGTCGATGTGGCCCAGAAGCTCAGCCAGATCCGGCCGCTGTCCGAGGAAGAGCAGAAGCAGATGCTGGAGCAGATCCTTGTCCAGCAGCGCCAGGCGCAGGCCGCGACGGCCAAGCAGCCCGAACCCGCCGGGGCAGGGGCCGCACCGGCGCCCGCCGGGGCCGGGTCTGCCGCAGCAGCGCCCGCGGCGGCGGCCGTGGAGCCGTCAGCCGCGCCCTCCGGTGCGCCGTCTGTGGGCTTTGTCGAATCGGATCCCTCGACATGGGGCAATCCTGGCCGAAACGAGCCATGCCCGTGCGGATCTGGTAAGAAATTCAAGCATTG
>JBCDGG010000049.1:0-32451 GCA_038757905.1 Pseudomonadota bacterium | reverse complement strand
CGCACGCCGTCCGCGCGCGCCGCCCAACCGAGATCACACCGTGACGCACCTTGATCCCTTCCGTCCGCGCCGCACCCTCGCCCTGCCGCTGGCCGAGCGCGACGGCTGGCGCCTGAAGCGCTACGCCATCCTGTCGGACGGTAGATCCTATGACGTGGCGGTCGCGGAAGCGGCCCTACCGGCGGCACTGGCCCGCCTGCCCGCCGCCGGGACGTTGGACGACCCCAGAGGCAATCATGGGATCGGGTTTCAGATCATCCACTTCGCCGAACAGGTCTCGGCAGTGTCTCCGGTCTTCTACTGGCAATGGGGGAGCGTTCTGTCGAACACGCACCAGGCGCGCGCCGAGTGGGCCTCTCCGACCGAGTTCGGCGACGGCTTCCGCGAGATCATCGGATGCCTCTGGGAGTTGCAGGTCGTGGCCTTCGAAACAGATGCCTGGCAGCGCCTGGTGTTGGGCCGCGACGGGTCTCCACAGGAGGCGGTGGTCGACTACCTTGAGGCACACTTGAGCGATACCTGACATGGCGCTCGTCCCGGACAGGCGCGCTGGCCCCTTTTGGGGTCGGCCCCCGGTCGTGTTTCATTCGTTTGGTGCGGCCCTTCAACGCCCGTTCCGGCGTACTCGCCCCCTGCGTGGACCGGCTTCTGCCGCTGAGATACGCAGATCCACCGGCATGCGCGTGTCTTGCGCTCTGGGCCCACCGGCAAGCCGCACCCGACCCGATCGCGCCGCCGCTAGAGCCCGAGATCGGCTGCGATCTCCGCGATCACGCGGGCATGGATCGCCGCGCGGTCGGCATCGGGTGGATCGGTGCAAACGGGATCCTCGCCCTCCGCTTCGAGGATCGCCGCGCCGGCCGGCGTACAGAGGGGCAGCGCCGTGAAATGGCGCGCGGGTGCGAGCCGTGAAACCTGCGCCCCATCCAGGAGATCGGCCAGACCGCTCGCGTCGAAATCCGTTGCAAGAAGCCGGTCGCGGCCCATGCCGAGGCCGATGAGGCGCACAGGGCCAATCACCCCGGCAACCTCCTCCTGCCCAAGGCCCCAGATCAGGCCCGGGTCGATCGCCGCAACATGCGTAACGCGCGGATCGCGGTAGCTGGCGTTCCACCGGGTGTCCGGGATGTCGTCCAGCGAGACATCATGGCGCAAGAGGTCGCCGCAATGGCTCGATGCTTCGCCATAGACGGCGCAATGTGCCCGGTACCCGGCGTGGTTGCCGCGCAGTCCGCCGAGCGAGAGCGCTGTCCAACCGCCGAGCGAAAAGCCCGCGGCCATGATCCGGGTGTGGTCGATCCCATTGGCGAACCGGGGGTCGGCCAGAAGGCCATCGAGGGCCGCGCTTAGATCCTGCGCCCGCGTCCAGTGGGCGGTGGCGCGCGCGACGTCGAAGTCCCCCCATGTCGAGTTGGGATGATTCACGGCAACCACGATCGCGCCGCGCTCAGCCAACCCCGCCGCCAGCCAGGCCAAAGACCGCACCGTGCCGCCCATGCCGTGGCTCAAGAGGACGACGGGGTGGCGACCGGCGCGCAGGGCGGCGCCCTCCTGCAGCAGAACCCCCTGAAAGACCGGGTTCCCGCCAACGATCTGACCCAGACCCCCATCGTCCGTCGGATAGAAGACCGCACCCGTCGCGGCGCGGTCGTGATGCGGCAGGGCGAACTCGCGCGGGCTGTAGCCGGGCGGATCTGCGTGCACGCTTGACGCGGCGAGCAAGGCGGCGAGGAGGTAGGCGGCTTTCATGGGGGCACTCCGATTGCTTGAGATGCCCGCACTCTGCCCAAGGGCCGCGAACCCCGCGTCCTGAAACCGGTTCTAGGTCGTCACGAACACGAGGCAGGACATCGCCCGCGCCGCGAAGGGGCGGGCGAGACGCCGGCAGAGAACGGCCCACAGGGCTGCGCGTGCGGGCGAGTTGACCCATGGCCGCGCGGCACGGGCCTACCGCAGATAGCTGCCGCCGTTCACATCGACGGTGGCGCCGTTGAGCGACCTGTGATCGTCTTGCAGCAGGAACGCCGTCAGATCGGCCAACTCGGCGGGGTCCACCATCTCGCCGATGGGAATGTCGCCCATGGCGGCCTCGGCCCCGTGCGCCCGCACGAACTCCTCCGCCATCTCCGTTCTGACGAAGCCGGGCGCCACGGCGATGGCCACGATCCCGTCCTTTCCGAAGCTCCGGGCGAGGGATTTCGTCAGGTTGATCAGGCCCGCCTTTGACGCCCCGTAGGGCATGAACTCCTCGGTATAGCCGCGTTGGGCCGCCCGGCTCGCGATGTTCAGAATGCGCCCGCCGCCCTGGGCGCGAAAATGCGCGACGGCGGACTTGCACAGATCTGCCGGGGCAAGAAGGTTGACCCTGAGATCGAGCGCCCAGGCCGCCTGCCACGTCTGCAGGTCGGCCTCGAAGGGCGCCGGCGCGCGCACCCCGGCATTGTTCACCAGGGCGTGGATCCGGGGGTGAAGCTCCTGCGCGCGTGCCCACAGCTCGGCCGCGCCGGACGGGTGGCTCAGATCCGCCTGGACAAGCGTGCCGCGCCCATCGAGCTGGGCCAGAAGATCCTCCGCGGCCGCCCGGTTGCGGCCGCAATGGAGGATCGGATGCCCGCCCCGATCGGCGATCCGGGCGGCGATGGCCCGGCCGATCCCGCCCGAGGCGCCCGTGACGAGGATCGTCCGCCCGCTGAGCGGCAAAGCTGCATTCGAAGGCTGTGCCAAAGGCGTCTCCCCCATCGCGCTGTTTCAGATGCCAGAGCGGCCCATGCCGGGCCGGTCAATGCAAGCGCAAAGTCGGCGCTAGGCCTGCACCCACCCCGTGCTGAGGGCCCGGCTCCATTCCGCCCGGCCGCGCGATGCCGCGAGCTCGGCCATCGGCTGCCAGGCATAGGGGAGCGAGCGGAACGTGGCCGACCATCCCTCGGGCCCCTTCTCGACTATGGCGTAAGAGGCGTTCGGCGTCCCCGTCTGCATCTCGTGAAAGACTGGCCTGTCGTCATCGTATCCCGGACAGCCGACACTGCCGGGGTTGAGGATCGTGCGCCCGCACCGCGTCTGCACGATCCGCGGAATATGGGTGTGCGCGCATAGAAACAGGCTGGCCGGGATATCGCCAAGCTCCGCTTGGATCTCGTCGCGCCGCGCGGGCCGGATCGCCCCGTCCGGTTCTACCCGCTCCAGCCAGTAGGACACATCGGAGGTTGGCGTGCCGTGGCACAGGAACACATCCTCCCACAGAAGACGCGTTGGTGGCAGGCTGCGCAGCCACTCCATATGGTGCCCGTCGAGCTGATCGTGGGCGACCCTGTCCGACGCGCCCATCTCGGCGGGCGCGGTTTCGACAAGAGCTCTGTCATGGTTGCCCCGGATCTCATGGAACGCGCGCTGCATCAGAAGGTCCGCCGTGGTGGCGGCGTCAAGCGGCCCGCTCAAGTGGTCGCCGAGGTTGACCACCTCCGTGATGCCGAGATCGTCCAGATCCGCGAGGACGGCGGAGAGCGCGGCGGCATTGCCATGCACATCGGCGATAACGGCAAGTCTCATCGGTTAGCCGCCCCCTCTTGCTGCGTGTGCCGACGTTCCCCACCGGCGCCGTGGCCGAGTCGCACCTTAAGATCCGCGCCCGCATAAGCAATCGCCCGCTCCCCCGCGCCGCACGCACCGACCCAGAGGGTATCGGGCCAGGTCAGGCGCTCCGCCCCCCAGGGCGACGCGCCGTCGAACCCGGTCCAGCGGTCAGCGCCGCGCCCGCGCCACAGCAGGCCGCCCGGGCCCATCCCTGGATGGATCAGAACGTCGAGGTCGAACGCGTCCCCGGGCGCAAAACAGGGGCCGAGCCATTGGTGGGGGCTGCGGCCCGCGACGGGCTGCAGGATCGCGGTGAGCTGCAGCTTCCTGCCGACGAGACCCAGCCAGAAGGGAACGGCTCCGCTGTCGGTCACCGCCGCGCAAAGGGTCTGGCGCGGCCCGGACGCCGCCGCGCGCCCGCTGAGGCCAAACGTCATGGGGCCCGTTCCGAGATGCGCCCCGTCGACGGTGTTGCGGCCTGTGTCGAGCGCACGGTGCTGGGGCGGCGCCGGGGGCGGCCAGTGCAAGGCTTCCCGCAATGTGCCGTCCTCGTCCAGCACCTGATAGCGCAGGCCATCCGTATCGATGGCCATCTGGACGCAATGCAAATACTCCACATCCTCGGGCATCCGGTGCGCGGTGCCGGCGCCCGCACTGGTGATCTGCAACACGCCCGCGTGACACTGGACGTCGAAGGCCAGGATGTGGCTGCACAGATACGCGGAGACCCCGGCCTCCACCAGGATCGACCAGAACGCGGGCACATACTCGTCCCCGATGGTGCGCTGGTACGTGCCGACATATCCGTTCACCGGAAAAGCAGGGTGGTGGCCGACGACGAACTTCCAACGCGCGTCGGCATGGTCGCGGAGCGTGGCGCGCAGCCACTCCGTCTCGATGTGCCCTTCGCCGCCGAGCGCGGTCGACAGCGTGTGCACGAACACCAAGAGAAGATCGCCCTCGCGCACATAGTAGGACAGGCCGTCCTGGCCGAGAGGGCCGTTGCGCGGCAGATGCGCCATCACGTCGGCAAAGACGCGCTCGCTCATCGGATCGTATGTCGTGTGGTTTCCGGTGGCGTGGTAGATCCGGAGATCGGCCGCCCTTGCCCATGCCATTTCCACGTCGAAGAAGTGATGCCATTGGCGCCGCAGTTCCGCCTCGTCCGGGATCAGGCCGATCACCTCGTCCCCGGGAAAGACGGCGAAGTCGGGCGCGGGCCGCAACCGCCGAACCACCGCATTCACCTTGCCCAGCTTCTGCTCATGCAGATGCCCGGGTACGCCGGAGCAGCTGTCCCCGTAGAAGACGAACTGGTGGCCCGCGCCCCGTGGGGTAAGCGCCTCGATCGCGCGATCCTTGTCCGTCATGCTGCGGAACCTCCCTTGCCGTGATCCGGTGTTGCGCGACCCTGGGGGCGCGGGACCGCCGCCGCCACCGCGGGATGCTAGAGGGATCGGCGGCCCCTGCCAACGCGGCGTCGACGGGCAGACCCCGCCGGCGCTGCACATCCTCGGTTGCGGCCATTCCAATCGGCGCCGCGGCGGATCGCCGAGCAGATCCGCGGTCGCGCGACCCCTTCTCCGCGATGCTTGGCAGTGCCGTTGCAGCCGGTAGACTGCATTGATCGTTCAAATCGAAACACCTTCCCATTGGAAAACCTCATATGCTGACCCATCGCCAGATCCGGTACTTCCTCGCGGTTGTCGATGAGGGGCAGGTTTCGGCGGCGGCGCGGGCGCTGAACGTGTCGCAATCCGCCGTGACCCTGGCGATCAAGGAGATGGAGGCGCGGCTTGGCGCCGAGTTGTTCGAGCGCAGGCCGACCGGGCTGCGCCTGACACGGGCGGGCCATCAATTCAGGCGCCACGCGCAGGATATTGCCGCCTCCTTCGAAGCGGCTGCTAAGAGCGTACAGGACGGCACCGGCGGTCCGGCGGGGCGGGTCCGGCTGGGCATGAGCTGGACGCTATCGAGCTACTTCGCCTTTCCGATCATCGAGAGCTTTCAGCGCCAGCATCCGCAGATCGACATCGAGTTCACCGAGGCGCCCCGGGCTACGCTCGAACGCGCCTTGGTCGATGGCCGTCTCGACCTTGCGCTGGTGCTGACGTCGAACCTCAGCCAAGGCATCGGGTTGGCGAGCCAGACCCTGCATAGATCCAGGCGGCGCCTGTGGACCAGTGTCGATCACCCTTTGAGCGCCCAAAAGAAGGTGTCGCTGGCCGACGTGGCGAGGCACCCCTACGCCGTACTGCGCTCGGACGAGGCCGAGAAACAAGGCCTTGCCCATTGGACGGCCGGGACCGGAACCCCGGAGATCAAGCTAACTTCGACCTCTATCGAGGCGGTGCGCAGCCTCGTTGCGTCCGGACAGGCGGTGACGATCCTGAGCGATGTGGTCTACCGTCCGTGGACGCTGGATGGACGCCGCGTGGAACGGCGCGACCTGACCGATCCCATCCCGACAATGGATGTCGGCATGGCCTGGCTCGGATCGGGCCCGCTCCCCCAGGCGGCGAAACTGCTGCGCACTGCATTTAGAAAATCAATATCTGCAATTTGATTTCTGAATTTTCAATGATTGCGCGCGTTTGCCATAGCCCTTTTGACTCAGAGAGAGGCGCGAGAGCGATGGCAGGAGCCACCAATCCTGAAAGCAGAAGAGACGTCACGCATGGCGTTCTCTGGATGGTTGGGTGTCTTGCGTCGTTTATCGGCATGGCGGTTGCGTCTCGCGAGCTTGCCGCTTCGCTTTCGATCTTCCAGATCCTGTTCTTTCGCGCCCTTGTCGGCCTGGCGATCCTTGCTTTCTTCGCGCGCGCGATCTGGCCGGAGCTCAAGAGATGCGAACGGCTGGGCCTGCACACCGTGCGCAACAGTGTGCATTTCGTCGCCCAGTTCTGTTGGACCCTCGGCGTTGCCCTGCTTCCGCTGGCCGAGGTGTTCGCGCTGGAGTTCACCATGCCGATCTGGGTCGCGCTCTTTGCCTATCTCTTCCTTGGGGAACGGCTGGATACAGCGCGCCTCCTGGCCTGCGTGGGCAGTTTTCTGGGAGTCCTCGTGATACTGCGCCCCGGCGTCGCGCTGCTGGATCCGGCGTCGTTCATCGTGTTGGCGGCGGCCATGGGCTATGGCCTGTCGATCGTGATGGTGAAGAGCCTGACACAAACCTGTTCGCCGGGCATCGTCGTGGCGTGGATGATCCTGCTCCAACTGCCGATGGGGCTGGCCTTTGCCCTGACGGACTGGCGTCCGTCGAGCCTCGGAGACGTTCCCTGGATCCTCGTGGCCGGGCTGACCGGGTTGAGCGCCCACTACACCATGGCGCAGGCCCTGCGGCGCCTCGATGCCTCGGTCGCCATACCGGTCGACTTCCTGCGGGTGCCGCTCATCGCGCTTGTGGGCTTCTACTTTTACCAGGAGAGCATTGAAGTCTGGGTGTTCGTCGGCGCCCTGATGATCTTTGGCTCCAACTACTACGCCATCCTGCGCTCCTCGCGCGCGGCGCAGAACCCAGCGCCGCAGGTAAAGGGCACGCCCACGCGTTCGCGCTAAGGCACGATGCATCCTGAGCGAGAGCCGCCGATACGCGAGGTGGGGCGCGCCGCACTGGCGGCCGTAGCCGCGCCGCGGGGCCTCAGGCGAGCTCGGCGGTGAGGGCGTTGAGGCCCTTGTCCACCGCTTCGGCCGCTTTCACGAGGTTGTCGCCACCGGACGCGATCGTCGACACGCCGGTCGACAGGCCGAGGCTTCCGATCCAGATCGCCCATTTAGCCCAGGTCGGGTCCTTGTGGCGCAGCGCGTCGACGGCCTTCTGGGTGTCGTCGCGGAACTTCTCCGCCGGCTTCAGCATGACGTGGTAGGCTTCGATGTCCTTGATGAGCTTAGCGGTCGCTTTGCGCATCTCCTCCATCGACGCGAACAGGCCGTCGATCTTCTTGCTCTTGTACTTGCGGTCCTTGACCATCTTGCCGAGCTTCTTGTCGATCTCCTTGTCGAGCTTGCTTTGCTGGTCCAGCAGCTTGTTCAGTTCCTTGCCAAGCTTGGCCACGTCCAGATCGATGTTCTTCAGCTTGGCCTTGTACGTCTCGAGGTGCTTGTCGACGCGGTTGAAGCCCGAGGTCTCGATCATCAGGAAGTCCGCCAGAAACTCCTTCCCGATCTCCTTGGCCTTCACCTTGGCCTTCGACTGTTTCTCGTAGGCCGAAACCAGCTCCTTCAGCGCCTTTTCGAGGTCGCTATGCACCTTCACGATGTCCGATGTGATCTTCTGGATCGCACGGGCCACGGACACCACGCTTTGTGCAATGGCATAGATGCTTGCTGCGATGGAAACCCCGCCGGTGACCGCGCCCGCGGCCAGCGAGGCGGTGCTGCCGATGGCGCTGGCGGTGCCCAGAACAAGGGTACAGCCGATCTTCAGCCGGTACTTCTTGCGGTCCTTGTTTGCCTGCTTCCACTTGTTGAAATGCGCGTTGACCACGCCCTCGATCGACTTCTGGTAGGTCGCGAAGAGCTTGTTGATATCCGCGTTGACCTCTTTCAGCTCCTTGTCCGTTAGCGGCATGATGGAGCTGAGGTTCTCGGCAGTCTGCACGCGCAGGCTGACTTCCGTCAGGAGCTTTTTGTACTCCTTGGTGGCATCGTCGTAGAGCTTGGCGACGAAGCGCGCATCCGTGTCGAGCTCCTTGGCCGCGCTGGCATCCACTTCACATGTCGCAACGAAGGTCATCTTGCCGAGTTTGATGAACTTCGGCTTCACCACCTTGTTCACCTCGTTCGCCACATCGGCCTTGATGATTGTCAGTGTTTCCTTACCCACGCGGTGTCCTTCCGTAACTCTGTCCCGTTGCCCGTCCTGTCCGATGCGTGGCCCTGCCCGCCGATCGGTCTTGCCCGACGTTGGACACTGCAATGGGCCAGCTTTGGGATCCTGCGTAGCCGAAAAAGGGGCATGTTCGACACTGGGACGTGGGGGAAACGGCGCGAACCGCTCGTGGAGTGTGGTTCGTATGCCGATCCGCGCAAGCCGGTTGCGCCGCCAATGCGCCCGCCGCCCGGCCCGGCCTTCTGCCGTGAGCCATGCGCGCCGTCCGCCAAAGCAGAGGGTCAGCGGCCCGGCGCACGCAGCTCCCGCACAGCCTTCGCCGCCGGGAAGGTGCACCATGGCGCCGAGACAAGCGAGGCCGATGCAAGCACTGTCCAACACGCAGTGGACATGGTTTGCTTCCGTAAAGTAACGCCAACGGGACTTAAGATGATTCGATTGACCGCCGCCACCCTGTGCTGCCTGGCCGCCACCAGCGCAGCGCTCGCCCAAGACCGCCCGAACACGATCCTCGTCATGGACGGGTCCGGATCGATGTGGGGACAGATCGAGGGCGTCGCCAAGATCACTATCGCTCAGGATGTGGTGCAAAACCTGTTGGCCGACTTTCCGGCCGATCAGGGGCTGGGGCTGACCGTTTACGGCCATCGCGAACGCGGGGAATGCACCGATATCGAGACCGTCGTCGCACCTGCGCCGGGAACCGCCGCGCAGATCGCCGACGCCGTCAGTGGCATCCAACCGCTGGGCAAGACGCCGATGACGGATGCCGTGATCGCCGCCGCCGAGGCCCTGCGCTATACCGAGGACAAGGCCACCGTGATCCTCGTCAGCGACGGGGTGGAAACATGCAACCCGGACCCGTGCGCGGCGGCGCGGCTCATGGAAGAGGCGGGGATCGACTTCACCGCGCATGTCATCGGCTTCGATGTGGGATCGGACGCCGAAGCGCTGGCGCAGATGCAGTGCATCGCCGACGAGACGGGGGGCCAGTTCCTGACGGCCGACACCGCCGATCAGCTCACCCAGGCCCTGACCAAGGTCGCCGTGGCCGAACCGGAGCCCGAGCCCGAGCCGGTTCTCGTCCCTGTGACCCTGACCGCCGTCATCGAGGAGGTCGCGACACTCGTCGAAGGCCCCGTCCTGTGGGACATCGAAGGCGCCGACGGGCTGGCCGCCGACGATGCCTCCGGCAACCCGCTGGCGCTGGACCTTGTCGAAGGCTCCTATGTTGCGACGGCCTACAGCACCTCGCTGGAGACGGCACTGTCGCGTCAGTTCGTGGCGATCGGCAGCGCAACAAGCGTCGAGATCGCCTTTCCCGCACCGGTGGAGACGGCGCGCCTCATCGCTCCGGCCGAGGCGCCGGTGAGCAGCATGGTCGAAATCGGCTGGGACGGCCCCGCAGCAGAGGGTGACTTCATCGGTATCGGTGCCGTGGACGCGACGGGCGGCCAGCAATGGCGCAACCACGCCGACATCTCCGACGGCAACCCTCTGCGCCTGCAGATGCCGCCGACACCGGGGCCCCATGTGATCCGCTACTTCAAGGGCGACGGCTATGAGGCGATCGGTGAGGTCGAGATCGCCGTCACCCCCGTCGAGGTCACCCTTGCAACGGTGGAGACCGCGATCGCCGGGTCGGAACTCACCGTCGAATGGAGCGGGCCGGACTACCCGGGCGACTTTATCGGCGTGGGCGAGACCGGCGCGACGGGGTCTTCCCGGTGGGAGAACTACACCTACACGGCGGAGGGGAGCCCGCTGACGCTAACGGTTCCGGTGGAGACCGGGACCTACGAGATCACGTACTTCCTCGACCAGGACCACACGCCGGTCACGTCGGTTGCCCTGACCGTGACCGAAGCGCAGGCGGCGGTGATCGCGCCGAGCGAAGCCACGGCCGGTTCGACCATCGAGGTCGGCTGGAACGGGCCGGGATACGACGGCGATTTCATCGGCATCGGCAAGGCGGGGGCGACGGGATCGGCGCGCTGGGACAATTATGCGGGCGTCGAGAGCGGCAATCCCGTCGACCTGACGGTGCCCGCCACACCCGGCGACTACGTCATCACCTATTTCGCGCGGCAGGATTACACGCCACTGGCCGAGGCCGCCCTGACGGTGACGGAGGTCGGCGCGTCGATCACCGCCCCGGCGGAGGCCGTGGCCGGCGCCACCATCGAGGTCGGCTGGACCGGACCCGATTACAACGGAGACTTCATCGCCATCGGCAAGGCCGGCGCGACCGGGGCCGCCCGGTGGGAAAACTACGCGGAAACCGATACCGGAACTCCGGTGTCGCTGACCGTCCCGCCCAACCCGGGCGATTACGTCATCACCTACTTCGCGCGGCAGGATTACACCCCACTGGCCGAGGCCGCCCTGACGGTGACGGAGGTCGGTGCGTCGATCACCGCCCCGGCGGAGGGCGTGGCAGGCGCAACCATCGAGGTCGGCTGGACCGGGCCCGACTACAACGGCGACTTCATCGCAATCGGCAAGGCCGGCGCGACCGGGGCCGCCCGGTGGGAGAATTACACCGGTACCGACACCGGGAACCCGGTTTCGCTGACGATCCCGCCGGAACCGGGCGACTACGCGATCACCTATTTCGCGCGGCAGGATTACACACCGCTCGCAGAGGTCACGTTGACCGCGACGGTGCCGACGACGTCCGTCGCCGCGCCCGCGGAAGCCATCGGAGGCTCGACCATCGAGGTTGAGTGGAGCGGCCCGGATTACGACGGCGACTATATCGGGATCGGCCCCGTCGGCGCCTCCGGTGCGAAGCAATGGGCGAACTGGGTGGCCACGTCCGAAGGCTCGCCAGCGTCGTTGCTCGTCCCCCCGGACGCGGGTGAGTACGCCATCACCTACTTTGCGCGGCAGGATCGCACACCGCTGGCGTCCACGACAATCGCGGTTGTCCCGCCAACTGCGTCCATCGTCGCGCCGCCAGAGGCGGTTGCCGGATCGACCATCGAGATCGAATGGACCGGGCCCAACTACCGAGACGACTACATTGGCATCGGACCGGCCGATGGGAGCGGCGCAAAGCGGTGGATCAACTGGGTTGCCAGCAAGGATGGCAGCCCGGCGCAACTGATTGTGCCGCCCGAGCCGGGGCCGCATCTGATCACCTATTACGCCCGGCAGAACCGGACGCCGCTCTTCGAGCTGCCGATTGACGTTCTGCCGGCGACGGCCCGGCTGATCGCACCGCAGCGGGCGGCCGCGGGCAGCTCCGTTCAAATCGGCTGGGACGGCCCGAATTACGCCGGCGACTACATCGGGATCGGCAAGGAAGGGGAGACGGGATCGCGCCAATGGTCCGCCTGGCGCGCGACGGAGAGCGGTAACCCGGTGACGATTGACCTGCCGGACGAGCCGGGCGCCTATGTGGTCCGCTACTTCATGCGGCAGGGGCGTCTGGCCATCGCGGAAGCCCCCATGATCATCGAGTAACCACTCCTTTCCGATGGTGGGGGGCGGTTTCCGGCGATCCTGACAGGGGTCTGCGCCCGCAATCGCATCTGCGCTGCTCTCGGCGCAGGTGTTGATGGGCCCGCGATCCAGATCGAGATGGCGAAAGGGTGTGCCCGCCAAGCCACCCGAGGGCAATCCACCCTCCAGGTGTAGGGGGGACGCGCCGTGGCGCTGTCTTCGTCTCAGAGCCTGAGGGCGGAGAACGGCTCGCTCCCCGCCGCAAACGGAGCTGAAATCGTGGCGGCGCGGTCCGATGCCCGCGACAGGCGATCCTGGCCCGGGCGCTATTCCGCGATCTGCTGCAGAAGGGAAAGACGGTCTGACATCTGCCAACTTTCGGTGATCTTGCCATCGGCGATGCGGTGCACGGCAATCGCCCCGAAGGACACTGTCTTCCCGGTTGCTGCGATCCCGTAGATATCGCCAGTATGCTCGCCATAGACAGTGCCGAGCACGGTGACGACATCCTCGGTCACGTGAACATCGTCGACCACGAACTCCGCATCCTCCAAACCATCCGTGATGTCCGACACGGCCTCCAGGAAGCCTTCCACGTCATCCACGCCGAGCGACGGCGAGATCCAGTCCGACACCCAGCGGTCGGACACCGTCTCGCGGAACGCGGCGGCATCATTGGTAGCGAGCGCCTCGTAATAGCGCATCACCATGTCGAGCGCTTCGCTCCGCTCCAACAGCGGCGAGCTGAGCACGTCGGCGAAATGCCCAACATCCGGAACCGCGGAGGCAAGCCGCAGATAGCCGAGCACCTGATTGTCGCGCTTGGGATCCAGAACCAGGATCTCACCCTCCAGCACGCGGAACTGCGTCAGCTCCTCGATGTTGGTGTAGTGCGTCACGATCAGAAGCGGGCCGCTGCGCTCCGGGTGCCCGTCCCACGACGAGATCCGCTCCCGCAGCGAGGCCGTGTCCTTTGCGCCCTGGAGCGAAAGCAGCAGGTTGGTGTTGCTGTCCGTCTCGACAGGCATCTCGGCCGCGATCGCAGGATCGATCCTGTCGAAACCCTCGAACAGATGCTCGACGGTCTGCTGGTTGCGGCACCATTCGCTCACCACGACCTGCGAGGGCAAAACCTCGTTCGACGCGAGCAGCGCGCCGAGATCGCGCATGCTGGCCTTGCCCGCGTTGCTCATGACGCGCTGGTTCTCGCAATCCGTCGGCGCGACGTTCTTCTCATCCAGCTTGGACCAATCGGTTGGCCCGTGGCGCATCAGGTAGACGACATCGTCGCGAAAGAACATCTCCTCGAACTGCTGGTAGGGCTCGAAGCGAAGCGTGTCTTCCACGGTGACATCCGTCGCCTCGACGGAGACAACCATCTCGCCGAGATGCGTTGTGACTTGTCGAACGGTGTCCAGAAGGCGGTCTGCGTCCGTCGATTGCGCGTGTGCTGCCACCGACATCGCGACACCCAGAGCGGCGGCTGTGAGCGTGCATTTTTGCATAGGTTCGTTTCCGTGGTCTAAGGCAATCCGTCATGGATCCGAGGCAACCCCACCAGTCCCAATCCGCGCGTCCGAGTCGAATCAACAGATTGGCATAAGGTCCGCTGCCTGAAGGTCGTGCCTGACCTAAGCCGGGGCATGCGGCCGACACCCCTGTCCGTGTCCGAAGGGTCTTCCGAAACCCGAGGCGCCCCCATGCGCCCCCCATCGGCCCCGGACCAACGGCGCTCTTCCCCGCCGGAGACCAGAGGCGGGCGAGGGTCGGCGGACAATGCGCCAGTCCCCGCCGGGGCTGCCATGTATTTGTTACAAAACCCGCCCGGGGCCCCTTGCGGCCACCGGTGAATCGCAATAGGTCACCCTCGTTGGCGCGGGGTGGAGCAGCCCGGTAGCTCGTCAGGCTCATAACCTGAAGGTCGTAGGTTCAAATCCTACCCCCGCAACCAATACCTCATCCAGATATGACCGGCCATGATCGTGGGCCATCCGAACTTTGGGCGCTGCAGTTTGGCAGCGTCGCGTGGCCTCATTGGCGAGGGCGCCGCGCCGCCGTCCCACATCGTGACCAGCGCGGCGCCGATACTAGCTCTGAGCGCCTTGCGGCCGGCAATCTCTGAGAAAATGTGGGCCATTTTGAAGCAGGACAGCTTGGCGCTTGCTTTTCTGACAAAAACGGTCAAGATTTCCTCAACCGCCCAGCCCTGAGTCTTCTCCCGCAAGGCAGCACCTCAAACAAATGAGTCCCGACAGGGCTGCACGCAGAATTCCGGGCGTGCCGTCTCTCGGCGAGCGAGATCGGAGCAGATCCATGCGAATGCGGCGCGGATGGAGAGGTATTGAAGACCTCTTGCAGACATTTTTCTCTTTCCTGGAAGGCGGCTCGCAGGATCGGCCCGAAGCCGTTCTGGTGCCCGTCGCGGTCGACGAGAGCCGGGTCCGCCAAGAAGGCAAGAGCCGTTGAGCCGGGCGCACACCAATCGCTCGTGCGGGACGCATGAACGGGGCACCCCGGTCGCGGAGTTGAAATACTCCCCGGCGGAGCGGGCCGTCCTCGCCGTTGCCCGCGCGTATTTCAACAGCTTCGCCTGCCCGGCAACGCAAGGCTGGATCGGCGGGATCTCCGAGGCGCTGCATGCCTTTGGCGAGGAGCGCGGGCCGGAAGTCGCCGTGGCGGTGCTCTCCGTCGTGCAATGCATGCGCCGGGCGCGCAGCTCGGTCTTTCGGTTCAACTCGCCCGATTGCCCCCGGTGCGCTCTGTTCGTGACGGGACATGAGCAGATGCTGATGGCGGCCGCGCGCGCCGCCGCCCGCGGGCGCTTGGATGCCGCGGGGGCACATGCGACGCTGCTGTGCGAAGGCAGCGACGTCCGGAAGTTTTTGAAATCGCTGGAAACGCTCGCGGACAAGGCGTTTCCCCCCACCGACGCAAAGCCTGACGATCGGTGGACCAGCTCCGAGTTTCGGAGCCCGGCCTACAAGGCTGGGATCTGACAGAGATGTCCGCACCGACGCGCTGGTGGCACGCGGGCCTCTTGGCCCAGCCATTTAGGATCGGTCGGTGCGGGCATGCCATGGTTGCCCGCGGCGTCAGGACGTACCTTGCAGCGGTGCGGCGGCACGTGTGGCCGGACCTTGATCAACTCGACCATTGGGCCGAGAGTCACGATGCCTTCCCCTGATTCAGAAACCTGCGCTGCGGCGCCGAGATGCCGAGGCAGCGAGATGCCGCCCCGGCAGGTGTCTGTGGGATCAGGCGCCGAGATCCATCCCGGCAACCTCTTCCCAGATCTCGTCCCACGCGGCCTTGGCCCGGCCACGCTGGCGCACCCCCTGGGCCGCTTCGAGGTTGTCCATCATCCCGTCTCCCTGGACGATGATGAGGCCCACCATGCCGACGGAAGCATGGGGCGTGCACTGGTAACCATAGAAGCCGGGCGCATCGAGGGTGGCCGAGATCTCCTCGTTGATCTTCCCGTTCCAGCCCTCGGCGCCATCGGGGACCATGCCGTCGATCGTGGCACTGTTATGCCCCCTGTCGGTGGCCAGGAAATTCACCGTGTCGCCGGGCATCACGACGTGGATGCGCGGGAAAAAGACCTGCCTCAGGCGCGAGTTCTCGGGATGCTGGTTCAGCATCTCGATGTCATGGGACTCGGCCGCAAGCGCCGCGCGGAATGGCGACAACATTGCGAAGCTGAGGCCGACGACGCCGGCGCGCAAAATGGTTCTCCGCGCAACTTCGTGAGTCATGCGAGTGCTCCTCCAATTCATGTTCGGTCGATAGTGCTAGCGGCGAACACCGTACACGTGCGCGGTTCGCGCTGGCAGCGGCGAACCTGTCGCACCCAACCGCAAAAGTCTATAGAAATCTTCGGAAAAAAGGGACATAGCCGATGTTTGACCGGATCTGTCTAAGGCTTCTCCCCCTGGCTCTCGCGGTTTCCGCGCCTGCCCTTGCGTCGGCCACGCCGGACCAGGATCCCGGCGAGTTGTCTTGCCGGGCAATCCCCGATCACGCCTTCGAAGCCGCGCATTCTGGAAACCTTCACGCACAGACGCAGCTGGGCCGGATGCTGGTCGACGGCTACTGCGGCAACGGCGCGAACGCGTTCTGGGCCGGGGTGGGGTTTCTCGAGGCGGCGTCCGAGGAGGGCCACGGCGATGCCGCCGCGATCGTGGCGGTGCTCTTCGATGACGGGGTCGCGATTCAGCCTGACCGGCCGCGCGCCCTGGCGCATTACCGGCGGGCGGCCCATGCAGGCCATCTGGTCGCCCAGCACCGCCTTGGGATGCTCCTGATCAGCGGAGAGGGCGGCGAGACAAACACCGACATGGGGCTCTACTGGCTAGGAAAGGCCGCCAGTCAGGGAGACGGCATCGCCGCGGCCGCCCTGGGGCTCATGCACGCCCGGGGCATGTACGGGGTGCGCGAGGACGCCTGCCTGGCGCGCGACTGGTATGAAGCCAGCGAGCTGATGGAGGCACCAATCCCCCTTGAAGACCTGCGCGAAGAACTGCGAGAGTCGGACATACAAGATTGCTGACTCGACCGCGTGGACCGGGAGCGATGCCATGAAGAAGACGCTGTTCGCCGCACTGATCTCGCTCTCGCCCGCCATGGCGTCGGCGGCGGATTACATGCTGGCGCTCAAGGAGACGGGCCTGCGGGAGTATTACTGCACGATTACGGTCTCGCTGACCAACATGTCGGATACGACGCTGACCGAGATCAGCGGCTTCTTCTACTCCTACATCGGCGGTGAGCAGGTGGGGCGCAGCAAGGGAACTTGGTTCATGAACGTGTCGCCTGGCGAAGAGATCGCGCGCGTGTTCGAGACGCCGAACGCGCCGTGCGACGACGTCACACGCTATGAGTTCGTGGTCGGTGCCTGCCGCCTGGGTGCCGGGTTCGAAGATGTCTCCGTCTGCGCGGAGCGGATCGGGGCGGAGCCGCCCCTCGTCCCGTCGGCCGCCGGCGGCTGACGCGCCGCGGATCAGGAGTTGACGGCGGCCTTACCGGCGCGCCCACGCGTCCAGACGCGCAGGGAGACGATCGCCGCCGCACCCATCGCCGACGCAACAGAGATGAGGGCGATCAGCAGCCAGTCGTCGCGCCGCGGTTCCGGTGCGCCGAGCGCAAGGGGCGCCCCGTCTGCGAGGGATGTGCGGTAAACGGCGCCGGGCTCGCCGCGCGCATGGTCGCGAACGAGGATCTCAAGAGGCGCGCGGCCGGTTTCCGGCAGGGTCAGCGTGAACGGGCCGTCCGGCGTATCCGTGTAGGCGATGTAGCCGGCATAGGCGCGCAGATCGTCCAGCCCCAGGGGGACCTCCGGCGACGGCACCGTACACACGCCGATGGCCACCAAACCGTCGAACGGGGTGACGAGCGGCAAGGCGCTCTCCTCGGGGTGCACCATCAGCGACATCGCCTCGAACAGGAGCGGCTGCCCATCCACATCGGCGGAGACTTTGGCGAACATCTCGTCGCCGAGGTCATAGGTGCCGAGCCGCAGCCCTTCGAAATCTACCGTTCCGTCGGGCGAGGCCAACCGCTCCGGCGGCAGATCGAAGAGCGCGAGCATTTCGTCCGCCCGCATCGCGAAATAGACCTCGATCGCCAGGGGCGTCCGATCGACGACAAGGATCACGTCGTCGTCCGCCACGGCCGGGGTGGCCAACAGAGCGGCCGCAAGGGCCAGGGAACGCAGGGGGGCGGGCACTATGCCGCCTCGGTCCTTTTCAAGTCCTGATGCTCCTCTTCCACCAGCCCGATCTTCCAGTACCCCGAAATATAGGTGTCCTCACGCGGAAGACGCTTCTCCGTGAGCAAAAAGTCGCGGATTGCGCGAATGGCCTCGTGTTCTCCGGCGATGCAGGTCTGCACCCGGCCGTCCGGCCAGGGCATCGCCCGGATCTCGTCGATCATGCGGCTCGAGGTCACGCTCGGGGTCGCGTGGATGTACCAGCGCAGATCGATGCCGGGCGGCGCCACCAGATCCTGCCGGTCTTCGGGTGCGGTGATCTCGAAGAGGGCGAGCCCCCGTGCATCGGCGGGCATCGCCTCCAACGTTGCGGCAACGACCGGGATCGCCGACATATCGGCGGCCAGAACATAGTAATCCGCCACAAACTCCTTCACCTTGACGGGGCCGGGCCCGGCGAAGCCGAGAAACGCCCCCGCCGCGGCCTGGCGCGCCCAGGCGGAGGCTGGCCCGGCATCTCCGTGGTCGACGAAGTCGATATCCAGCTCTCCCGCATCGGGGCGGTGATGGCGGACCGTATAGGTCCGGCGCACGGGCGCCGGCCCTTCTTCCAGACGCCGCAGAAAGGCCGGGCGGCTTTCCCCGGGCTCTGGCAGCATCAGCTTGCAATTGGCACTGGCGCGGCCCTCAGGCAGCCCCTCCAACCCGTCACCGGAAAAGGTGACACGGATCATGTTCGGGGTGAGGTGCCACGCCGATTTGACGGTCAGGATACGGGGCAATGGTTTCTTTGCGGCCATGGTCCTTCCTCAGACGAGTGTTTCGACAAACGGGGATAGCGGATGCCTGGCGGCGGGACGGCGCGCCGTGGCGGTGCCCGGAGCGCGCCGCATCAGGCCAGCGCCGCGGTATGGGGCAGAACGAAGGGTGGCAGGCCCTCGGGCGCGGCGCTGACGCGCAGGCGGCAGCCATACACCTCCGACAGGATGCCGTCGGTCATGACCTCGCCCGGCGGCCCGAAGGCGCGCAACCGCCCGTCCTTCATCAAGGCGATCCGGTGCGCATGGAGCGCCGTCAGGTTCAGATCGTGCATCACCGCCACGACGCCGCCACCCCGGGCCGCGTAGCGCGCCACAAGCTCCATCACTTCGAGCTGATGAGCGATGTCGAGGCTGGAAACCGGCTCGTCCAGCAGAAGCCAGCGCGGCCCGTCCTTCGCCACTGGCTTCCAGACCTGGACAAGCACCCGGGCAAGATGCGCCCGCTGCTGCTCGCCGCCGGACAGCTCCTGGAAGAAGCGGCTCTCATATCCGGCGAGCCCCACTTCGGCGAGGGCCCGCGAGGGCAGGGTCGGATCGTCGCCATGCACCCCGGTCATCAGGCCCATCCGCACCACCTCGACCACGGTGAAGGGAAACGCCAGCACGGTTGCCTGCGGAAGCACTGCGCGCCGGGCGGCAAGCTCCCATCCCTTGACGCGGGCGATGTCCAGCCCGTCGATCTCGACCGTTCCGCCGTAGGAGACTTCGCCGGTGAGCGCACGCATCAGCGTCGTCTTGCCGGAGCCGTTCGGCCCGACGATCGCCGTCACTTCGCCCGGCTGCGCAACGAAGTCGATCCCGTGCAGCACCTCGGTGCGTCCGAGCCGGACGGTGATGCCGCGCGCCTGAAGGGTCAAAGGTCCACCATCCCGCGGCGGCGGAGCAAAATCCACAGGAACACCGGCGACCCGATCACCGCGGTGACGATCCCGATGGGCAACTCGGCCGGCGCGATGATCACGCGGGAGATGACGTCTGCCAACAGCAGAAGCGACGCGCCAAGAAGGGCGGAGTTCAGCAGCAGCGTGGTGTGGTCCGGCCCGGTGGCGAGGCGCAAGAGGTGGGGCACGACGATCCCCACAAACCCGATACCGCCCGACACCGCCACCGCGGCGCCGGTGGCCGCGGCCACCATGAGGATGGCGCCGTTCTTCAGGCGCTGGACGTCGATTCCGAGGTGGTGCGCCGTCGCCTCGCCCAGCGCGAGGCCGTTGAGCCCGCGCCCCAGAAACAGCGACGCCGCCAGCGCCAAAAGGATCATCGGCCCGGCGATCATCACCTTTTCCCAACTCGCCCCCGCAAGGGAGCCGAGCCCCCAGAAGGTCAGGTCGCGCAGCTGTTGGTCGTCCGCGCGATACACCAGGATCCCCGAGACCGCGCCCGCCAAGGCCCCCAGGGCGATGCCCGCGAGCAGCATGGTGGCCACCGATGTGCGCCCGCGCCGCGTCGAGACGCGATAGAGGATCAGGGTCGACGCCCAGCCGCCGAAGAAGGCCGCAACGGGCACCATCCAGTTGCCGATGACGTCGATCAGCATGACGGGCAGGAAGCCGCCCAACACAATCGCGGTGATCGCGCCGAGGCCCGCGCCGGCGCCCACGCCCACAAGCCCGGGATCGGCCAGCGGGTTCCGGAAGAGCCCCTGCATCACCGCCCCCGACACGGCGAGCGAGGCCCCCACCAGGATGCCCAGCGCCAATCGCGGCAACCTTATGTCGAACAGGACCACGCGCTCCATCGCGCTGAGCTCTTCGCCAGTGGCCATCTTCCCCAGCGCCGCCCAGAGCGAGGCCCCCGACGCGCCCACCGCCAAGCTGGCCGTACTGACGGCCAGAAGAAGAAGCGCAAGCCAAATGTGGGCTTGCCGGGCGCGCGTTCGGCGATCCGCCGGGATCGCCGCCGCGCGCGTCGCTCCAATGTCAGCTTCCGCCATAAAGCGCATCCGAAAGCGCGGTCACGGCGTCGGCCGTGCGGGGGCCGAACCCAAGAAGCGTCAGCCCGTTCATCCGGACCACGGCGCGATCCTGCGCGGCCGGCGTGGTGACGAGCGCCGGCATGGCAAAAAGCTCCTCATCCGCAGCGCCGTGGTTTCCGCCCCGATCCATCATCAGGATCACATCGGGGGCCAGGGCGGCGACGGCCTCGTCGCTCATCTGCTTGTAGCCCTCGAACTCGCTCACGGCGTTCTGGGCCCCGGCCAGCCGGATGATCCCGTCGGCCGCAGTTCCGGTGCCGGAGGCCATCACCCGGCCGCCCTGGGTGCTGAGGATGAACAGAACGCTCTTTTCGTCGGAACCGGAGGCGGCGGCCTCTGCCGCACTGGCGGCCGCCTGAAGCTTGGCCGCAACCTCGCTGGCCAGCGCCCCGGCCGCATCTGGCACTTCCAGAGCCTCGCCGACGACGTTGATCTTCTCGACCACCGCATCGGCGGTATAGCCCTCCGGCACCGTGACGAAGGGAATGCTCGCCGCATCCAGCACCTCGATCGTCTCGGGCGGGCCCGCCCCCTCGGCAGAGATGATCAGATCCGGCTCCACCGACAGGACGCCCTCGGGCGACAGCGCGCGCATATAGCCGACATCCGGCAGATCCTCGGCCTCGGACGGGAAGGTCGACGTGGTGTCGCGCGCGATCAGCCGGTGCTCCTGTTCCAGGGCATAGACGATCTCGGTCACGGCCCCCCCGATCGAGAGGATGCGCGACGCCGGTTCGGACGCCAGCGCAGCACCGGCGCCCGCGAGCGCCACGAGACCGGCGGCCAGCACCGGCAGGGCGGCGGCCAGCGGCCTCCAGGACCGGAGCAGGGCACGGCCCGACGCTCGCGTGGCGGGCGAGCGATTGGCGGACAGTTCAAAGCAATGCGCACGTCTCATGACGGTGCAGCCTCCTCTTCGATGGTTTCGAGGCCCGCGACCAGGCGATCCCACTCCGGCCTGCTGTCGCGCCCCTCCTTGCTCACGCCGAACACCTGAACGATGAGCTGACCCTGATCGTCGAAGGCCTCGACCGAGACGGCCGGCCCGCGCTGGGTCGGTTTGTGCACGGCCCAGACCTCGGCGATATGGTCGGCGCGCAAGTGCAGGTTGAACCCCGGATCGAGAATGTTCTGCCAGGGGCCCATCGGCTTCAGTACGCCCACCGGACCGGTATGGATCTGGATGCAGCCCCGGTTGCCGACGAAGATCATCACTTCGATCCTCGCATCCCGGACGGCATGCAGCATCGCGTCCACGGCGCCCGGCACCAATTTGCGCACCCAGGGCGCCCCGGCGATCCGGTAGGCGCCCAGGCGATTCATCTTCAGCTTGGAGGTCAGCCGCAGGAACTGGTGCGTATCGGTGAGACGCGCCCATTCCTTGCGCAACACGTCCGCCTTGTCCGGCTGGCTGCGCGGCGCTTCGGGCGGTTGGCGCGGCGCAACGGCAATCGTGTCCGACTGGTCCTCAAGGGCGAGCGCGGCGCGTGCGGCGCCCCATGCCTCGCGATCCGAACTGTCGCGCAGAAAGACCTTGTGAACCGCATCTCCGGCCGCATCGAACACCTGGATCGACTGGCGTGCGCCGCCCTCCGTCTCTACCTCCACCAGGAAGGCATGGTGCCAATGGGAGGGGAACAGGCGCAGGTCGATGTCTTCGGTCAGCACCATGGCGGCGTGCTGGCCCGGATGGTAATTCTCGTAGCGGCCGTCCTTCTCGTGAACGCAGGAGGGGTTGCGCGTCAGGGCCATGACCGTCCCGAGGGTGCAGACGGCCGGCATGATGCGGTCGGGATGCGCGTCGATCTTGACAGCTGTGCGCCCGCCGCTTCCGGCCCCTGCACCCGCAAACGCCGCGACGAGCTGTGCCTCGGAGATCCCGAGGTTGTCGGCAAAGTCGCGATCCCGGAGCTTCGGCGCATCCGCCCGCTTGGCACGGATGTCTTCGGCAGAGGGGGCTCTATCGTCTGTCATAGCGGGTAATGCCTCGCACGAGTATCGATTGACAATTCGGGGGAGTCGCCGGTGCATCAAAAGCTGCAACTTCCTGAGTGTTTTAGTCAGTCATCTGGGGAATGACAACCCTGGCGATCATTGCCCCGGCTTCGGGAAAGCGCGTTTCAGCGCACCTTTTGGTGAGCGACCCTTCTGGCCTAGACGCCCGTGAAAGCCGCGCCGGCCCCGCGACGGCTGCCCCGTCCCCGTTTGGAGTGTGCGCAGCAAGCGCAATGCACACCACATCACCCCGCCCAAGGGCTGCCCATGCCGGATCAAAGGGCACAGGGGGCTCGGGGTCGCACCACTACACCGGCCAGTGGGCCGGGCCATGTCACTCCCCGGCAGGGCCAGCCTTCGTGACCTCGCGCAGCAAGAAGGTCACCGCGTCCGACACCGCGGTTGCCGTCGTCGCGCCGTCGTATCCGAGCGTCGACAGCGGCGCCTTCGCGCGCTGGTCGAACCCGTGCGTTACCCTGGGATACACCTTCGTTTCGATGGGCAAACCCCGCGCGGCCTCGCGCGCGGCAAGGGCGAGGCAATCCTCCTCATCGGCGATGGCATCGTCCTGCACCAACAGAAACAGGGTCGGAATCGCGCTCGTCCATCCCCGCCGCGCGGCGCGGCTCAACTGGCCGCAATAGGGATAGAACAGAACCGTGGCGCCCAGCCCGGCTTGCGGCCTGCCCGCCGGCGCCTCGGGCCAGCGCGTCAGCGTCATCGGGCGCTGGCCGTGATCGGCCACCGACAGAAACTCCAGGATCGCCCAGCCACCATGCGAGGCGCCGATCAGCGCAAGCCGGTCGCCATCCACATAGGCCCTCTCGCGCGCCAGAGCGATGGCAACGGCGACATCGCCCGCCCGCTCCGCGCCCTGAAAGAGCTGGCCCGCGCAGATCAGCCGCCAGATTTGCAGGCTGGTGAAGCCGCGCGGCGTATGACTGTCCACCACAATCGTAGCCCAGCCTTGCGCCACGAGCGCCTCCGCCCAGGTGGCAAGGTTGTCGCGCACCCCGTCGCAGCCGGAAAACAGAAGCGCGGTGGGAAAGGGGCCCGCCCCCGCGGGCCGGGTCTCGACAAGGAAGGGCTCCAACAGCGCGGCGACGGTGGCGGGATCCTCCCGCGGGACGGTCAGGCCGCTGTACCGGCCCAGCATGTTCAGCGCGATTCCGCCGACGGCCAACAGACCGGCCGCAGACACCCCCCACACCCAAAAAGACACTCCCGATCGTCTTCCCATGGTCCCCGGCCTTGCCCGCCGGACGACCCGGTGGTGCAGGATTGCGCGATGCGGTGTCATCCGATTGACACCGCCCAAGGCTAGCTCGCAGCCTTGGCCCGTGTCCAAGAGGGAGTGCCCGCCATGCAATCCGACGCGTTCGACGATGACGAGGGCGACGCCCCCCGCGAACCCCGTTACTGGCGTGTCTCCGGGTTCGGCATTCTGGTCGCCGCGCTGTTCTTCGCCGCCTCGCTGACACCGTCCCTGATGCCCCGCCCGGCCCTGATGCAGGGCGCCCTTTCCGGCGTGTCGGCGGCGCTTGGCTACGCGCTGGGCGCGTTTCTGCTGTGGCTTTGGTACGTGATGCGGCTGCCGGGGCTTGCGGGCGCGGCCGAACGCCTGGCCCGCACGGCGCAGATCGTGCTCGGGCTAATCGTCTGCGGGGTCGCACTGAGCTACGCGGCGGAATGGCAGAATGCGACCCGGCGGATCATGGCGCTGGACCCATTGGACACCGCCGATCCGGTGCTGATCGGCGGGGCCGCGCTAGGGGTGTTCGCCATCTTCTGGTTGCTGGGCTCGGCGTTTATGTTCCTGACGCGGCGCACGGGGCGCGCCCTGAGCCGGGTCTTGCCGGGTCGGACGGGCCCGCTGCTTGGCCTTCTGATCACGGTCTACCTGTTCTGGGCGCTGGGCGACGGTGTCCTCGTGCGCCGGGTGATGCAGGCGGCCGATGCCTCCTTCGCGGCGGGCGAGCTGGTGATCGGGCCGGAGCAGGTCGCGCCCACCGATCCGACGATGGCGGGCGGGCCGGGCTCTCTGGTCACGTGGGAGGATCTGGGCAACCGCGGCCGCGACTTCATCACCCGCACCCCGAGCGCCGAGGAGATCGCCGCATTCTACGGCGACGGCGCGGAGCGTCCGGTACGCGTCTATGTCGGGCGTGTCTCGGCGGAGGGCGCGCGCGCACGGGCCGAACTGGCCCTGCAGGAGCTGATCCGTCAGGGCGGCTTTGACAAAGAGCTGCTGATCGTCACCACACCGGTGGGCACGGGGTGGATGGATCCCGGATCGCACGATGCGGTGGATTTCATCTGGGGCGGCCGAACGGCCCATGTCGGCGCGCAATACTCCTATCTGACGTCGGTCCTGTCGATCCTGACCAATGTGGAGTACGGGCTGGATCAGGCGCGCGCGTTGTTCGAGGTGATCTATCAGCACTGGCTGACCCTGCCGGCGGACTCCCGGCCGAAGTTCTACATCCACGGGCTGAGCCAGGGCGCGCTGAACAGTCAGGCCACCCTGCCCTTCTACAACCTCATCGCGGAGCCGATCGACGGGGCGTTCTGGGCCGGGTCGCCCTTTGTCAGCCGCGTCTGGGAACGGGTCCGCAACAACCGCGAACCCGGCAGCCCGGTGTGGCGGCCGAAATTCGGCAACGGCTCGCTGGTGCGCGTGACCAATCAGGACAACGTGCTGGACGACGCCGGTTTCACACCCTGGGGTCCGATGCGCCTGGTGTTCCTGCATTACGGGTCCGACCCGATTGTGAACTTCGACGTCGCGACCTTCTGGCGCGCGCCCGCCTGGCTGAGGCACGAGCGCCCGCCGGACATCCCCGAAGAGATGCAATGGTACCCGTTCGTCACCGCGTTCCAGGTCATGCTCGACATGACGACAGCGCTCGGCGTCGAAGGGTTCGGGCATTTCTATGTGGCCGACGATTACATCGACGCATGGGCCGCTCTGACCGATCCGCCGGGCTGGAGCGGCGCGCGGGCCGACGAGCTGCGCCGCCTGTTCCGCGACCGCCCCGCCCCCTGGTAGGGCGCCCGGGGCCACACGTCCCGGTTCACGGCCCGTCGCCAGCGCGGGCGCGGCGCGCAAACTGCAGGCTTTTGTGACACGCCCCGGTCACGCGGCGCGCCGAAACTCTTGCGCCGGGTGGTGTTCGCCTGCCGTGCGCTATATGGCGCCCGACGACGTCGAGCGGCCCGCCAGATCCGCTCTGCCCCCGCCACACAGAATGCCCGCGCAAAACCGGCCGCCGACCGGGCCCCAAAGGATTGCCGATGATCAGCTACGATGCCTACCGCCGCCAATGGTTCAGCAACATCAGGGGCGATCTGCTCTCTGGCCTTGTCGTTGCGCTGGCGCTGATCCCGGAGGCGATTGCATTTTCGATCATCGCGGGTGTGGATCCGAAGGTCGGGCTCTATGCCTCGTTCTCCATCGCCGTCATCACCGCCATCACGGGCGGGCGGCCCGGGATGATTTCGGCGGCGACGGCGGCCACCGCCGTTCTGATGGTCACGCTCGTCCGCGATCACGGGCTGCAATACCTTTTGGCGGCCACCGTGCTGGCCGGTCTGCTGCAGGTCGGCGCAGGGCTGCTGAAGCTGGGCTTCGTCATGCGCTACGTGTCGAAATCTGTGATGACGGGGTTCGTCAACGCGCTCGCCATTCTGATCTTCATGGCGCAACTGCCGGAGCTTGATCCGCGCGAGGTGACGTGGATCACCTATCCGCTCGTGGCGGCGGGCCTTGCGATCATCTACCTCTTTCCCCGCGTGACGACGGCGATCCCTTCGCCGCTCGTGACCATAATCGTGCTGACGATCCTGGTCTGGGTGCTCGGGATGGACGTGCGCGCGGTCGGAGACATGGGTGCGCTTCCCGATACCCTGCCGGTCTTCCTGCTGCCCGACATCCCGCTCACCTTCGAAACGCTGGCGATCATCTTCCCCTATTCTGTGGCCGTCGCGGTGGTCGGCCTGCTGGAAAGCCTGATGACGCAGAACATCGTCGACGATCTGACCGACACCGCCTCGGACAGAAATCAGGAATGCATCGGCCAGGGCCTGGCCAACACCGCGACGGGCTTCATCGGCGGGATGGCGGGCTGCGCGATGATCGGCCAGTCGATCATCAACGTCAAATCCGGCGGGCGCGGGCGGCTGTCGTGCTTCGTGGCCGGGGTATTTCTGCTGATCCTCGTGGTTGGCCTCGGCGATCTCGTCTCGATCATTCCCATGCCCGCGCTCGTCGCGATCATGATCATGGTCTCGATCGGCACCTTCTCGTGGTCGTCCATCGGGGCGCTGCGCACCCATCCGCGCTCCTCCTCGGTGGTGATGCTCGCGACGGTGGCGACGGTTGTCTACACGCACAATCTTGCCATCGGCGTGCTTGTCGGCGTGCTCCTCTCGGGCATCTTCTTTGCCGCCAAGATCGCGCAGCTTTTCCGCGTGAGCAGCGACATCAGCGACGATGGCCGGGTGCGCACCTACCGCGTGGAGGGGCAGCTTTTTTATGGCTCCGTCGAGGACTTCATGAAGGCGTTCGACTTCCGCGAAGCGCCGGAACGCGTTGTGATCGACGTGAGCCGCGCACATATCTGGGACATCTCTTCGGTGCAGGCGCTGGACATGGCGGTGCTGAAGTTCCGCCGCGATGGCGCCGAGGTCGAGATCATCGGCATGAACGCGGCGTCGGAGACCCTTGTGGACAAGCTCTCGGTGCATGACAAACCCGGGGCAATGGACGATCTGATGGCGCATTGAGGCGAGGGACATGTCTGACAAGATCATCGCGCTGATCGACGGCTCGATCTATTCGCGCAGCGTGTGCGACCACGCCGCCTGGGCCTCAGCCCGCACGGGCTGGGCGGTCGAGCTGCTGCATGTGCTGGGGCGGCGCGAGGGCGCCGAGCGGGCCGACTATTCCGGCTCCATCGCGCTCGGCGCGCGCACCGCCTTGCTCGAGGATCTCGCGGAGCTCGACGCCCAGCGCGCACGGCTCGTCTCGCATCGCGGCCGCGCAATTCTGGAGGATGCCCGCAAGATCCTCGACGAAGGAGGCGTGACCGAGATCACGACGCGCCTGCGCCACGGCGACATCGTCGAAACCGTGGCGGAGCGCGAAGCGGAGGCCACGCTCGTTATGATCGGCAAGCGCGGCGAGGCCGCGGACTTCGCCAAGGGGCATCTGGGGTCGAACCTGGAGCGGATCGTACGCTCCACATCGCAGCCGATCTTCGTGGCCGCGCGCGCCATGCGTCCCATCGCGCGCATCCTTGTGGCCTATGACGGGCGCGCTTCGGCCATGAAGGCGGTCGACCACATCGCGCGCTCGCCGCTCTATCAGGGCCTCGCGGTGCACGTCGTCACCGTCGGCGCCGAATCGGACGCGGCGAACAAGGGCCTCTCCGATGCGCGGGCGATGCTCAAGGCCGCGGGATTCGATGCCACATCCGAGATCCTGCCGGGCCAGCCCGATACCGCCTTGCCGGAGCTTGTCGAATCCTCCGGGTTCGACATGCTGGTGATGGGCGCCTACGGGCATTCCCGGATCCGCAGCCTGATCATAGGCTCCACCACCAGCGAGATGCTCCGGTCCTGCAAAGTGTCCGTGGTTCTGGTGCGCTGATGTGGCGTCCCAAGGGTCTTGTCGGTTGGTCCGTTGCCGCCGCGATCGTTGGAGCCCTGGTGCTGGTGATCGCACTGAACATGCTCGGCCGATACACCGGCCTGACCGTCGACCGGCACTCGCCCGAGGAACTGCTGGCGCTGCTCGCGCCGCACTTTCGCGCCACCCGGCCCGACGGAGCGGGCCCCTTCCCGACAGCCCTGCTTTACTCCGGCTGCGACGGGCCAAGTGCCACGGTCGATGCCTGGGCCGAGGCGCTGCACGCGCGGGGTTGGGCAACGATCCGGGTCGACAGCCACACCCCGAGGGGCCTGGAGGAACCGCAAGGCTGGGCGCTGGTCTGCGCCGGCCAGGTGCTGACGGGCGCGGAGCGCGCCGGAGACGTCGCCGTCACCCTCGCCCACGCCGCCGCGCTGTCCTTCGTGGATTCGCGCCGTATCGCACTGGTGGGTGCGTCCCATGGCGGGTGGTCGATCATGGAGTTCCTGTCGATGGCCGATAACGGTCAGGTGCCCCTGACGCTGGAGGAATGGCCGATGGGCTTCACCGGGCCGATGACCGACAGGGTGCACGCGTCGTTTCTGCTCTACCCCTATTGCGGCGAACTCAACCGCGCGACGTGGCAGGGGTGGGAGGCCCAGGTGCCCATGCTGATGCTGCTGGCCGAGGACGACGTGGTGGCCGATCCCGAGAACTGCCTCGACATCGTGGAGGAAGGTGCCGCGCGCGGCCTTCCCATCAGCGCCGAAGTGCTGGACGATGTCACCCATGCCTTCGACCACCGGAGCACGCTCGAGTTCTCTCCGTCCCGGTACGACCCGGACGCGGCCGCCTATGCCCTGCGGCGCATGGGCGAGTTTCTGGACGCCCCACAGACCGAGACCGTGAAAGACACAGGAGGATAGGGTGAAACCGACGACGCCAGAGCACCAGCCCCCCTCCGACGCGGAGGCGCGGCGCAGCGTTTCACCGGTGATCTGCTACCCCATCGATACTTTGCCCGCCCCCGATCTTCCGGCGCTCCGGGCGCATGCCGCCACCCTCACACACAGCCGCACGGTCACCGTGCCGCCGCGAGACGCGGCCTGCGTCGACGTCCCGGCGGGATCGGTCTTCCGCATCGTCTCGGTCGAGGGGCCGCAAGTGGGCGACCTGAACCTCTGGAACGCCCGGGACCTGAGCGAACGCTTCTACGCCGGAAAGACGCGCGCGCTCCACGGCACGCATCTGTCCACCGGCGATCGCCTTTGGAGCACCTTCCCGCACCTGCGCCCGATGGCCACAATCCTGTCCGACAGTCTCGACTGGTATGGCTTCGACGCGGATGGCGGCTCGGTGCACGACGTTATCGGCACCCGGTGCGACCCCTATACCGGCCGCCTGCTGAACGGCGTCGATTATCACTATTGCTGCCATTCCAACCTGACCCGCGCCCTGGCCGACCATCGCGCCCTGCCCCTCACCGAGGCCGAGCCCCTGGTGCACGATGTGCTCAACGTCTTCATGTGCACGGGCTTCACCGCCGACACGCACCAGTACTTCATGAAGGCCAGCCCCGTCCGCCCGGGGGATGCTCTGACCTTTCTGGCCGAGATCGACCTCGTCATCGGCCTGTCGGCCTGTCCCGGCGGCGATTGCAGCGCCGAACACTCCTCCGACGTCGCCCGATGCCACCCCCTGCAGATCGAGGTGGAGACAGGCCCGCCGGGCTGGGCCAGCCCCGCGCCATCCGCCTACGACCGGAGCCACGGGACGTAGACAGGCACCCTGCAGCCGATCACCTGTACGGCCCCGCCCACTCCCCCGTCCGTTGCGCTTCACATTGCCCCAAATATCCCGGGGGAGGCGCGCCCAGCGCCGGGGGCAGAGCCCCTTGCACGTATCCCGGCGATCTCGCCCCGCGCCCGGGCAAAGCCCCCCGAACGTGTCGCATCGCCGTTCCGCGCCCCGCGCGGTAACGACGCGGTAAGGGTCACCTAGGGAGAGACACATGCTCGACAACGACATCCTCGACGCGTGGGACCGCGAGAGCTTCCTGCATCCCTCGACGCATCTCGGCAAGCACAGCCGCGGCGAGGCCTCCGGCCGCATCATGGTGGGCGGCGACGGCTGCTATGTCACCGACCGTGACGGCACCCGCATGCTCGACGCTTTCGCGGGCCTCTATTGCGTGAATGTCGGCTACGGCCGGCAGGAGATCGCCGAGGCCATCGCGCAGCAGGCCCAGGGGCTGGCCTATTACCACGCCTATGTCGGGCACGGCACCGAAGCCTCGATCACCCTGGCCCACATGGTGATGGAACGCGCCCCGGATCATATGGCGCGGGTCTATTTCGGGCTGGGCGGGTCGGATGCGAACGACACCAACGTCAAGCTCCTTTGGTACTACAACAATATCCGCGGCCTGCCCGAGAAGAAGAAGATCATCAGCCGCGGCCGCGCCTATCACGGCTCGGGCCTGATGTCGGGGTCGCTGACGGGCCTGGCACCGTTCCACGCCAAGTTCGACCTCCCGCTCGACCGCGTGCTGCGAACCGAGGCGCCCTATTACTACCGCCGGGCCGAGCGGGACATGAGCGAAGCGGACTTCACCGCCCATTGCGCGGCCGAGCTTGAAGCGCTGATCGCCCGCGAGGGGCCCGAGACCATCGCCGCCTTCATCGCCGAGCCCGTGCTCGGCACCGGCGGCATCGTCCCCCCGCCAGAGGGTTACTGGCAGGCCATCGCGCCGATCCTGAAGCGCCACGACATTGCGCTGATCGCCGACGAGGTGGTTACCGGCTTTGGCCGTCTCGGCGAGATGTTCGCCTCGCCCCTATACGGGCTGGAGCCGGACTTCATGACCATCGCCAAGGGCGTGACCTCGGCCTATGCGCCGCTGTCGGGCTCCATCGTCAGCGAGAGGGTCTGGGACGTGCTGGTGCAGGGCAATGACGCGCACGGCCCCCTGGGCCACGGCTGGACCTATTCCGCCCATCCGATCGGCGCCGCGGCCGGGGTCGCCAATCTGGAGCTGATCGACAAGCTGGGCCTCGTCGCCAACGCCGCCGAGGTCGGGCCCTATCTGACCGCAAAGATGCAGGAGGCGCTCGGCGGCCACGCCCATGTAGGCGAAGTTCGCGGGGTTGGCATGCTGACGGCCGTCGAACTCGTCGAGGATCGCAACGGCCCGGTCTTCTTCGACAAGGTCGGCGCCGTCGCGGGCGACGTCGTCGCGGCGATGGGCCGGCGCGGAGTGATCGCGCGCGCCATGCCCCAGGGCGATATCCTGGGCTTTGCGCCGCCACTCTGCCTCTCGCGGACGGAGGCCGACACCATCGTCGAGGCGACCCGCGCCGCTATCGTCGACGTGCTCGGCACGTAGCCGGAGCACACCCGCGCCGGCGTCAGCCGGCGCCGGGCCCAACGCCCGCAGGCCGCAGGCCGAGGGGGGCGGGAGCACACCCTGCCCGTTCCCCATGCGCCCCCCGCCGCCGGTGCCTCGTTTCGGATCGCACCGCCTTCCCTAGGGTGACGGAGCGAATGCGGGGGTTGAAACCCATTTAGAGGCTGTTACCGTCGGCTCCCAAAAATGGGGAGAGTGCATTTGGCACTGGATTCGGGGAACCGCACGCAAGATTTTGTCGTCTTCGACAGGGTCCAGAAAAGCTACGACGGCGAAACGCTCGTCGTGAAAGACCTCAACCTCTCGATCGGGCAAGGCGAATTCCTGACCATGCTCGGGCCCTCGGGCTCCGGCAAGACGACCTGCCTGATGATGCTGGCCGGCTTCGAAACCGCGACCCACGGGGAAATCCTGCTGGGCGGAAACCCGATCAACAACATCCCCCCCCACAAGCGCGGCATCGGAATGGTGTTCCAGAACTACGCGCTGTTCCCGCATATGACCGTTGCCGAAAACCTCGCCTTCCCGCTGGAGGTGCGCAAGATCGGCAAGGACGAACGCGAACAGAAGGTGATGCGTGCCCTCGATATGGTGCAGATGGCCGCATTTGGCGGGCGCCGACCGGCGCAGCTCTCCGGCGGTCAGCAGCAGCGGATCGCCCTGGCCCGCGCACTGGTGTTCGAGCCCGAGCTTGTGCTGATGGACGAACCGCTCGGCGCGCTGGACAAGCAATTGCGCGAACGCATGCAGTTCGAGATCACGAACCTCGCCCACTCGCTCGGCATCACCACCGTCTATGTCACCCATGACCAGACCGAAGCGCTGACCATGTCCGACCGGGTCGCGGTCTTCAATGATGGCCGCATTCAGCAGCTCGCACCGCCCGATATGCTCTACGAACAGCCCGAGAACAGCTTCGTGGCCCAGTTCATCGGCGAAAACAACACGCTGATCGGAACGGTTCAGGGGATCAACGGCGAGGTCGCGACCGTGCGGCTCGACGATGGCGAGATCATCGATTGCAAGCCCGTCAACGTCTCCCAGCCCGGTGAACGGACGCAGGTGTCGAT
>JBCDGG010000048.1:0-32620 GCA_038757905.1 Pseudomonadota bacterium | reverse complement strand
GGAAATCCCGACGCCGCGATGGGTCGTCTACGATCAGGTCCGCTTCGGGATCGACCTGCCCGAAGATGCCGAACTCGTGCATCAGGAGCGCGCCTATTCCTCGCCGATCTGGTACACACCGGAGCGCTAGGCCAGACGACTGCCTCGTGTATCCCGTGCGTCTTCGCGCGGGGATTAAGACAGGTGCACGGGACGGGTCAGGACGGCCGGCTGCCTCGGAAGCCGTTGGGCACGCCCAAGGGAAGGGATTGGCGCCATTCGTGCAAACCCCCTTAAGACTGCGCACCGGACGCATGGGTTTCCGGGCCGCCGTCGGCCCGAACCTCTGGCTGCGCCGAATAGCGATGCCAGCCGGCCCTCGAAGCGCACGCCCGAGCTTGGCCAACCGCGTTCTGTGGGCAAACTGGCGAATACGTGTATGACTAAAGACGGTGTTTAAGGCGTTGGGAGCGGTTCCCTTGGCGAGGATTGGTGATCCGTGGCGTGGCGACTAGGGCTGATCGCGGGCGCCCTCGCGATCTCGGCGGTCACCTATCTTTGGCCGCTTGAGTTCGTCTTCCCACGCTACTCCGTCGCCAATAGCGCCACGCTAGCGGATCATTCCCTCTCGTTCGAACGCCCCGGCATTGTCATCGACGCGGCGGGCGGCGCGCTGATCCACAGGGCCCTATCGAGCGGAGACGCGTTCACCATCGCCGTTTCCGCCGAGGCCTCGGACATCGATCAGGATGGGCCGGCGCGGTTCGTGTCCCAATCCACCGGAATACTCACGCGCAACTTCATGCTCGGACAGGACGCGGGCGATCTGGTGTTCCGGGTCCGCACACCGGTTCTGGGGGACAATGGCGACGGCGCGGACTTTCGGGCAAAGGGCGTCATCCGTCCGGGCGTGAAGCAGTTTCTTGTTGCGAGCTATGCGCCGGACGGAGTGCGCCTATACGTCGATGGCCAAATGGCGGCGGACATTCCGTTCGACGGGGGAGCACTCGTCGGCTGGGATCCGTCGTTTCCGATAGTGTTCGGCAACGAACTCACCGGGGATCGCCCGTGGCGCGGGCGCCTCTACGATGTCGCTCTGTACGATGCAGCCTTTCCACCAGACCGTGTTTTCAGCCTGACGGCCGGGAGCACAGACATCGCCTCCGACGACGTGTATCGCCTATCCTCCCGCTGCTTCCGGCCCCAGGGCAATGGGCAGGCGCGCGCAGGGGAGTTCGGGCGATGCACGGTTCCCCCCATTCTGGAGGTGGCGCACCCGGTCGAGATCCTTGCGCTGAAACGGCGCTTTCCCAGCGACATCGCCCAAAGACTTCTTTTGTGGATTCCCATTGGATTTCTCGTTCAGGCTATCTTCTTATCACGCAGATGGCCTTTTCCTATTCTCGTTGTATGTGGATGGGCGGCAAGTCTTGAATTTCTGCAGGTTTTCGTTCCGGCACGAAGCTCGACGCTTCTCGATTTGTGCATCGCCATTCTTGCCGGATATCTAGGCATTCTCGCAAGACGCCGGTTCGTAGCGCGGAGAGAGAGCGATTATTCGGCTTAAGGGTCAATGAAAGGCACTCAGCCACGCATATTGATTTCGAAGAAAGTGCGCCTCGGCCCACTGGCACCCAAAGGCTTAACTCCATAACGCGACGTTCATTGCGCCCCAATACCGCAGAGAATTAACCAGTTCTAAAGGACATTGCTGAAACCCAATTCTCCCCGGCGCCGTGCCCTTCATGGGCGCCCGTGCCATCCCGCGCGGCAAAGAGGGTGCATCGCCGGTCAACTGGATCGTTCCGCCTTTCCGGATTGGGCGTTACCCATCTGGCTCGCCGGCATCGTGCCCACCAGTCTCCGGGACGGGTCCAACACCCGGCCCGGGCCACCGCAGGGATTCGCGCCGGCGGTCCGATCTGCGCATCGTACACAATCGCGGCGCAATTCAGGTTCTGCGCTTGCATTGTCTCCGCCCAAGGCGCCGAAGCTTCGCCAAATTGCCAAAGACTGGCCGTATTTGGCCGGGGGCAATATGTATCCTCCTTGACTTCTCTACGAGGTGAAGAAACCGTCCCGGCTGCTGGGATCTGTCATGTGTTGCTTGCGGAGTTGAAAGTATGAGAGTTGCTGTCTTGGCCGGTGGCAAGGGTACACGCCTTGCCGAAGAAACGACGATCCGACCAAAACCGATGGTGGAAATCGGAGGACGTCCGATCCTCTGGCATATTCTCAACATTTACTCGCATTATGGCTTCGATGAGTTTGCAATCGCGCTTGGATACAAGGGCGATTACATCAAACGATATTTCGTCGAGTACGGCACATTGTCCGGCGATCTTACGGTCGACATGAATGGCGGCGCCCCCGTTAAGCGGCACGAGAAGAACCACGCGCCCTGGCGGATCGACCTGGTGGAAACCGGCGACGAGACGTTGACCGGCGGACGCGTCAAGCGCCTGAAGCCGTTCCTGGGCGACGGGACCTTCATGCTGACCTGGGGCGACGGCGTGTCCGACATCGATATCGGACGGCTCATCGAGTTTCACCGCAGCCACGGCAAGCTCGCCACCATAACCGCCGTCCGCCCGCCCGCCCGATACGGACACATGCGCTTCGAAGGCGATCAGGTGGTGGCCTTCGAAGAAAAGCCCCAGACCGCCGAAGGCTGGATCAACGGCGCCTTCTTCGTGCTGGAGCCCGAAGTCTTCGACTACATCGAAGGCGACATGGTGATGTTCGAGCATGCCCCGCTGGAGAACCTCGCCCGCGACGGCCAGTTGATGGCCTACCGGCACGAAGGCTTCTGGGCCGCGATGGACACGCTCCGCGACAAGCACAACCTTCAGAAGCTTTGGGATTCCGGCAACCGCCCCTGGGCCGTCTGGGAGAACCACTGACATGCGCGTTCTCGTCACCGGACACCAGGGCTATATCGGAATGGTCCTGACGCCCATGCTGATGCAAGCCGGGCACGAGGTGGTGGGCCTCGACACCGACCTCTATGAGCGCTGCACCTTTCAGCCCGGCGGCGCCGTGCCGGTGGTGCCTGCCGTGCGGAAGGACATTCGCGATGTCGTGCCGGCCGATTTCGACGGCGTCGATGCCGTGCTGCACCTTGCGGCGCTGTCCAACGATCCCCTGGGCGATTTCCGCCCCGAAACGACGTACGACATCAACTTCGAAGGGACGATGCGGGTTGCCAGGGCCGCAAAGGCCGCGGGCGTGGAGCGGTTCATTTTCTCGTCCTCGTGCTCGAACTATGGCGCGAGCGGCCCAGATTTCATCGACGAGAGCGGCGCTTTCAACCCGGTCACGCCCTATGGCATCAGCAAGGTTCGCAGCGAGGGGGCGCTGGCCGAACTGGCCGATGGCCGCTTCTGCCCGACCTTCCTGCGCTCGGCCACGGCCTATGGCGTCAGCCCCCGGATCCGCTTCGATCTTGTGTTGAACAACCTCGTCGCCTGGGCGGTCACCACCGGCAACATCCACATGAAGTCCGACGGCACGCCGTGGCGGCCCATCGTGCATATCGAAGATATCTCGCGCGCCTTCCTTGCCGTGCTCAACGCCCCGGCCGAGGTCGTGCGCAACGAGGCCTTCAACGTCGGCGTCACCAAGCACAATTATCAGATCAGCGAACTGGCCGAGATCGTCGCCAGCGTGGTGCCGGGATGCGAGGTGACCTTCGCCGACGACGCCGGACCGGACAAACGCTCCTACCGCGTCAACTGCGACAAGATCCGCCGCGTTCTGCCGGAGTTCGAGCCGCAATGGGACGCGCGGCGCGGTGCCGAAACCCTCTATGCGTCCTACCGCGAGATCGACCTCTCGCTGGAGGAGTTCGAAGGCCCCCGCTACCAGCGCATCGGACACATCAAGAAGCTGATTGCGGACAAGGTGATCGACGAACGCCTGCGCCACACGGCGGCCGAGCGGGATGCGGCGCCGGCGGGCGGGTCCGCCAGCCGCCCCGCGGCGACGTCGCCGGTGCCTGCCGGGGCCGAGATCAGCGCCGATTTCGCCAGCGATGCGGCCCGGGTCAGCTGCACGTCCTGCGGCCATAGGGGGCTGCGCCCGATCCTGGATCTGGGGCCGATGCCGCGCTCCGACGGCCTGCTCGATGAGAGCGGTCTCGAAAGGCCCGACTCGCTCGTTCCCCTGCGGCTCGGCTATTGTGAAGCGTGCACGCTGGTGCAACTGCTGGAAACGCGCCGCCCCGAAGAGATGTTCGGCGACGATTACCTCTACTTCTCGTCCTTCTCCGAGGATCTGCTTCGCCACAGCCGCGAGAACGCGCATGAGCTGATCGGCTTGCGCGGGCTCGACGGCGAGAGCCTCGTCGTCGAGATCGCGTCGAACGACGGCTACATGCTGCAGAACTTCAAGGACAAGGGCGTGCCCGTTCTGGGGATCGACCCGGCCAAGCAACCCGCCACGGCGGCGCGCGAGAAGGGGATCGAGACGATCAACGATTTCTTCGGCACCGAGCTTGCCGAGAGCCTCGCCGCCGAAGGCCGGAAGGCCGACGTGATCATCGCCAACAACGTGGTGGCCCATGTCGCGGATCAGAACGACCTTGTGGCAGGCATGGCGCGGCTCCTGTCCGACGATGGCCTTGCGGTGGTGGAGTTCCCCTATGTGCGCGATCTGATCGACTTCATCGAGTTCGATACGATCTACCACGAGCATCTGTGCTACTTCTCGGTCGGCTCGGCCAAGACCCTTTTTGAGCGGCACGGCCTGCATCTCAACGATGTCCGCCGCCTGCCGATCCACGGCGGCTCTCTCCGGCTCTACTTCAGCAAGCAATCGGCGCCCACCGACGCGGTCGCGCAGATCCTCGGCGAGGAACGGATGCTCGGCCTCGACCAGTACGACTACTACGAAAGCTTCGGCGCGCGGGTGCGGGACTTCCGCCAAAAGGCGCAGGACCTTCTGTCGGGCATCAAGGCGGAGGGGAAGCGGGTGGCTGCCTACGGTGCAGCCGCCAAGGGCACGATCATGCTCAACTTCCTCGGCCTCGAGCCGCGCACGATCGAGTACGTCGTGGACAGGAACGTGCACAAGCAGGGTAAGTACATGCCCGGGGTCCGCGTCCGGGTGGACGATCCGGCGCGGCTGCGCGCGGACCAGCCGGATTATGTGGTCATCCTGCCGTGGAACTTCCGGGATGAAATCGTCCGCCAGCAGCAGGACTTTCTCGACCGTGGCGGCCGCTTCATCGTGCCGATCCCCTCCCTCGAGATCGTCGAGCGGCAATGAGCCAGGCGCGTCAGGACTGCCCCGCATGTGGCAGCACGGCACTGACGGAGATCTACCACCTCGACGCGATCCCGGTGCAGAGTTGTATCCTTCTGGACAGTGCGGAGGCGGCGCGCGCATTCCCGTGCCGGCCTCTCACCCTCGCCTTCTGCGATTGCTGCGGCCTGATCTTCAACACCGTGTTTGATCTGTCCCAGGTGGACTACGCGTCCGCCACGGAGGAAAGCCAGCACTTCTCGGGGACGTTCAACCGGTTTGCCCGGCAGCTCGTCGCCGAGATCGCCGAGGTGACGGATCTCGCGGGCAAGCGCACGCTCGAGATTGGGTGCGGCAAGGGGGAGTTTCTCCAGGAACTCGCCCTTGCCACCGGTACGCAGGGGCGCGGCGTGGATCCCGGCTTCATCCCGGAACGTCTGCCCGGGGCAGGCGACGCCGACATCACCTTTCAGCGGGAGTATTTCGACCCGTCCACGATCGAAGACTCGCCGGATTACGTGGTCTGCCGTCACACGCTGGAGCATGTGCCGGAGGTGGGCCAGTTCATGGCGGGCATCGCCCAGCTCGTGAACGGGCACAGCGAGTTCGGGCTGTTCTTCGAGACGCCGGATGTGGCCCGCGTTCTCGACGAAGGCGCATTCTGGGACATCTACTACGAGCATTGCTCGTACTTCACCCTGGGCAGCCATGCGCGGGCGTTCCGCCATGCCGGCTTCGATGTCACGCGGACGTATCTGGCCTATGCCGACCAGTACATCATTCAGTACGGCGCGCTTGCCAACGGCCATCCACCGCTCGCGGAGGAGGACGACCTGCCCGCCCTTCGAGCGCGCGCCAGGGCGTTTCCGCAGAAAGTGGCAGAGTCTCGGGCGCATTGGACGGATTTCGTGCGCACGCGCCACGCCGAGGGCAAGCGCGTCGCGATCTGGGGCGGCGGCTCGAAAGGTGTGTCGTTCCTGACGACGAACGGTCTCGGCGAGGAAGTCGCCGCGGTGATCGACATTAACCCGTTCAAACAGGGCAAGTACCTTCCCGGAACCGGCCACCGCGTGGACGCGCCGGGCAGCCTGAAGGACGCGCCGCCGGACACGGTGATCGTAATGAACGAGATCTATCTTGACGAGATCGGCACCGATCTTGCCGCGATGGGCCTGTCTCCGGAACTGGTCGCCGTCTGAGGCCGCATCGGCCCCGCGAACCGGCCGTCGACTGCACCGCTGCTATTCACGCCTCAGGCGTCGATGTCGGTCGGCAGCCCATCAGCCGGATCTACGGCCCGGAGCGGTGCCGTTTTTGGCGAAGCGCAGGACGACGCGCGGGTCGCCCGCCTGCGTCACGAGCCCTGCGGGGACCGAGCCGACGGGCGCAGAGGCGCTGCTAGGCCGAGCGGTTGCGCGGCCCGTAGGCCAGCTTGCGGAACCGCGCGGCCAGATCCGGCGAAACAAAGCGGACGAGATCGAGCAGGATGCGCCGCAACTGAACCGGGCTCGCGGCGAACTTCAGAACCTGCATGCGCGCGGAGAAAGGGCTGGAGATGTCGCGATGGCGCCCGGCGATCTCGAACAGATGCTTGAGTTGCGAGACATGCTCCATCCGGGAAATCGCAGCATTCGCGGATGTGTCCTGCCACTTGCTGCGGGCGGCCTTGTCCACCATCCGGATCGAACGCTCCGGATGCTCGCGGTTGTAGAACACCGCCTCCTCAACGCGCAGCATCCTTCCCTGCAGGGCGGCTTCGGCAATCAGCGCCCTGTCGGACCCGTAATACGACCGGTGGAGCGTCGAGCGCTCTAGCGCGCTGGTGCGAAACACGCCGAAAATCGGAAAGCACGTACCGCCCAGGATCAGGGCGCGGTAGTAGCGGTGCGCCGCATCGGTATCGAGGATCGCCGGCGTTTCGTTGACGTCGGGGCCGTCCACCTCGTTGCTGTCGGAATCGATGCAGATCGTGCGCCCAAAGGCCAGCGTCGCGGTCGGATCCGCCTCCAGAGCCGCCACGCAGGCGCTCACATAGTTCTTGCTGATCTTGTCGTCATGGGCGCACCACTTCAGATACGCACCCGTGGCGTGCTCGAAGCCGCGGTTGTAGTTCGGCGCCGCACCGAGGTTCTTTTCGTTTCGGAAGTAGCGGACGCGGGGATCCTGTTTGGCATAGTCCCGGCAGATCTCCTGGGTGGAATCCGTCGATGCGTTGTCGGTGATGATCAGTTCGAACTCGGGATAGTCCTGGTCCAGAATGCTGTCGATCGCCTCACGGATATACTGCTCGCCGTTGTAAACCGGCATCGCGAGCGAGACCTTGTCCGCCTTCCCCATGTGCTTCCCCTCACCAAACTCGTGATCTTACAAACCCCAGTCGCGCACCTCCCCCAGCGGGCCTCGGCGGGCCGCGCGTTTGCAGGTGCAGCGCGCTCTTTGGACCGCATTGGCGAGCCCCTGTCCAGTTGGGCGGGTCTTTGCGGTGCGATCGTCTTGGCGCAGCCGACAGTCCCTTTCGGTGGGCGCAATTGCGCACAATTTTGCGCCCCGCCGCGCCACCTGCCTACCGTTCGCTCATGGGGCAAACGCCGCCCCGGCAAACGAACCGGCATCGGCGCGCGTCAGCCAGTGGCGTGCAGCGGCGGCACGTCGGCCCGGTCGCCCCCATACACCCTGGCGGCTTGCCACGTCGACGGGGCCTATTTCAGTTCTTCGGCGGCGGCCTGCCGCCCTCCGGCGGTGTCGAGAGCAAGGAACCGGTCGAACTCCTCCAGGCAGGGCAGCCATTCCGGATCGCTCGGGACGACGATGTGATTGGGCGAGTCGCACAGATGAAACTCGGCATCCGGCAGCGACCTGGCGATGAGCTTCGACTGTTCGGGCGATTGGACCTGATCGCCCGAGCAATGCATGACGAGGGCCGGGCAGACGATCTTGTCGAGGCACGCGCGCACGTCGATTGCTCCGATCAGCTGGCGGATTTCGGCCGCCACCTCCGGCGTCGCCGACAGCGATTGCATCTCGACAAGGCTGTCGATCTCTTCGGGAGTGGAGCGCGGCATGAAGACGGTCGCAATCGCGCGCATGAAGGCAGAACCGGGCACGCCCCAGCCCGTCCGGATCATGCCGACGAAGGTGTCCGTCTTCTCGGGCTCTCCGAGCGCCGTGGAGCCTTGCACGAGCCCGTTGAGCAGGATCATCCGGCTGACCCGTTCGGGCCGCCGCGCCGCGAAGGTGATCGCCACCGGAACGCTCTGGCTGATTGCGTAGATCGGAAAACGGTCGAGCCCGGCCGCATCCGCGACCGCTTCCAGATCGTCGGCCAGTTCCTCGACCGTCGCGCCGTTCATCTGGCGGTCGGACAGGCCCGTGCCCCTCGGATCGTAGCGGACCAGACGCCGCCCGCGCGCCAGACGATCGAGGATCGGCCGCCAGATCGGGCTCGACCAGTCATGCTCCAAATGGCCGAGCCAGTGCCCCGCCCGCAAAAGCGGCGGCCCGTCGCCCGTTTCCGCCCAGGCAATCCCGGTCCCGTCCCGCGATGTCGTGTAGCGGATGATCTGACGCCCGACCGAACTGGGCGGCTCGGCGCTTGCGCGTGGCTTGGGCGCGGCGCCGCGCTCGCGCACCTCGGCCACGAGTTGGAGCCCGCGCCGATGAACGGTCCGGATGACGGACTGACGCTTACCGTCGTCGCCGACCGCCGCGCGGGCCATGCTCACCCGGGCCGCCACGGTCGCGTCCGACACGATGCGCCCCTCCCAGACCTCGTCCATAAGCTCGTCATAGCTGACGAGCCGCCCCGCGGCCCGCACGAGGCACGCAATGAGCTGGAACACCTGCGGCTCGACATGCACCTCGGCACCGCCGCGGCGCAGCACATGGCTGTCGGGATCCAGCTCGCAATCGGCAAAAACAAATCGCATGACGCGATCTTGAGCTTAAGCGCACCGGGCCTCAAGCACTTCGAAGATCTCCTTTCGGGTTCTCAAGGTCTTCGCAAGGAAACCTTCAAGCATCGGTTGGCGCGGCGCTGCATGGTCCATCTGCAGCATGGGAGACTGACGATGACCCAAGAGACCCAGATCCGCCGCCGTCCCGATGGTTCGGTTGATGCGGCCTTCTACCTCGCGCAGGGGCGGATGCACCGCAGCCGCAAGGCGCACCGTATGCTGGACGCGACTGTGGGCTCTGCCTGCAGGCCCCTGCTGGGCCTCGCGATCCTCGCCGTCCTGGTTCCGTTTCTGGGCGGGGTCGGCTAGGCGTTGGACCGACGTCCCGCCTCACTGCAGGCGGTGTGAAGAGAGCGCGGCCAGCCCGCAACGGGCCGCGCGTAAAGGCGCCTGCGGCAGCAAGTGCGAGGCCCGGCAGATCCAAGCCCCTCGAAGCGCAGGTGCCCCCGTCTGCATTTCTCAATGCGTCCCGGGCATTGCAACGCCACGTTCTCGGCTCTTGGGAAGGCGTGGGTGTTCCCGCAGGCCCTCAAGGCTTGCGCTCCCTGCAAGACGCGGCACACACACCAAGTCCTCTCGGGGCAACGCGGCCGCCCGCGCCCTGATGCGGCGCGGAGGGCCTTCGGGCGCGGGGCCTACTCGGCCGCCCACTCCACTTCGGGCTCGATGCGAACGGCGGAGAACTTGAACTCCGGGATCTTGCCGTAGGGGTCGAGCGACGGGTTGGTGAGAATGTTCGCGGCCGCTTCCACGAAGGCGAACGGCAGAAACACGTTGTCCTCCGCCACGGCCCGGTCCGACCGCACCATCACCGAAACGGTGCCGCGCCGTGTCGTCAGCCGCACCATCTGCCCCGGTTCCACGCCGAGCCGACGCAACGTGCGCGGGTGCATCGAGCAATTGGCCTCCGGCTCGACGGCGTCGAGCACGCTGGCCCGGCGCGTCATGGATCCGGTGTGCCAATGCTCAAGCTGGCGCCCCGTGATCAGCACGAAGGGATACTCGGCATCGGGCAGCTCCGCGGGCGGCACGACGTTGGCCGGTGTGAAACGCGCGCGCCCGCCGTCGCGGGGGAACGCGTCGCCGAAGACGATCGCCTGCCCCGGATCTTCCGGTGAGAGCGACGGGTAGGTCACGGCGACCTCCTCCAACCGTTCCCACGTGATGTTGTTGAGCGATTCCATGTTCAGCTTCATCTCGGCGAACACCTGGGAGGGGTGGGTGTAGTTCCAGTCCAGGCCGAGCCGTTTCGCCAGCTCCACCTCGATCCACCAATCCTCTTTCGCCTCGCCCGGCGGCGCCACCACGGCCCGGCCCATCTGAACCTGCCGGTTGGTGTTGGTCACGGTGCCGTTCTTCTCGGTCCACGCGCTCGACGGCAGGATCACGTCAGCGAAGTTGGCCGTCTCTGTCAGGAAAATGTCTTGCACCACGAGGTGACGGAGCTTGGCCAGCGCGGCGCGGGCATGGTCGACGTCCGGATCGGACATCGCCGGGTTCTCGCCCAGAATATACATGCCCTGGATCTCGTCCGTATGGATCGCATCCATGATCTCGACGACGGTCAGGCCCTTTTCGTTCGAGAAATCGTCGGAGTTCCAGACCTCGGTGAAGGCGTTGCGCACGCCGTCGTCCATCACGCTCTGATAGTCCGGCAGGAACATCGGGATCAGCCCAGCATCGGACGCGCCCTGCACGTTGTTCTGGCCGCGCAGCGGGTGCAGCCCCGCCCCCGGACGGCCGACATGACCGCACATCAGCGCGAGCGAGATCAAACAGCGGGAGTTGTCCGTGCCATGGACATGCTGGCTGATCCCCATGCCCCAGAAGATCATGCCCGCCTGCGCGCCCGCAAAGGTGCGGGCGACGTCGCGCAGCACCTCGGCGTCGATCCCACACACTTCGGACATCTTCTCCGGCGGGAAGCCCGCGAGGTGCTCCTTCATCGCCTCCCAGTTCTCGGTGTAGCCCTCGATGTACTGCCGGTCGTAGAGCTCCTCCTCGACGATGACCTGCATGATCGCGTTCAGCATCGACACGTCACTGCCCGGCTTGAACTGCAGCATGTGCGAGGCATGCCGCTTCAGCCCGTGGCCGCGCGGGTCCATCACGATCAACTTGCCGCCCCGCTTGGCGAACTGCTTGAAATAGGTGGCCGCGACCGGGTGGTTCTCGGTCGGGTTGGACCCGATCACGATGGCCGCGTCGGCATTCTCGATCTCGTTGAACGTGGCGGTCACGGCGCCCGAGCCGACATTCTCCAACAGCGCCGAGACCGACGAGGCGTGGCAAAGCCGGGTGCAATGGTCGACGTTGTTGTGCCCGAACCCCTGCCGGATCAGCTTCTGGAAAAGATAGGCTTCCTCGTTGGAGCATTTGGCGGAACCGAACCCTGCCACCCGGCGCCCGGTATCGGCGCGCAGTTGCTTCAGCCCGGAGGCGGCGGCGTCGAGCGCCTCCTCCCACGTCGCCTCGCGGAAATGGCGCTGCCAGTTGGCCGGATCGACGTTCAGGCCCTTGGGCGGCGCATCTTCGCGGCGGATCAGCGGTTTGGTCAGGCGATGCGGATGGGCGATATAGTCGAACCCGAAACGCCCCTTGACGCACAGGCGGTTCTCGTTCGCCGGCCCGTCGATCCCTTCGACGTACTTGATCTTGTCGTCCTTGACCTTGAACGAGATCTGGCAGCCGACCCCGCAATAGGGGCAGACGCTCTTGACCTCGCGGTCATAATCCGCGCTGTCGCCCACCTGCGCGTCGTCGAGCACGGTCGCCGGCATCAGCGCGCCGGTCGGGCAGGCTTGCACGCATTCGCCGCACGCGACGCAGGTGCTTTCGCCCATCGGATCGCCGAAATCGAAGACCGGGTAGGAATCGTGGCCGCGCCCGGCCATACCGATCACATCGTTCACCTGAACGTCCCGGCAGGCGCGGACGCACAGGCCGCACGAGATGCAGGAATCGAGGTTGACGCGCATCGCCACGTGGCTGTCGTCGAGCAGCGGCACGCGCTCCGGCTCGAGCTTCGGAAACCGGCTTTCGGAGACACCCGCGTCATCGGCGGTGTCCCAGAAGTGAGACGACGCGTCGTGGGCCACGTCTCGGTCCGTCTGATCCGTCAGAAGCAGCTCCACCACGGTCCGCCGGGCTGTTTCGGCGCGCTCCGTGTCGGTGTTCACCACCATCCCATCGGCCACCGGGCGGATGCAGGACGCCACGAGCGTGCGCTCGCCCTCCACCTCGACCATGCACGCCCGGCAATTGCCGTCCGGCAGGTAACCGGGCGCCGGCTTGTGGCACAGATGCGGGATCTTGAGTCCCTGACCGTGCGCCGCCTCCCAGATGGTGAACCCGTCGGGCACAGTGACCTCCTCGCCGTTCAGCGTGAACGTCACCACATCGAGCGAGCCTCCGTCGGCCATCTCAGATCTCCTCCGGGAAGTGCTTCATGGTCATGCGGATCGGGTTGGGGGCGGCCTGCCCCAGGCCGCAGATCGAAGCATCCGCCATGGCGGTGCAAAGATCGGCGAGCAGATCCTGATCCCAACTGTCCGCCTGCATCAATTTCACGGCCTTCTCGCAGCCGACACGGCACGGCGTGCACTGGCCGCAACTCTCGTCTTCGAAAAAGCGCAGCATGTTGAGCGCGGCGTCCCGGGCGCTGTCGGCCTCGGACAGCACGACCACGGCAGCCGAGCCGATGAACGAGCCCAAGGGCTGCAGCGTGTCGAAATCGAGCGGCACATCGTCGATGCTGGCGGGCAACAGGCCCGAGGACGGTCCCCCAGGCTGATAGGTCTTGAAGCTGTGGCCCGCAGCCATTCCGCCGGCCGCCTCGATGACATCGAGGATCGTCGAGCCTGCGGGCAGCAGGTACACCCCCGGCTTCGCCACCCGGCCCGAAACGGAATAGCTCCGCAAGCCGCGCCGGCCGTTCTTCTCGACGCTGTTCAGGATCTCGGGCCCGTTCCGGCAGACCTTCGCAACCCAGTACAGCGTCTCGACATTGTGGACGAGCGTCGGGCGGCCGAAGATCCCGACCTGCGCGACGAAGGGCGGGCGGTGGCGCGGCAGGCCCCGCTTGCCCTCGATGGATTCGATCATCGCGCTTTCTTCGCCGCAGATATAGGCCCCGGCCCCACGGCGGAGGTCGATGTAGCCGGGCGGCACGATTCCGGCTTGCTCCAGCGCCGAAATCTCGCGGCGGAGGATCTCCAGCACCGCCGGGTATTCGTCGCGCATGTAGATGAAGCACGTCTCGGCCTTGATCGCCCAGGCCGCGATCAGCATCCCTTCCAGAAAGACATGGGGCGTCCGCTCAAGATAGTAGCGATCCTTGAAGGTGCCGGGCTCGCCCTCGTCGCCGTTGACGGCAAGGTATCGCGTGCCCTCGTTAGCGCGGACGAAGCCCCACTTCTTGCCGGACGGGAACCCCGCTCCGCCAAGGCCGCGCAGCCCGCTGGCCAGGATCTGCTCCTGCACATGCTCCCAATTGCCCTTCGCGCGCAGGGCTCTCAGCGTGTCGTAGCCGCCGTCCGCTCGGTAGGCATCGAAGGTTTCGTAATCGGGAATGTCGGGGTGAGTGTGGCCGTCCGCGATCGCGGTCGTCACCTTCTCGACGGTGGCATGGTCGATGTGGTGATGGCCAAGCTCCAGAACCGGGGCGGTGTCACACCGGCCCATGCAGGGCGCGCGCAGAACCCGCACCTCGCTCGTGTCGAGGCCGGAGGTCAGCGCCGCGCGCAACGCTTCGGCGCCGGCAAGCTCGCACGACAGCGAGTCGCACACGCGGATGGTCAGGGCCGGAGGCGGCGCCTCGTCCTCGCGCACGACATCGAAATGCGCGTAGAAGGTGGCGACCTCATAGACCTCGGCCATCGACAGGCGCATTTCCTCGGCCAGCGCGCGCAGGTGCGCCGCCGAAAGGTGGCCGTATCTGTCCTGGATCAGGTGCAGATGCTCGATCAGAAGATCGCGCCGGCGCGGGCGTTCGCCCAGCAGCGCGCGTACCTCCTCCCATGCACGGTCGTCGACCTGACGCCCCTTGGGCGTGACACGCCCTTTTCCGCGTCCGGACTTCCAGACGCCTCCCCGCTCGTCCAGTGCCATCTAGGTGCCTTTTGTGCGTTTCCAAAGCAACCGGTAGCATCGGCGAAACGGATCACAAATTCGCCTTTTTGGAAGGTATGATCTGTTTTCGTTATTGCATGTTGTCTGCGATGGCGGCGCGCAGGGCTTGCGCCGCAGGCAGATTACCGCCGTGGCGGGTCGTCACCATGCAGATGGTCTTCTCGACGACGGGATCCACCAGATCTCGCGTTGCGGTGCCCGATTGGAAGTCGATCGCATCCAGCAGCGCCTTCGGCACGACGGTGGCCGCCACCCCCCTTTTGGCCAGGATGATCGCCGCATTGAATCCGTTCGTCTCGAACGCCACGTTCGGCCGAACCCCGACGGTGTCGTAGATCTGATCGAGGACGCGCCGGTTCTGCATCGCCGGTTCGAGAAGCGTGAGCGGAAACGCCGCCGATTGCGCCCAGGTGATCTCTGCCCCGTCATCGTCCAGGAACGTCTCCGGCGCGACAAGAACGTAGCGCTCCTCGTAGAAATCCTGGATCTCGAAGAGATCGGGGGGCACGCCCTCCCGGTAGGTGATGCCCACGTCGAACCGGCCATCCTCCAGCCCCTGAAGAATGGCGAGCGACGTGGCCGTCAGGATCCGCGTCCGCACCGTCCCGTGCACCGCCTTCAGGTGCCGCGCCGCTTCCGTCGCCTTCGCCGTCGCGGTGGGAATCGTACCGATCACGAGCGACCCCGAAATCACGCCGCGCCCCGCGAGCACCTCGTTCTGCAGGGCGCTGACATCCTCTAGGATGCCGCGCGCACGCGCGATGATCGCGTCGCCCTCCGGCGTGAACTGCTGGAACCGGTTCCCGCGCTTGACGATCTTGGTCCCCAGAACCTCCTCCAAGTTGCGGATGCGGGCCGAGAACGCGGGCTGCGACAGGCCGCAATCCTGCGCCGCGCGGGCGAAGTGGCGCCACCGCGCGAGCGCCAGAAGGCACTCCAGATCGCGCAGGTCGATCACAGCGTCCCCGCGGCGCGGGGGACGCGGCCCGCGGCCCGATCCAGGCCTTGAAGCATCGGCATACCGTCTCTCATAGCGCGCATGCTCCCCAGAACGGGCGAAGGTTCCACGCAGAATGGCCTATTACGGCGGCGGGGCGCACGTGCTTCTCTCCGTGGCGGCGGGCCACCGCAACCGCCCGGGATCGGCCCCAAGTCACGAGAGCCGCTTTCGATACGCCTCGGTCGAGGCGTGTAGCGGCGCCATCTCCGCCGGAGGTTCCTTCGTGCTCATCACCGCGGCATACCACCTCGCCGCGGGCGCCGCGGACAGCCCGTGCAGCAGCGCACTGATCCAAACGGCGTTGACGGCGACATGCAGCACCTCCTCCCCCAGCGGCTGGCCCAAACGGTCGACCACGAGCAGGGCGAAGAGCGCGGTGGCAAGGCCCCGCGGGCCGAACCAGCCGAAGAACAGGCGCGTCTCTGCCGAAGCGTCGGTGCCGATGAGAGAGATCCAGATCGCCAGCGGCCGAACGATGAAGAGACTTGCCAGGATCAGAGCAAACACTTCCGGCGTCAGGTGGCGCACCGCGTCGGGCACCAGGACCGCCCCCAGCAGGAAGAACGCCGCCCACGACAGGATCTGCCCCTCGCCTTCGGTAAACTCGAAGACGAAGTCGCATTGGCCCCGCACAATCGCCCCGAACCCGAGGCCGGCCGAGAACGCCGCGATGAAGCCGTTCCCGCCCACAAGCGTTGCAAGAAGGTAGACGGATGCGGCCAGAGCGAGGGCACCGATCCCCTCATAGACGTCGGAGGTCGTCTCGGCCGCTTTGGCCCGGAGCAGGATCCACCCCGCCGCGAGCCCGACGGGCACGCCGACCAACGGCCCCAGGACAACCTGCCCCACTGCAAAGAGCAGCCACCCTTCGCTCGGGGCCATCGCAACCGGCGCGGCAATCGCGGCCATGAGCAGGACGAGGGGCAGGGCCAGCCCGTCGTTCAGCCCGCTCTCCACCGTCAGGGCGCGCCGGGGGCGCTCCGGCACGTCGGGGTTCATGACAACGGGCTGTCCGAGCGCGGCGTCCGTGGGCACAAGAATGGCCGCGACGAGGGCGATGGCGGCAAACGGCCAACCCGGCAACAGCAGCCAACCCGCGACGATCCCGATCAGGAACCCCAGCGGCAAGCCGATGGCAAGCATACGCGCCGGCCAGACGCGACGGCGCAAAAGCGCCTGCTGGTCGATCTGGGCGGCGTCGAGAAACAGCAGCACAATGAGCGCGACCTCTGCCACGACATGCAGCGTGGCCTCGCTCGCGGCGCCGGGCACCATTCCCGTCTCACCGACGATGGCGCCAAGCGACAGAAAGATCATCGGCGCTGTGACGACGGTCGAGGACAGGCGCTTGGCGACCATGCAGAACGCAAGCAGAAACGCCGTGATTGTCAGATAGCCCAGCACCTTTCCCTCCCGCCTTTGGCTCAGTTAGACACGGGCTGGCGCGGAACGCCATGCGTTCCCTTCCGCTGGCCATGGCTGCGCGCGCCGTCGGTTGTCGGGCATGCCCGAGCGCGACAGGCCCGGGCGCGTCTACGCGCTGTCGACTTCTGTGTAGAAGCGCTTAGGCTCGCCCGCGCAACGGTTCAGGAGGAGAAAGCCGATGACCGAACAGCTGAAGAAGATCACGGAGGAGCAGTGCCAGACCCCTCCTGCCAAATACGACGACCTCAGCGTCCTGATGCTGAACTGCACGCTGACGCGCTCCCCCAACCTGTCGCACACCGACGGGCTGCTGCAGGTGGCCGATGCCGTCTACCGCGCCAATGGCGTGAAGACCGAGATCCTCCGGCCGGTCGACTACGACATCCCGGCCGGTCTGGGGCTCGACTACACCGGTGTCGACAATTACGAGCGCGATGACTGGCCGCAGATCCAGGCAAAGATCGACGCCTGCGACATCCTCATCATCGGCACGTCGGTCTGGCTCGGCGAGAAAAGCTCTGTCTGCAATCGCGTGCTCGAACGGATGTACGGCTACACGCATCAGTTCAACGCCAAGGGCCAGTACCGGGATTACGGCAAGACGGGCGCCGTGCTGATCACCGGGAACGAGGATGGTGTCAAACACTGCGCGATGAACGTCCTGTTTTCGCTGTCCCACATCGGCTACACCGTGCCGCCGCAGGCCGATGCCGGCTGGATGGGCGAGGCCGGCCCCGGCCCGTCCTACATGGATGAGGGCTCGGGCGGCCCAGAGAACGACTTCACCAACCGCAATACGACGTTCCTGGTCTGGAACACCCTGCATGTGGCGCGCTGGCTGAAGGACATCGGCGGGTTCCCGGCCCACGGCAACCAGCCCGACGTGTGGGACGCAGGCTGCAAGACGGATTTCCACAGCCCCGAACACAGGCGCTAGGGCCCTGCCTAGCGCGACGCGGGCAATACGGCCCCGGGCGGGACCCACTGTACCGGCCCGGGGACGGGGACTCAGAGGTTCAGGATCACCCCGATCCCAACGATCTGCGGAACGGTGAGAAGCGGCAGGAGCAATGCCGCCCGGACGCGCCGGGTTACCTCTCTCAGGATCAGGAACTCGGTATAGTCCGTCGAGACGCCTGCCATCAGGAAGGTGAAAGCATTGCCGGGGGCAGCGGCCCGGTGGACCAGATCGGCCGCGATCGGCACCGATCCTTCCGAACACACTTCGATGATCGTCGCTGCGAGCAGCGTGGCCAGGAGGCCCAGGATTGTCGGGCCGAACCAGGTGGCGAAGACATCCGTGGGGATCGTGGCCTGGAGGAGCGCGGCCAGCACGATGCCGAAGAGCAGCCATCGCAGCACCATCCGGCTCGCCGTGAGCGACCGGCGCAGCACGTCCCGGGCGAAGGCCCCATCGTAGCGCTGGCCGCGCAGGCCCGCGCGGATCTCCGTCCACAGGTGGAACTCCTCCGGAAGGTCGACGCGGTTGGGGTTCGGCGCGACGCGCCCGCGCGCCTCCAGCGCTTCGACGGCGAGCCCCGTCACGAAGGCGATGACAAGCGAAGACAGAAGGAAGACCGCCATCCAGCCCCATCCCATCGTCACCCCGATGATGATGGTGAGCGAGAGCGAGTTCCACGGACTTGCGATGAGAAACGCGAACACCTGGCCAAGGCTGGCCCCCCGCTCATAGAGCTTCGCGCCTACCATGAGGACGCCGTGATTGCACAGGTCGAGCAACACGCCCGCAAGCACGGCCCGCACCAGGCTGCGCGCCCCCTGATCCCGGCCGATGATCCCGATCACGATGTGGCGCGGCACACGGTCGATGAGGCCGACGGCGAGCATCCCCACAAGGATCCCCCACCACATCAGGTTCATCATTTCGTGGATGCCGTGGATGAACACGCTCCAGGCGGCATCGACATGACTCGGCCAGAGCAGGGCCGCCCCATAGGCCACGGCGATCACCAGAAGTGATCCCCAGAGCAGCCAGTCGACCGCTCTCGCCCCGCGCGCCTGCGCAGGTGAGGGACCGCAGCATCCCGGCTCCGAGATCGCAGGCACGGGTACTTCAAAAGTCGGGGCGTTCGAGCAGCAGCCCGGCTTTCTCATAGGGGACGCGGTACAGGTGTCGGTCTGACTCATAGGGCTGGCTCACGGGGCGCAGATGGGTGGTGCCTCCACCAGATAGGGTCTATAGTCACTATAGGTTCAAGGGGGACCGACGGATTTTCCGGGGCGCCCTTCGGCCATGATCCGGAAGGGGGAAAGGATGCTCTCCATCGGCGCGCTGTCACGGCAGACCGGCACCAAAGTTCCGACGATTCGCTATTACGAAAAGATCGGGCTGCTGCCGGAGCCTGGCCGGTCCACCGGCGGGCAACGCCGCTATGGCTCCGCCGAGGCCGACCGGCTGGCCTTCATCCGCCACGCGCGGCAATTGGGCTTCCCGCTGGACGATATCCGCGAGCTGCTCGATCTGTCGGATCACCCGGACCGGCCGTGCGAAGAGGTCGATGCCATCGCCCGGCGGCAGTTGGACCTGATCGGCCAACGCTTGGAGCGGCTGGTCGCCTTGCAGGGTGAGCTGCAACGCATGGTGACATCCTGCCAGGGCGGGGCGACCTCGGATTGCCGGGTCCTCGAAGTGCTGCGCTCACACGCGAACTGCCTCTGCGAGACGCCCGGAGACAGGGCCCCCGACGCCTAGGGCGCGCGGCACCGCGCCGGTCTCATCGCTGGCCGCGCAAAGACGACACCGTGCAAGCGCCTTTCCTCCCTGAGGCGTCTTGGCTTCGCCGAAACGCAGCGCGGGTTCATCCTGGCAAGCGCGCCCGGACTTCGTCGATCGTGAGTGGATGCCGAGGCCACGAACCGTGCGTATTCGTGAAATGCGGGTGGTCGGGCGCAAGGTCTTCTTGGGAATGGGTCAGGGACTCCGGCGCGCGCGCGAGCCATGCCAACATCGCGATCCCGACACCCGCCGTCCCTAGGCCAGACAGGCCCATCAGCGCCGTCAGCGCGCCATGCTGCGTCATCAGCCAGCCGGTCAATGGCTAGGTGACCCGCCAGCGGGCATGGCTCACAGCGAACTGGGCAGCGCAGGCTGCGGGCCGATCCTCGGGACGGGCGGAGCGCCGGATCAGCCGGCCGGACGGGGATTAGACTGCCGCGTCAAACAGGCCCATCTGCAGCCAATCCGCCAGGTGGCTCGGCTATGCCAGCCTACACGCGGCCACAGGCGCGGCGAAGAAAGGGAGCGTCGAGTTATGGAGGGTGCGTTGCGCAAGGACGTCATCCAGCTTCCTGTCACCGAGATCGTGCCGAGCCCGCCGCCCTCGGCGCGCGCGCCGCGTGTCAGACGCCCGCGCCGCCCATTGCGACCCACCTGCTCACCGGAGGCGGCAGCACCAGCGAGCACCGCTCGGCACCCGGGCGCGCTCGAAGCCACCGGAGGATGGTCCCGCGCGCCCGGACGGCGGATCGCGTGCCTTGCTACTCTGGTGCCACGGGTGCCCAGCCCTCCCCCGGATCGAAGCTTGTGATGCCCAGCGCGGTGGCGACCGTCGCGGGGCCGAGGTCGCGCTCCATCACGACACCGGCCTCGGACACGAGGAAGCTCGTGATGCCGGTCACGCCGTACTCCGCCGGAACGGCCAGCATGGCGTGACCGGCGACCATGTTGCCGTTGACGAGATAGGAATACGCCCCACCCGGTGCCCGGTCCCCCTGTTCCTGGAGCACGCGGAAATAGTAGCCACGGAAGGGTTCGGGCTGTTCCGGCCCCGCGCCCGCATCGAAGCCGTCCAGATGCGCGCGCGCCGCAAGATCGCCTATGGGGCTCCCATCCCCAGGCCAGTAGAGCCCGTCCCGCGCCCCAGGGCTGGACAGGACCGAGGCGGCGAACTCCAGAACACCGTCGCCGTCATGGTCTACTGTGCGATAGGCGTGCTGAAGCGCGACGTAGGCCTGCAGCACGTCGATCACGTCGAGCTCGTTGCGGCCGATCCGGCGTGAGATCACCTCCTCGCGCCCGGCGGCGATGTCGAACTGCCACCCGGCCTCGCCTCGGGCGAGCGGCACGGCGAGGGGCCACCCCTCGCGGCCCAACTCGATCACGACGCCGCCGCCGGCCTGCGGCACGAAGCGATACCCTTCGGCATAGAGCGCGGCCAGCTCGGCGAGATGCGCCGTGTTCGCCGGATCGTCGGGATCGCGAAGGAACTCTGCCGCGTCCGGGTCCATCACGGCGACGACCGCCTCGACGGAGCCGTCCTGCAGGGCCGCCGCGAGCGCTTCGACAGCCTGCTGAGGCGAAGCGTAGACAGGCGCCTCGGCGAAGGCCGGCAGACCGAGCGCGATCGCGACGCAGGCGGGGAGGAGGTGCTTCATGACTTATCTCCGGTGCGGACGGCCGCCGCCGCGGGAGGCGCCGCCCCGGGCGGAATGCGCCCGTGCCTTGGCCCCGCCGGCCTTCTTGGCCGCGGGCGCGCGCGACGCATTCGGACGCGACTGTGCGGGGCGCGATGCCGCCGGGTTCGCTGCGGGGCGCGCGCCAGCCCCCTGTGCCCCAGCCCCCTGTACTGCGCCCCCCGGTTGGGCGGAACGCTCTGGACGCACCGTCGGAAGCGCGGGCTTCTCGGCCGGGCGCGCCGCCGGTTGGGCTGCGCGATCAGGCCGCGCGAGCGCCTGCCCTTGCTGGCTGCGTTCCCGCAGGGCTTCGGCGCCGGTGCCCGCCTGACCGCCACCGCTGAGCGCGTCGCGGTCGATCTGCTGGAGCGTCTCGCGATTGGCCCTGTCGGCGATGTCCGGCGCCCCGGTCTGCTCGGACAGGCGGCGGCGCAGGTCGTCGCTCTGGCTAGGGCGGGCGACGGGCAGGGTTGTGGCGCCGTCTGGCCCCCGCCGCTCGGCGATCCGGTCGCGCGCCTCATCGCGTTGCTCCGGACGCGGGCGCCATTCCTGCCCAGGGCGATCACCGATGATGACGTCGCCGTCGATATCGATGTCGACGTCGATATCGTTGTAGATGCCGCCGCCGCCCCACCCGGCGCAGTTGCGGCAGCCCCAATAGGAGTTGGACCCGTCGAAGATCGCGTCCATCACCACAAAGGTGCCCCAGATGATAAGCCCCGTGGCCACCGCATCGCCAACGCTGTCCGACCCGGACGTCGTATAGACTTGCTGCGGCTCGTATTGCGGAACGTAGACAACCTCCGGGTCGGATGGGACGACGATGATGTTGTCCTGCGCGTCCTGCGTCACCTCCACCGCCTCGTTGGAGGCGAGCGCCCCGTTCTCGTCGGCGATCGCGCGGAGGTCCTGCACGGCCTGCATCACATCGTCCTGCTGGGCGAGCATGGCGGTGCCGAGCGCCTCGGTCCATTCGATGTGCTCGGCCATCTGGCCGATAATCTCCGGAAACGCCGTGGCCAGAACCTCGACACTCTCGTCCCACGCCTCGGCGGTGATCTCGTCGGCCAGCGCGGCAGCGTCGGCGTCCGCATTCTCCAGAAGGAAGCGATCTGCCTTCAGCACATCGAAAGGCACGGTGGCGCTGACGAGGATCTGGATCAGCAACGTATCAGGATAGAGCGCGATCGGGCCGACGAGCGTCTGCAGCTCCTCCTCTGTCAGAAGGGCTTCGGCCGTTGCGGGGGCCTCTGCCGCTCCGTCCTGGGCGGCGCTCTCTTGCGCGGCAAGGCGCATGGGCACCGGCATGGCCACGAAGACGGCCAGGACGACCGCGATTATTCTGGAGGTCGCTCGCATAGGTCTCCTCCCCCGTCGGCACCTGCGCTTCACGCTATACCAGTACGGCCGCAACACAAGGGGCGGGCCGATCCCTCCGGTCTCGCGCGCCGGGCCGTTCGGCGCGGCCGCGCCCGAGAGATGCGGGATGGGGGTCAGGGGGACCTCTATCGCACGGGCGCTTCCCTGCGGACCGGTCGCGACGATCTCCGAAGGTGCGCGAGGAAGAGGCCGCGTCCTCGGCCGACAAGAGGACCGGCCGGGACGACCAGCGGCGCGTCTGCATCGCTCCGGCAAAGACCATCTCGAATTGGGGCACCTCAGCTTGGCGAGGAAACGAGCCCGGCCGGCGTACTTGGGCAGTGTGGACCGAAAGCGCCTTGCCGCCCCCGGGCGACCGGCCCGCGCAACGCCGGACCCAGCGCAAAGAGGCCTTGCAGGGTCCCGGTAGGGGACACCGATTCTGGCGCTGAAGCCCCTTTTGCGTGCCCCCGCGCCCGCCCAGCCTTAGGCCAAAAGGACGAAACCCCGCTCCGAACCGCCGGTCGGCACCTGGGCTGCAGCCGGTGCGCCCTTCGACTGCGCACCGGAGCAACCCCGCCATATCAGGGGTTTGGCAGGCAAATCACGCACCCATCGCGCGCCTGAAGCTGACGTCGGGGCATAAACCCGGCCTAAACCTGCCGTTTGACCCAAAGTAAGCGGCCCCTAATCCGGGGTTTACGGCAATCGCCCCCTCCACGACGACCCCCACCTAGGCCATAGGCTGATCTAAATCCTTTTGACTTCAATGGTTTAACTGCAGACCTTTGAGGCATCAGCCAAGCGCTCGGCATTCGACGCGCACATTCAGAAGGGGCCGGACAATGAGTGTTCAAGAAGACATCGCCAAGATCTACGTTGGGTATTTCGGGCGTTCGCCCGAGCCGAAAGGCTTCGATTACTGGATCTCGGAGGCCAATCGCGGCTTCAGCAATCTGGAGATCGCCGCCTCGTTCTCGGTGCAGGACGAGTCGACCGCCAGATACCCCTATCTCGCCAACCCGAACGTGGCCGATCCGGCCGCGTTCGTGAATTCGGTCTACCAGAACCTGTTCAACCGCGACCCCGATGACGAAGGCCGCGACTACTGGGTGGACGAGCTCAACAAGGCGCAAGGCAATCCGGATGCGGTGGGGGCAATGGTCCTCAACATCATCAGCGGGGCGCAGAACACCGAGCAGGGCCAGGACAAGACCATCATCGAAAACAAGACCGCCGTCGCCCTCGACTGGGCCCAAAGCGTCGCCGAGATCGCGGAGTTCGAGTACACGCCGGAGGCGGCCGCCTCGGCCAAGTCCGTGCTCGACGACGTCGATGAAACGAACGCCTCCGTCGAGGCCGGCAAGGCCGAAACCGATGCGTTCATTCAGGAAGGCGCCGGGCAGGTCGGCGAAACCATCACGCTGACCCCGCTGGTCGACAGCGGGGCGGGCTTCGTCGGCGGCAATGGCAACGACATGTTCATGGCGACCGGCGACACGCTCAACACCGGGGACCAGCTCAATGGCGGCGAGGGTGTCGACAAGCTCAGCATCCAGGGCGGTGTGTTCCAGTCGATCATCGCCACGCCGCGGCTGACGTCGATCGAAGAGGTCGAGGTTCAGGGCGGGGCGAACAACCTCTTTGCCCAGATCGACTTCACAACGTCGACCGGCGTCGAAAAGGGCATGCTGGAAGGCGTCAGCGGGACGGTTCAGTTCGTCGGCGTGCAGTATCCGTTCGACGTCGTCGTCGCGAACTCGAGCACGCCGACGCCGTCCGCCCCCACGGCGGGCAAGACCGCGCTCTCCGTGGACTACGCTCCCGGAGCGGTTGCCGGCCAGGAAGATGTCCAACATCTCGAGCTTCTGAACTCGGGGCTTGCGAGCCTGAGCCTCGCTGGGATCGAGCATGTCGACGTCACGGCGACCGGGCTGAACTACGTCGATGCGTTCGCTCAGGCAAAAACGCTCACCGTCGACGGCACGGGCGACCTGTTCACCAGCTTCTTCTCAACCGACGCAACCGCCACCTTCGACGCGACCGCCTCGACCGGCAACATGAACGTGGCTTTTGGCGCGAAGCAGGATGTTATGGCGCGGTCCGGATCGGGCGACGACGTCCTCGACTTTGCCGAAACTCGGGATGTCGACGTGAATGGCGGTGACGGCAACGACACCTTCTTCTTCGATGGCGGCAAGGGCTCGCTGACCGAAGCGGACGTGATCGACGGTGGCCTGGGCAAGGACACGCTTGCCGTGGACAGCGCGACCTACGCGCCTGCAAGCCTTGTCAACGCCGCCACCAGCATCGAGGCGCTGCTGTTCACGTCGGCCTTCTCGGGCCTGACGGCCTCGGACTATACCGAGATCGACGAGTTCATCTTCGCCGGCGGCCCAAACAACAATCGGGTGAGCATCAATGGCGTCGAGAGCAACGACCGGTTCATCTTCACCAGCCCGCAGGGCTCCTCCGACAAGACGCTCAACTTTAACGGCGAAGCCGTGGGCGAGACCCTCTATATGGAGCTGCACGCCTCGTCGTCTGAATCTGCGCCTCCGAATGCCGGCGCGGGCGATAGGGTCACCGTTGCGAACTCCGTCGACATCACGGCCAATGCCTCCACGGGCGACGATGTGTCGGCGGTCTATCTCGGCGACAATCTCTCCGCCGTCACCATCGCCTCCACTGGCAGCAGCGACGTCGCGAACTCGATCTCGGCCACCGGAACCGGCAACGAGAACTACTACGCCTTCTACAATGACGACGGGCCGTCCGCCTTCACGATCGTCGGCAACCAGGCGCTGAGCATTGCCGCCATGGAGGGGAGCGAGTTGGACGCGAACAGCGACTATTCCGGCTTCAAGGACGCGGTGAACGTGGATGCAAGCGGGTTCGATGCGGTTCTGCGCATCGCGCTCTCGAACGGGGCGGATGTCTTTGCCGGCGGCGCCGACAGCGACATCATCTACGGGCTCGGGGGCGACGACCGCCTCACCGGCAACGATGGCGCCGATCAGTTCCGCTATGTCGGCTCGAAGGGCACCGATACGATCCTCGATTTCCTCGTCGGTGACGACAAGATCGGCCTCAACGAGTTCGACTTCGAGAACACCGCGGAAAGCTACGAGGGCACGATCCTCGATGCGGACGACTACATCGAGAACCGCGACGGCATCACCGAGATCAGCACTGCGGACGACAACACAATGCTGGAGCTGCAGAAGGCGTTCTCGACCGATCAGATCAAGACGGATACGGGCGCCGATGTCGAAGCCTACGTGCTGGTGTTCAACTCCAGCACGGAGCGCGCCGAGATCTGGCACGACGCCGATTGGAGCACCTCCGACAACCGGGACCATATCGCGACCCTGGACAACATCGTCGACGTCGCGGGCGTGCACAGCTTCAGCAACACCGACATCGTCGAGTTCATCGCCTGATCACGCAACACTCGGGCGGGAAGTGGGGTGCCGAACCGGCGCTCCGCTTTCTGTTTGCCTGCCGCTTGCACCCGGAACGCGTCGGCGGGCTGGCAGGCAGGGCAAAGGGCTCTTCGGACCCGGGGCAAAACAATCGGGTCGACGGCGCGGGCGTTGTCGAACACCGGCCCCCAATCGGGCGCAGATTGACGTAGCGCCAACTAAACGCGTTGACACAAAGCGCCCTTCCAAGGACTGTCCTAGGCGGCGATGCTGCCGCAAGTACGGAGAAAACAAATGAAAACGTACCTCTTCCCCATCGCCGCTGCCGGTCTGCTCCTGTCAGGTTGCGCCGCGATCACCGGGGGCGATCCGCAGACGAGCGATACGGCCAGCACCGCCGCGGCCACCACCACATCCACGAGTTCGGCGTCGACGGCCGGGCGGGTTCAGCCCGACGACAACGAAGATGCCCAGGGGTCGGGCGGCCGGTCCAGTTCCGGCGCCGGAGGGAGCGTGGGCGCCGATAGCTTCGGCGGACAATCCTCCGGCGGGAACAACGGATCCGGCAGTGACGACGATGACGACGACGACGATGATGGCGACGTCTCCGGCACGTCCGGCGGCGGCGACGACCGCGGCGATTCCAGCCAGCCCGGCGGCGGCAACGGCTTCACCAGCTTCTGATCTCGGGAGGGACGCGCACGATGAGCGAGCCAACGGCGTTGAGGCGATCACACTTCACACCTGGCCGCTCACTGGCATCTGCGCTTCTCCTGTCCGCGGCAATCCTTGTCGCGCTTCCGGGCGTCGGGGCTGCCCAGGCGCCCGGCCCGGAACGCAACATCGCGCTGATCGTGGGGAACGGCGATTACGAGGTTCTGGCGGATCTGCCCAACGCACCGCGCGACGCGGTGCTGGTAACGGAGTACTTCCAGTCCCTCGGCTACGAGACGGTGTCGCTGGAGAACGCCGATTTCCGAACCCTGTCGACCGCCATCTCCGACGTGGCCGGGCGCACGGACGAGGACTCGACGGTTGTGTTCTATTTCGCAGGGCACGGGCTGCAGGTCGGCACGGGGAACTTCCTGCTTCCGAGCGACTCGCGGATCGACGGGTTGCACGATCTGCCCTTTGCCGCGCTGTCGCTCAGCCACCTGATGTCGGTCCTGTCCACCCGCGCCAAGCACGCTTTGTTCATCCTCGACAGCTGCCGGGACAATCCGTTCCTCAACGAAATGGTGGTCGACAGCCTCGACAACTCCGCCAAACCGGTCGAGTCCGGGTTCTTCTTCCAGCGCAGTCCGATTGACACCTTCACGGCCTTCTCCACTTCACCGGGGGAGCTGGCGCTGGACGGTCCGGAAGGCGGCAACAGCCCGTTCACCTCGGCGCTGGTGTCCAATGCCCGCGCCAATCCGGGGGCCGACATTACAACCTTGATGGCCCGCACCCGGCGCGACGTGCACATGGCGACGCGGGGCCTGCAGCTTCCCTGGGAATCCTCGTCGCTGACCACGGCGGTGGCGCTTGACGATGTGCCGCGTCCGATCCAGGTGGCCGGCGCCCCGCTCGTGCCGAGCGCGCCGTCCGCGGGCGACGCGGGCCGCGCCGCCGAGGTAACAGAAACCGTCGTGGAGATCGAAGAACAGTTCGAGCGCGAAATCGCCGTGGGCGCGCGGCTGGTGGAGCATCTGACCGGCGACCCGATCGAACTGCTGGAGACGCCGACCGGCGGCGATGTCGCCGTCGTCGACGAAGGGCATTTCCGCGTTTTGCGCGCGGGCGACAGGATCGAGCGCGACGAGTTGGGAAGCGTGATCTTCCGCCCGCGCGTTCAGCGCTATTCCTCGGCCGAGCTCGACACGCTGACCCGCTTCGGCGGCTTCTCGATGGCCTCGCCCGGCGCCCGGGCAAATGTCGAGCTCGCGCTTCCCGTGCATGCCTGCGATCTCGAGACGGGCGGCGTGCTGGACCCGCAAGGCATCGGCGCAGAGATCGAGCCGCACGAGCTGCGGCCGGTGGATGCGCTGAGGGCCTGCCGCGCCGCCGTCGCCTCCGATCCCGACAATCCGCGCTTTCGCGCCCAGCTTGCCCGGGCGCTGGCCGCCAACGGCGACATCGACGGCGCGCGCGCCGAGCTCGTGACCGCCATCGAAGGCGGCCACATCCGCGCGACGCAGCGGATCGGCGTGCTGGAGATCCTCGCGCAGGCGCAGGCCGAAGGCATCGAACAGATGCCGGCGCCACCCGACGCCATGCAGTTCCTGGAGGCCGGGCACCGCCTCGGCGATCCCCTGGCCGACTACAGCCTGGGGCGAGAGTTGCTGCGCTACGGCGAGGGCGACGCTGCAAAGCGCCGCGGCTACGCGCTTTTGTCGCGCGCCCATTCCGCCGGCTACATCGAGGCGATCAACGAACTTGCCCGCTACTTCCTTCAGGAGGGGGCGGAACACTTCAACCCCGATCGCGCGCTGCGTTACTTCCAGGCCACGGCCGAACGCGGCAATATCAACGGCCAGAACTCGCTCGGCGTGATCTATCGGCGCGGACTGGCCGGGGTCAGCCCCGACAAGGCACGCGCAGCGGCCGAGTTCGAGGCGGCCGCCGATGGCGGCCACCCGGCCGCGCCGAACGTCCTCGGCATCATGTACGAGGATGGCGATGGCGTGTCGCAGGACTTCACGCGCGCTCTCTCGTGGTACGACACCGGCCTCGATCGCGGCGATCCCTGGGGCGGCGCCAACGGTGCACTGATGATCCTGCGCAAGAACCCGCCGGGCCTGTCGCGCTTCGATGCCGCCAAGCGCGCCGGCCGGTCCGCCGCGTTGGGCACCGGCCGCGCCTCGGAACGGGCGCTGGAGCTTCTGGGCGAGTTGAGCGCGCGCGATATCAGCGCCGGCGCCCAGGCGCTGTTGAACGATCTCGGCGCCAGCCTCTCGGTGGATGGGGATTTCGGCCCGGCCTCCATGGCGGCCCTGTCCGAGGTGCTCGGCCCCGAGGCGAGCGGCCTGAGTGCGAGCGCCCCGCTCGACATCCTTCTCGCGGTCGCGGCGGCCCATTGGGAAGCATTCGGCTTCCGGGTCGACATCACCTAGCGCAACGCCGCGCGCCTTGCCACCCGGACAGTTAGTCCCAGAGCGGCAGGGTCAGCACGGCCATGGCCGCAATCACGGCATAGGCCAATCCGCGATAGAGACGCTCGTATTCCGGCCGAAACAGCCACGCCCCGAGCAGGTTGCCGGCCATGTTGGGAACGATAAGGACTGTGCCCAGCAGGACCGCGGACCCGTCCAACCGCCCGAACGCGAACAGCACCGGCAACATGGCAAGATCCGTCGACGTCAGAAAAATGAACGTGTTGGCGCGGATCACCTGCGGCGCGAGCGGACGCGCCATATAGAACAGGATGACGGGCGGCCCCGGGATCCCGGCCACGCCGCAGCAGAAACCGGACAACCCACCCGTGGCATAAACCATGGAATCCGGGACCGGACCGCTGTAGCGCACCCCGAAGAGCAGGCAGCCCAGAAGCAGCAGGGCCAGCGCCGACACCCCATAGCGAAACGTGCTCGGATCGAGAAACGTCAGCGTCCAGACGCCGAGCGGCAGGGCAACGGCCAGCCCACCGAGCAGCAGCAGCAGATCGCGCCGGTCGCATTCCTTCACCGCGCGGGGAAAGTTGGGAACGGCGCCGAGAAGATCGGCAATCGCCACGGTCGTCAGCGCGGCGAAGGGTGGCAGGATCTGCGCCGTCACCGGCAGGAACACAAGCCCGGACCCGAAGCCCGAGAACCCCCGGACCGTGCCCGCAACGAACGCCGTCGTCCCGAGCAGGGCAAGCTCTGTACTGGTGACCAGGTCCATCACGGCGGTGTGCCCCTACGAAACGAGAGCACCGGCTCCCCCTGCCGCACGGGACTGCGTCGGCGTCGCCCGCGGCTTGGGCATTTCCTATCATTCGCCGCGGCGGCCAGACAGCGGGAAACGCACAGGCCAGCCCCGTGCCCTGCCCTAAGGTACCGGAGATGCGTCGTTCAGCAGGTCCGCGAGCGCCCGGGCCGAGAACGCGACCGGGCTTGCCTTCATGGACGACGCGGCCTGCGCTGCCCCTGCAATGCGCTCGCGATCGGCGGCAGAGAGGGCGGGGAGCCGAGCGACGCCATTCCTCGTCAGCCAGCCCTCCATACCGTCCAGCCCGCCCGGCACGATGGCGTCGATTAGCGCGCATACCTCGGCAAGGCGGAGCTGCGTCCGCTGATCCAGCGCATCGGACGCTCTGAGCGCGTGGAGGACCCGCGGCAGCAGCCGGGCGCAGATCACGCCGTGCGACGCTCCGGTTTCGCCGCCGAGCACACCTGCTAGGCCGTGAACCGCGCCGAGGCCGGCATTGGCCAGCGCGATGCCGCTGACATGGGCCACATAGGCCAGTCGGTCTCGCGCGCCGGGGTTCTCGCCCTCCTCCACAAGGGCAACCAGGGCGTGCAACCCCATCTCGATCGCGGGTCGCGCCAGCGCATCGGTGAATGGCGTCGCGCGCGTGCATAGATAGGGCTCGATTACCTGCGTCACGGCATCCAGCCCGCTGGCGAGCGTCTGCGCGACGGGCGTGCCATCGGTCAGGGAAGGGTCGATGACGGCAAGATCGGGCACCATCCGCGCGTCGCGCAGGCTGACCTTGCGCGCGGCCTCCGGCACGCCGATGACCGCATTCTTAGTGGCTTCCGAGCCCGTTCCCGCCGTCGTCGGGATGGCCACGCATGGAAGAGGTGCAGCCGAAAGCGGCTTGCCCTGCCCCACCACTTCAAGGTGCACCAGCGGATCCTCGACAGCCGGCAGCAACGCGGCAAGGGCCTTGCCAAGATCGAGCGCCGCACCGCCGCCGACGGCAACGACCGTATCGGGATGACGCGCGCGTCCCTCCTCCAGCGCGGCGGTGAGCATGGGCAGGGTGGGCTCGCCGGGGCAGGCGACGGAAAAGGTCACGGCCCCGACCGCGTCGAGCGCGTCGCGCAGGGCGGAGGAGCGACCCGGATCGCGCCCGTGCACCACCAGCACTCGGGCGCCGAAGCGCAGGATCTCCGGCACGGCAGCCAGCGCGGCGCCCCGCCCGAAACGGACGCTTTGCGGCAGGCGCAATTCGAAGGGGGACAATGGCGTCATACGCACGCTCCGGAACGGAAAGGGCCGCGGCGGAAGACGCCGCCGCGGCCCAGTTTCAGATCGGACAGGGCCGAGGGCCGGCCCTGCGATCAGGAATCGTCCTGCCAGGACTTGACGAGGTCGTCGTAGTTGACCGTCACAGGCTCCGGCTTTTCGTTCTCAAGCTTGGCCTTCGGCGATCCCGCCTGGCCCAGCCAATGATCGGCGCCCATCTCGTCGTTCATGACGGGGCCAAGCTCACCCTGCACGCCGGCGCGCTCCAGACGCTCCAGCACGGCTTCCTGGTCCTCGCAGAGCGCATCGAGCGCTTCCTGCGCGGTCTTTGCGCCCGACATCGCATCACCGATGTTCTGCCACCAAAGCTGCGCGAGGCGCGGATAGTCCGGCACGTTGGTGCCGGTGGGCGACCAACGGACACGGGCAGGCGACCGGTAGAACTCGATCAGACCGCCGAGCTTCGGCGCCCGGTCGGTGAAGTGGTCGGAGTTGATCGTGCTCTCGCGGATGAAGGTCAGACCGACGTCGGACTTCTTCAGATCCACCGTCTTGGACGTCACGAACTGCGCATAGAGCCAGGCGGCCTTAGCGCGGTCGACCGGGGTGGACTGCATCAGCGTCCAGGACCCGGCATCCTGATAGCCCACCTTCATGCCGTCTTCCCAGTAGGCGCCGCGCGGCGAGGGGGCCATCCGCCACTTGGGCGTGCCATCCTCGTTCAGAACCGCAGCGGCCCCGTCGCCCACCATGTCGGCGGTGAAGGCGGTGTACCAGAACATCTGCTGCGCGATCTGCCCCTGTGCAGGGATCGGGCCGGCCTCGCCGAAGGTCATACCGGCAGCCGTCGGCGGCGAGTATTTGTCGAGCCACTCGATGGCCTTGTTCACTGCGTACACGGCAGCCGGAGAGTTGGTTGCCCCGCCCCGCGACATGCACGAGCCGACGGGCTGGCTGTTTTCGTTCACACGAATGCCCCACTCGTCGACGGGCAGGCCGTTCGGCTCGCCGAGATCGCCCATACCGGCCATCGACATCCAGGCATCGGTGTAGCGCCAGCCGAGCGAGGGGTCTTTCTTGCCGTAATCCATGTTGCCATAGACTTCGCCCTCGACGCCCATATGGCTCAGGTCGCGGCCGGTGAAGAACTCGGCGATGTCTTCATAGGCGGACCAATTCACCGGAACGCCCAGGTCGTAGCCGTAGGCCTCCTGGAAGTCGGCCTTGTTCTTCTCGTCGTTGAACCAGTCGTAGCGGAACCAGTAGAGGTTCGCGAATTGCTGGTCGGGCAGCTGGTAGAGCTTGCCATCGGGCCCGGTGGTGAAGGACGTGCCGATGAAATCGTCGATATCTAGCGTGGGCAGCGTGACATCGGCGCCCTCGCCGGCCATCCAGTCCGTCAGGTTGCGCACCTGCTGGTACCGCCAATGCGTGCCGATCAGGTCGGAGTCGTTGACGTAGCCGTCGTAGATGTTCTCGCCGGTCTGCATCTGCGTCTGCAGCTTTTCGACGACGTCGCCTTCGCCGATCAGGTCGTG
>JBCDGG010000047.1:0-32663 GCA_038757905.1 Pseudomonadota bacterium | reverse complement strand
TCCGCGCCTTCTGGAAGACCTTCGATGAAAGCGTGAACCTGATGGCCTCGGGCGAGGTCGTGATCCAGTCCATGTGGTCGCCCGCGATCACGGCGGTGAAGTCGCGCGGCATCCCCTGCATCTACCAGCCGCTGGAGGAGGGCTACCGCTCCTGGGGCGGCGGCATCGGCTTGTCTGCCTCGCTCTCGGGCATGGAGTTGGATGCGGCCTACGAATACATCAACTGGTACCTCTCCGGCTGGGTCGGCGGGTTCCTGATGCGGCAGGGCTATTATTCGGCTGTACCGGAGACCTCCAAGGCGTTCATGTCCGAGAACGAGTGGGGCTACTGGTTCGAGGGCAAGGAAGCCACCGACAGCATCACCAATCCCTTCGGCGACGTCTTGGCCGCTGCCGGCGAGGTCCGCGACGGCGGCTCGTTCTACGAGCGTATGGGGGCGGTGGCCTGCTGGAACGCGGTCATGGACGAGAACCAGTACATGGTGCGGAAGTGGAACGAGTTCATCGCCGCCTAAGGGCGCGTCGGTCCAGATGACAGTGGCGGGGTCCGGGGGCAGTTCTCCGGCCCCGTCCGAGGCTTGAAGCAGCAGAAACAGAAGGCAGGCGAGGCGAGATGAGTGCCGACGTCGAGATAGCGGCGACCGGAGCGCGGGCCGCGCGCGCACCCGCGCAGGTTGGGCGCGGCCCCGCCCGGCACCTGCAGGGATGGGCGCTGGCCCTGCCCCTCACCCTTGTTCTGGGGCTGTTTCTGGTGCTGCCGATCGTGATGATCGTCATCGTCAGCTTCTGGGGCGCGACGGAGTTCTCGATCTACCCGGCGTTTCTGTGGGACAACTATCAATTCCTGCTGACGTCCGACGTGACCTATCGCGTCTTCCTGAACACGGTCAAATACGCCGCGATCACCTGGGCCTGCACCTTGGTGCTCGGCTTCACTGTCGCCTATTTTCTGGCGTTTCAGGTGCGGTCGCTCGGATGGCAGATCGCCCTGTTCCTGCTCTGCACGATCCCGTTCTGGACCTCGAACATCATCCGCATGATCTCATGGATCCCGTTCCTCGGGCGCGAGGGGCTGGCGAACTCGGCGTTGATCTCCTGGGGGGTGATCGACGCGCCGCTGGAATGGCTTCTTTTCAGCGATTTCAGCGTGATCCTCGCCTTCGTCCACCTCTACACGCTGTTCATGGTGGTGCCGATCTTCAACACAATGATGCGCATCGATCGCGCGCTGCTGGAAGCCGCGGCCGATGCGGGGGCGAGCGGATGGCAGACCCTGTGGCACGTGGTCATTCCGCTTTCGAAACCCGGGATCATGATCGGGACGATCTTCGTCGTGACCCTCGTGATGGGGGACTTCATCACAGTGCGGTTCATGTCGGGCAGCCAATCCGCCAATGTCGGGCGGCTAATCTCCAACGATATCGGCCTTCTGCAATACCCCTCCGCGTCGGCGACGGCCGTGATCCTGTTGATCACGGTGCTGATGGTGATCGGCATCCTGCTGCGGTTCGTCGACATTCGAAGGGAGCTGTAAATGGAACCGAGACCCCGCTCCTTCTACGTGTTGTCGGCGTTCTTCGCGCTGTTTCTATTGTTCCTCTACGGCCCGACGATCACCATTGCGATCCTCAGCTTTCAGGGCCCCCAGGGCGGGCTGACCTTCCCGATGCGGGGTACGTCGCTGCACTGGTTTCGCGATCTGTTTCAGGAACAGGCGGTGGGCGACATCTGGGGGTCGTTCCGGCGCTCGCTCGCACTTGGCCTGATGGTCATGGTCACCACCATTGTGGTGTCGGTGATGGGGGGGCTGGCCTTTCGCAAACGCTTCGCCGGTTCGGGCCTTCTGTTCTACCTCGTGGTCACGTCCCTGGTGATCCCGTCGATCCTGATCTCGCTCGGCGTTGGCCTGATCTTCCAGCAGGCGGGGCTTCGGGTGCATTGGGCAACCTCCGGCTTCGGTGCCCACCTCACATGGACGCTGCCCTTCGGCCTGCTCATCATGTTCGCCGTGTTCAACCGGTTCGACCCGGCCTACGAGGAGGCCGCGCGGGATCTCGGCGCCACGCCGTGGCAGACGATCCGCCATGTGGTTTTGCCGATCATCGCGCCGTCGCTGATCGGGGTCGCGCTGTTCGGCTTCACGCTCAGCTACGACGAGTTCGCGCGGACGCTCCTGACCGCCGGCAGCCATAACACGCTGCCGCTTGAGATCTTCGGGATGACAACCAACGTGACGACGCCGGTCATCTTCGCCCTCGGGACACTCACGACCGCCTTCTCCTTCGTGGTGATCGCGGTGTTCCTGATCGGATACTGGGCCATGGGGCGCAGGCGGGCCCGGCAGGGTACGGATGCGGGCAAGGGGATGGTCTGACCGCGTGGCCTTCGTCATCATCAACCCGAACTCCACAGCGTCGATGACAGCCGCGATGCTCGCGGCGGCGCGATCCGCGGCGCCCGGCCTCGACTTCGAAGGGTGGACATCGCGCGCCGGGCCGTCGGCCATCGAAGGCGAGGCCGACGGGATCGCGGCGCGTGGCCCGCTGCTTGCTCTGGTGGACGACGCCGCTGCCGCGGGTGCGGATGGCATCGTGATCGGATGCTTCGACGATACCGCGCTCGCGGAAGCCGCTGCCCGCGTCTCCTGTCCGGTCATCGGCCTGGGGCAGGCCGCGTTTCATCAATGTGCCATGCGGAACTGGCGGTTCAGCATCGTGACGACGCTCGCTGTCTCCGTGCCAATCATCGACGGCAACGTGGCGCGCTACGGGCTGGGCGGCTATCTCGGCCGGGTGCGCGCGTCCGACGTCGCGGTGCTGGACCTCGACCGCGATCCGGACGGGGCCGTGGCGCAGATCCTGGCCGAGGCGCGCCGCGCCCTGACGGAAGACGACGCAACGGCGATCGTGCTGGGCTGCGCGGGCATGGTGCAGGTGACGCAGGCCCTGCGCAGCGCGCTCGCCTGCGAAATCGTCGATCCCGTCGAAAGCGCGGCGCGCGCGCTGACATGGCTTGCGGCCTGACGCGCACTTGCGCCTGCAGCGGGCCTGAGATCCCGGATGTATGCCTGAGATGCGGGCAGACCGGGCATTTCGCGAGGTGCCCCGGCGGATGCGGCAAACTGTCTAGCCCTGCCGGCGTCTTGCTCGGAGGAGGCCGCCAGAGGGTTCATGGCGCGATGCCGCCAAGTACGGAAAATGACGCGTAAGGCTTTGTTAAAAATTGATTTAGTGGTTCAGCGCGAGATGCCCGCGGGATCTGACAGGGCGCGCTCCAGGCGGCCGCAAAGCTGCGGCATAAGCGCCGTCGCGGCTTGTATCGCGCGGCGATGCGGTGCGAGGTCGGCCACGGAAAGCGAAGGCCGCGACAAGGCCGGAAATCTTCCCTAGAGTCTTGATTCAGAGGCCTCTGAGAGGGCCTTGCGCAAACCCACTTGGGAGGGACATTCATGAAAGCGCGAATGCTCATCGCTGGCCTGATGGCCACGACAGTTATGGCGACAACGGCCGCCTCGGCCGAGACGCTGCGGTTGCTGACCTGGGGGTCGTATGCCCCCGAGGAGCTTGTCCAGAAATTCGAGGAGAAGTACCCCGATATCACCGTCGAAGTGACGTTCTCCAACAACGAGGAGATGATCGCCAAGCTCCGCGCGACGGGCGGTGCCGGGTTCGACCTGGCCCAGCCAAGCCATGACCGGATCTATGCCGCGCAACTCGAATACGAGATCTACAAGCCGCTGGACCTGTCGCAGATCAACATGGATTCGATGTCGCCGGTTCATCTGGAATCGGTGAAGGCGAACACCACGATCGACGGCGAGGTTTATGCCGTGCCGCACCAGTGGGGCACGTCCGGCCTGATGGCCGACATGACGATGGCGCCCGACGTGGCCGGATGGGACGATCTGTGCGATCCCGCCTATGCCGGCAAAACCTCCATGCGTCTGCGGCGCACGATTCTGCTCGGCACCGCCTTTGCCATGGGCGAAGATCCGTTCGCGATGTATGCCGACCTCGACGCGTACCAGGATCTGCTCGACCGGGTGGCGGACAAGCTGATCGAGTGCAAGGCCAACATCAAAGCCTACTGGCAGGGCGGCGACGACCTGTCGGCGATGATGCTCTCGGGCGAGATCGTGGCATCCGAGACGTGGGATTCGACGGCCTATCGCCTCTTCGATCAGAACAGCAACATCGTGTTCATCCCGCCCGAAACCGGCGCGCTGACCTGGATCGACACCTTCGTGATCCCGGCCAAGGGCCAGGCCGACGATGCCGCCTACAAGTGGATCAACTTCGTGCTGGAGCCCGAGAACATCACCATCATGTCGGGCAGTACCGGGGCCATCGCGGCCGTCCAGGGCGGCGCCGACCTGCTGCCGGAGGACAAGAAGGCAGCCGTGAGCGCGGCCTTCACCCAGGAGGATATCGACAACCTCAAGTTCTTCGCCAACATCCCGCCGGGCGTCGAAGACATGGAAGGTAAGACCCTCGAACGGATCAAGGCCGCAACCGGCGGCTGATCGCCAACAAGCTGGGCGGCGCCTCGTGCGCCGCCCGGTCCGTTTCCCAAAGGACAGACCTGAATGCCCGAGACCACATGACCGCCGCCGACGAATTCGACCTTGAGTGCAAGGGCATCAGTAAGGCGTTCGGCGACTTCCGGGCCGTCGACGATGTGTCCTTCCGCATACCCAGCGGAACCTTCTTCTCCATCCTCGGGCCGTCGGGGTGCGGCAAGACAACCCTGATGCGGATGATCGCGGGGTTCGAGGACCCCACACGCGGCGACATTCTGATCAAGGGCGCTTCGGTCCTGTCGGTGCCGCCGAACAAGCGCAACGTGAAGATGGTGTTCCAGCATCTGGCCCTCTTCCCGATGATGGATGTCTACGAGAACATCGCCTACGGGCTGCGCTGCGCCGGCGCCTCCAAGGATGAGATCGCCCGCAAGGTGGCCGATGTGCTGGACCGTGTCGCCCTGCCGGACCTTGCCCGGCGCGAGATCCACCAGCTCTCCGGCGGGCAGAAGCAGCGGATTGCCATCGCCCGATGCATGGCGCTGAACCCCGATGTGCTGTTGCTCGACGAACCCCTCGGCGCGCTCGATCTCAAACTGCGCGAAGCGATGAAGATCGAGCTGAAGCTGCTGCAGCACCAATTCGACACGACGTTTGTCTACATCACGCACGATCAATCCGAAGCGCTCGTGATGTCAGACTACGTCGCGGTGATGAATGCGGGCCGGTTCGAACAGGTCGGACGCCCCGAGGAGCTGTATCACGCACCGAAAACGGCGTTCGTTGCCGGATTTGTCGGCGACTCGAACCGTTGGAAGGGCCGCGCGCTCGACGTGCGCAAGGATGGCGTCAAGGTCGAGACGGAGGCCGGGATGACCGTGGTTGCGACAGCCTATGGCAGCGGCGCTATCTCTTCGGGCGATCCCGTTGAGGTGTTCGTCCGGCCGGAGTTCATCGCAGCCTCCCGGGCCGAGGAGACACCGGCCTCCGCGACAACCGAGAACACCCATGCGGGCGCCATCGACAGCGTTCTGTTCAACGGGGCCAACAGCCGCGTGCTGGTGCGCAGCCCGGCGGGCTCGCTGATCGAGGCGGATGTGGTTGTGACCGGCGGCGGGGCGGACCTGCGCGCCGGCGATCCGGTGCGCCTCGACTGGGCGCGCGCGCAATCCATGTGCTTTGCGGTTTGAGGTGGGCATGACATCCGACGCCAAGCGCCTGTCCCTCATTCTGCTCTTCTCGCCCTTCGCCCTTTGGATCGCGCTGCTGATCGTACTGCCGCATATCGGCATGGTGATCCTTTCGCTGCGCGAGAAGGTCGCCCCCCGCGTCTACGAGTTCGGCTTCGGCAATTACATCGAGTTCCTGAACGAACCGATCTACTGGAATACGCTGCTGCGCACCGGTTCGATGTCGCTGCTGGTGACGTTTCTGGCACTCATCATCGGGTTCCCCGTCGCCTATTACATCGCCAAGATCGCGGGCAAGCGCTCGCGCGGGGCGCTGTTCCTGCTCTGTCTGATTCCGCTTTGGGTCAGCGATCTGATCCGTGCCTTCGGGTGGATCCTGCTGCTGCGCGAAACCGGCGTCGTTTCCAGCGTTCTGATCTGGAGCGGGATGACGAGCGAAGGAATCGAGTTTCTGTATAACGACGCCGCGGTGATCGTCGGGCTCGTCTATACGGTGATCCTGTTCATGATCGTGCCCCTGGTTTCGACGCTCGACGGCATGGGCGACGACATGATCGAGGCGGGCTACAATCTGGGCGGCGGCAACCTGACGGTGCTCCGGCGGATCATCATACCCTATGCGATGCCCGGGATCGTGGCCGGTTGCATCGTGGTCTTCATGCTCACGGCGGGGAGCTACCTGACGCCGATCCTTCTCGGCGGCAAAAACTCCAGCTGGTTCACCGAGCAGATCTACAACCAGTTCATTACGCGCTTCAATTGGGAGTCCGGCGCGGCCTTCGGCTTCCTCCTCTTGGCCTTTACCTCCTTTGTCGTCTGGCTCGGGCTGCGCCTGAGCGGCCAGTCGCTCGCCAACACGGTCGCGCGGACCTGAGGGGCGGATATGGCAACGGCAAGAACCAACCGCGCGCTCCTCTTCGGCTACCGCCTCTATGTGGGGGCCTTCTTCGTGTTTCTGGCCGCCCCTCTGGTGGCCGCGGGCACCTTCGCCTTCAACGACTCGCTCTTTCCCGCGCTGCCCTGGCAGGGCTTCACGCTCGACTGGTTCTTCAACGACACTGAGCCGAAGCTGGGCATGTTCCATGACAGGCGGTTGCTGCGCGGGCTCTACTATTCCTTCGTGATCGCGATCACGGTGGCGGCGCTCTCGGTCGCCGTGGGCACGACGAACGCGTTCCTGTTCGTCCGGCGCGAGTTTCCCTACAAGAACTTCTTCTACATCATGATGATCGTGCCGCTGGTCATCCCGGGCGTTATCCTGGGGATCTCGATCCTCGTGCTGGCCAGCAATGCGGCCAACTCCACCTACGACCGGTTCGGGATCGAGCTCAGCTTCCTGCGGCCGGGCATCTTCCTCGTGGTTTTGGGGCAGTTCTCGTTCATCACCACCATCACCTCGCTGGTCATCACGGCGCGGCTGCGCAAGTTCGACATCGCACTGGAGGAGGCCGCGTTCAACCTCGGCGCCAGCCGGCTGCGCGTCTTGCTGACGATCACCCTGCCGTTCCTGCGGCCCGCCATGATCGCCTCCGGCATCGTCGCGTTCCTGGTTTCGTTCGAGAATTTCAACACGACGCTCTTCCTCGTCGGCTCGGAAAGCCCGCTGACCATCACGATGTATGACAGGATGGCCAAGGTCGGCTCGACCCCGGTTCTGAACGCGGTGTCGTTCTTCCTGATGGTGGGGTCGGGCCTCTTGGCGCTGATCTCGGTCGCGGTCCAGCGCCCGGCGGCCACCAAGTAGGGCCGCCATGGCGCGGGGCGCGGCCTTCACCGCCGATTACAAGGCCACTCCCTATTGGTGGGAGGCGGCGCCGCCGGACGCATCCGACGGCGCGCCGCTCCCGGCGGCGGCCGATGTCGCCATCGTCGGCTCCGGCTATACCGGCCTGCATGCCGCGCTCCAGACAGCGCGAGCCGGCCTCTCGACGGTGGTGATCGACGCCGAAGCGGCGGGGTGGGGCTGCAGCACGCGCAATGGCGGGCAGGTTTCGGAAAGCGTCAAGCCGTCCTATGCCGCGCTCGCCGCCCGCTATGGCCCCGAGACGGCCGCCGCACTCCGCCGGGAGGGCGCAGCCTCGCTGGCCTTCACCCGATCCTTCCTCGCCGAGGAGGGGATCGATGCCGATTTCCGCGAGGTCGGCCGGTTCCACGGCGCCCATCTCGCGAAGTCCTACGCCGCACTCACCCGCGAAGTCGCCGCGGAGGCCGCGCGCTCCGACGCGGGCGCCTATATGGTCTGCCGCGCCGATATGGCGACAGAACTCGGCACCCGGGCCTATTTCGGCGGCGCCGTCTTTCCCCGCCATTGCAGCCTCGATCCCGGCAAGTACCACCGCGGCCTTCTGGCCCGGTGCCGCGCGGCCGGGGCGCAGATCGTGCCGAACTGCCGTGCCACGGAACTGGAGCGTCTGCCGACCGGGTTCCGCCTGCGCACGGAGCAGGGCAGCCTGAACGCCGGCAAGGTCGTGCTGGCCACGAACGGATACACCGGCCCCCTCTCGCCCTGGCACCGGCGCCGCGTGATCCCGATCGGCTCCTATGTCATCGCAACCGCACCCATCGCCAAAGACCGCATGGACAGGCTGTTCCCGACCGACCGGATCCTGTCGGACACCCGCAAGCTGGTCTATTACTACCGCCCCTCGCCGGACCGGACGCGCATCCTCTTCGGGGGCCGCGTCTCCCTCAGCGAGGCCGATCCCGACAAGACCGGCCCGATCCTGCTGAACGAGCTCGTCCGGCTCTTCCCGGAGCTTGCGGGGACGCGGATCAGCCATTCCTGGAGCGGCACGGTCGCCTATACCTTCGACACGCTCATGCATCTGGGAGAGGAGAACGGCCTTTTCCACGCCATGGGTTATTGCGGCTCCGGCGTCGGCATGGCGGGCTATCTCGGCCGGAAACTGGGGCGCCGCGTGGCCGGCCTCGACGATGCCGACACGGTCTTCGACACGCCCACGTTCCCGACCCGTCCGTTCTACACCGGCACGCCCTGGTTTCTCGCGCCATCGGTCCTGGTCTACCGCATCCGCGACAGGTTCGGCTGGTAGGCCCGACCCGCCGGGCGCCCGGCTGCGCGGCGATACGAAGCCCCGGCACTCGCGCTTCGGCGCCCCCTGGGCACCCGGCTTCCCCATCATCTTGGCAAAAATACTCCCCGCCCGGCCTCCGCCCCGCGCCAACGGGCCGACCGGGGCGGCCCCCGGTCCCGCATCTTGTCCCGTACGCGGGACGCGGGCGTCCAGCATTCTCGTCCGCGCGCCGCCGCCCCCGCGTGCCGCGAGATCCGCGCGGCGCCGAACGGGTCAGTCGACGCGCACATCCTGACGGGTCAGCTCCCCCCGCACCGCGCCGATATCGATGTCGCGCGTGCCCCGGTTGGTGCGCACCACCTGCGCCGCCGCCACGCCTGCGCCTTGTCCCATCACCGCGCAGCACGACATGTTGCGCGTGGCGGCATGGGCGATGCGGTCGCCGCCGGAGGACCGTCCCGCCACCAGCAACCCCTCGACCTTGTGCGGCAGCATCGACCGGTACGGGATATGCATGTAGCGCCCCGTCGTCGGCAGCACGAGAATACCGTAGCCGTCAATGAACTCCGGGTAGATCCCGATCGAATCCTCGAACCGGCCCTGCTCCCGCACATCCGTCTCGGTCATGTTGTAGGCGGCGTCGATCTTGCGGGTGTCGCGCACGCCGAGCGTCATGCCGAAGTTGCGCAGCCGGGCCCCGTCGCAGCCCGGCATGAATCGCCGCAGAGCTTCGATGGCGAGCATCGCCTGGCGGCGGCCCTCGATCTCTCCTTTGGTCAGGCTGTCGGGGTCGGTGCCGTCGATCTCGTCGAGATGGATGAGGTTCATGTATGTCAGTTCGCCGGTGTCGTGGACCGCGCCCCACGTCCCGGCAATCGTGTTGAGATGCGCCGGGATCAGCCCCTCTTTGATGGCCTGGTCGAAGGGTTTCTTGATGAAGGGCGAGAACATGTCGTCCTCTTTGCCGGAGGTCTCGATCGTCCACTCGCCGCCACCGCCCCAGTCCTTGTAGGTCTGCGGGTCGGCCTTGACGCCTTTCATGAAGGCGCGCTTGTCCACGCCGGCGAGGTGGAACATCACCGAAGCGGCCATCATGTCCTCGCGCGCGGTCATGTGGGTGGGGGCGCCGGCCCGGTGGGCCACGTCGGCATCGCCGGTCGCGTCGATCACCACCTTGCCCAGGATCGCCTCGCGTCCGGCCTTGCTTTCCGTGATGATCCCCACGACGCGGTCGCCGTCGAGCACCGGCGCCACGAACTGGCGGTGCAGCATCGGGTGAATCCCGGCCTCTTCCACCAGCCGGTCGGCAACGATCTTGAACCCTTCGCTGTCCAGCTCGTAGCTGAGCGACTGGCTCTCCGGCACGGCGGCGCCCATGTCCTTGGCGCGATCCTCGAACTCACGCCCGATGCCGCCAGCTTCGACGGTGGCTTCGTGCCGGTACCAGGCGAAGCCCTCGACGCCGACCGCCGTGATGTTGCCGCCAAAGCAGCCGAAGCGCTCGACCAGCGCGACGTCCACCCCCGCCCGGGCGGCGGCAATCGCAGCGGCAAGGCCCGCCGGACCGGAGCCGACGACGATCACGTCGGCCTCAAAGACAACGTCCACCTGCTTGGCGGGTTCGGTGATCTGGCGCATGGCGCGGGGCCCTTCGGTTGGGTGCGTGTGACACGGGGTTTCCGGCCTCACGCTACAGCCGGATCGAACGGACCGCCACCAGCGGACGCGCGTCTTTTTCCACGTGTTTTGAGACCGCCTTCGGCGCGTCCCGACAGCGCAGGGCAAAGCGCCAAACGCACGCTTTGGGCCCGGTCTTCAGCGCAGATGCGATCGGGCAGGGCGCCCGCCGCGTGGGCACCGCTCGGACATCGAAACGGTCGGCAAGTCGGCCGGTCGCGGCCCGGCTGAGTTAGGCGTCGAGGCGCCCGCAAAACGCCCCAACGGCCTCCAGATAGGATTGCCGCTCCTCGATGAACGCCATGTGGGAGGAGGCGGCGAACGCGCGAAACTCCGCGTCCGGTATCATCTGCGAAAACCTGCGCGTGCTCTCGGGCGTTGCTTCGTCATAGGTGCCGCAGGTCACAAGGGCGGGGCAGGCGATCCGGGACAGGTCGGCGGTTCCGTCATAGCCCTTCAGGACGCCGGTGCAGGTGAACTCGTTCGGCCCCCACATCGCGGCATAGCACGCCAGGTTCATCGCATCGAAAGTGCGGTTGACGCAATCGGGCCACGGTGTCGTCCGGCAGAGATGGCGGCGGTAGAAGACGTCGACCGCCTCCAGATAGGCGGGATCGTCGGTGCGCCTCGCCGGTGTCGAGCACATGGCGCACCTCTTCGGTTAGAGCGGCGCGATGGGCTGCGTTGTCGGCGATCCAGGTATCGGTGTGCAGCAACGGGCTGGACAGGATCACCCCGGCAAGACCGTCCGGGCGGCGCGCGGCATAGGCCGCGGCCAGGGTCCCGCCCCATGAATTTCCGAAGACGATCAGCCGCCGGAGCGAGAGCGCCGCGCGCAGATGGTCGATCTCTTCGAGGAACCGCGCGATGTGCCAGTTGGCGGGATCGTTCGGGCGGTCCGACCGTCCGGCATCCAGTTGGTCGTAGAAGATCACCGGACGGGTGGCTGACAGATCCGCCAGCGGCATCAGGTAGTCATGGCTCATGCCGGGGCCGCCATGGATCAGCAGAAGCGGCGTGGCGCCGGTGGAGAGATCGCCCGCGACCCCGTACCAGATCGACCCGCCCGCCACTTCGACGCGGCCCTCTCGGGCAAAGCCATCGGCCACGCTCACAACGTGGCCCCGGCGAGAACCCGGATGAAGGTCTCGCGGTCTATGATGCCCTGAATGGGGCCGTCATCCTCGCGCACGGCGATCGCGCCGTCTGTCCGCGTAAGAATGTCGGAGACATCGGCGATCCGGTCGTTCGGCCGGACGGAGGCGGCGACGCCGCGTTCGGCCTCGGCGGCTTCGCGCATGACGGTGGCGGCGCGCACCACTTTCGCCCGCGGGACACCCTTGGTGAAACGGGCGACGTAATCGTCGGCCGGACGCAGGATCAGGTCTTCGGGGCTGCCGATCTGTACGATCCGGCCCTGTTCCATGATCGCGATCCGGTCGGCGATCTTGATCGCTTCGTCCAGATCGTGGGTGATGAATACGACGGTCTTGGCCAGTTGGCTCTGGAGCCGCAGCAACTCGTCCTGCAGGTCCGCGCGGATCAGCGGATCGAGCGCGGAGAAGGGTTCGTCCAGAAACCAGATGGCGGGGTCGCTGGCGAGCGACCGGGCGATGCCGACCCGCTGCTGCTGTCCGCCGGACAGCTCGTCCGGGAAGTGATCCTCGCGCCCGTCGAGCCCGACAAGCGCGACCATTTCGCGGGCGCGCCGCTCCCGCTCGGCCCGGGGCACGCCCTGAACCTGCAGGGGGAAGCCGACATTGCCCACCACGTCGCGGTTCGGCAGCAGTGCAAAATGCTGGAACACCATGCCCATCTTGCGGCGGCGGATCTCGATCAGATCCGCCTCGCTGGCGGCCAGAAGATCGGTGCCTTCGATGAACACCTCGCCCTGTGTCGGCTCGATCAGGCGCGACAGGCAGCGCACGATGGTGGACTTGCCCGAGCCCGACAGCCCCATGATGACGAAGACCTCGCCCCGGGCGATGTCGAAGGACGCGTCGCGCACTGCGGCGGTCCAGCCGCGGGCCGCGAGCGCGCTGTCGTCCAGCGTCGGCCCGTTGGCGCGCTCGAACTCGCCCGCGGTCGCGCCGAACACCTTCCAGACGTTGCGGCAGCGGATCGACGGGACATCAGCCTCTGGCGCCGTGCCGGGTTGGGTCATGCCGCCGCCTCGCGCTGTGACGGCTCCGAGGCCCGCGCGGCCGCCGCTTTCAAGAGGGCGTCCGCGATCAGCGCCAGGCAGGCCACGCAGAGCCCGGCCACGATCCCCTCGCCCACGAGCGAGCGGTTTAGCGCGATCAGAACCTCCTGCCCCAGATCCTTGGTGCCCACGAGGGCGGCGATGATCAGCATCGAGAAGGCCATCATGATCGTCTGGTTGACCCCGATCAGCAGCGTCGGCAGCGCCGCGGGGAACCGAACCCAGATCAGCGTCTGCCAGCGCGTGCAACCGGCGATTTCGGCGGCCTCCAGCCGGGCCCGCGGCACCTTCGACATCCCGACCATGGCATAGCGGACCGCCGGTGCCATCGCATAGAGCGTGACCGCGATCACGGCAGAGACGTCTCCGATCCGGAAGAGCATCACGGCCGGCAGCAGGTAGACGAGCGTCGGCAAGGTCTGCAGCGTGTCGAGAACGAAGCTCGCCGGCCCTTGCGCCTTCGGCCGCGACGACAGCCAGAAGCCGATGGGATAACCGACGGCGATCGCCATCGAAACGGCGATGGTGATCAAGTAGACCGAGTTCATGGCCGGGCCCCAATAGCCCGTCAGCACGATCGCCAGGGCCAGGGCGCTGCAATAGGCGGCGAGGGGCCAGCCGCCGAGCAGATAGGCCAGAGCCGCGATGGCCCCGACAACCAGCGTCCAGGGCGCGGTGCCCAGAAAATCGGAGAAGGGGCGCATCACGTTGAGCAGTGCGAAGTTGCGGAACGCCTCCAGCACATCGAAGAGCTCGCGGTTCACCCACGTGACCGCCGCGTTCCAGAAGCCTGCCGTCGAAACCTCCCACGCGTCGGGCCACGCCTGCAGCGGCTGAAAGAGAAGCGCGGCGATCGTTGCCCCGACGAGCCAGGCCAGCACGAGTTGCCAAAGCGGCCATTGTCCCGGCTCGCGGTGTTTGCCATGCGCGGCGCGGTGCGCGGCCGCTTGCGACAGCCTGTCGAGCAGAATGGCGAGGGCGACGATGCCCATCCCCGCCTCCAGCCCGGCGCCGATATCGAGCTTGCGCAGGGCCTTCAGCACGTCGAAACCCAGCCCACCGGCCCCGATCATCGAGGCGATGATCACCATGTTCAGCGTCATCATGATCGCCTGGTTCATGCCGACGGCGAGCTTGCCCAGCGCTGCGGGCAACTGCACCTTCCACAGAAGCTGGCGCGGCTTGCACCCCATCATCCGGCCGCTCTCGGTGATCTCGGTCGGCACCGATTTCAGCGCGAGCACCGTGTTGTGCACCATGGGCGGCAGGGCGTAGATCACCGTCGCGAACAGAGCCGCACTCGGGCCGTAGCCGAAGAGCAGGAGCGTCGGCACGAGATAGGAGAAGATCGGCACCGTCTGCATGACGTTCATCACGCCGCGCGTGACGTTCTCGACATTCCGGCTGCGGTAGGACCAGATCCCGAGCGCGAGGCCGATCAGCATGGCGAGCAGGACGCTGACCAGCACGCTGGACAGCGTGACCATCGCGTTCTCCCACAGCCCGAACAACACGAGAAACGCGATGGCGCCAGCGGACAGCAGCGCAAGCGACCGCCCGCCCAAGCGATACCCAACGATCACCGCGGCGCCGCCGATGGCGAGCCACGACAGCGGCGGAACCGCCTGTGTGACGTTGAGCCCCCGCCCGGTGTAGATGCCCTTGGAGAGCACGATCACCGTGCTTTCGATCACCAGATCGAACAGCGATGCCAGGCCGCGCGTCATCTCCTGCACGGCGACGCCGGCGATCTTGGCCTCGCGCGCGAACCAGTTCAGCGCCGCGCCCACCTTCTCGGCCACGGGAAAGGTCAGCGCTTCGGGGACGCTGCGCAGCCATTCCGGCCCCGCCGCCACGACCCAGGCGAGGGCCGTGAAGAGCACCAGCACGACCATCGGCGGCGACGTGAACACGCGGCGGGGCGGGCCCCGGAAGAGATCGGAACTTGCCATGCGCTCAGAATGTCACAGGACGGCGCCCTGCCAAGCCGGTTTTGCTGGCCGGTCGGCGCGCAGCCGCGCGCCGGTCGCTTGTGGGGCAGCGGTCACTCACAGCCCGCAGGAGGCCCAGGGCTCCCACGTGTCGCGATTGTTCTGCAGCCACTCGGTCGCCACCTCGGTCGTGGAGCGGCCATTGAGATCGATCTCGACCAGAAGCGCGCTGATGGTCTCGTTCGTCATCTCGTAGTTGCGGACGATGTCGTAGGCGCAGGGCCACACCTCCTCGCCGCCGGCCCAGGCCATCTTCTTGATCCAGCCGTAGGGCTTGCCGCAATCGTAGGTGGCCTCGGCGTTCGGGCCCCAGGCGGGATCGTCGAAGCAATCAGCCTCGAACTGGGGAAACTGCACGTACTCGCCGTCATAGACGGAGGTGACCCAGTGCGGCTGCCACACCCAAAGGACGATCGGCGCTTCCCTGTCATAGGCGGATTTCAGTTCGGCGAACATCGCCGCGTCGGTGCCGGGATGGATCACTTCGAACGGAAGATCGAGCGCGGCGATCATGCGCTCGTCATGGTCGCCCCAGCTGACAGGCCCGCCGACATAGCGGCCCTTCGGCGCGGTGTCGGCCGTGGCGAAGACCTCGGCGCAGGCCTTCAGCGCCTCCCAGTCCGGCAAGCCCGGGCAACGCTCCTTCATGTACATCGGATACCACCAATCCTCGACGCCCTGCAGGCCGGTTTCACCCATGTCGAGCACGTTGCCCGTGGCGACGGATTTCTCCAGGTTCTGAAGCTGGGTCGTCTGCCAGGTTTCCATCGCGATGTGCAGATCGCCGTTTTCGAAGCCGGGGTAGCGGCCGGAATCGTCGGCGACGACAAGCTCGGTGTTGTAGCCGACGGTTTGCAGGATCAGCGACACGATCTCGCCCTGCAGGCCGATGCTTGTCCAGTCGGCAGTCATGATCTTGATCGTCTCGTCGGATTCCGGCGCGTCCGCGAAGGCCGGTGCCACCATCCCTACCGCCGCCGCGGAGAGAGCGAGGGCGCCCACGTAACTCATTGCTTTCATGATTTTTCTCCCTGTTATGTGCGTGTGCGGACGGTGCGTGGATCCGTGCGTTACCCCTTCACGAACCATCCATTGTCGACGTAGAGGGCTGCGCCGTTGATGAAGCTTGCATCGTCGGAGGCGAGGAACAGGGCGGCCGCGGCGACCTCTTCGGGTTCGCAGATCCGCACCTGTGTCGCGGCAAGATCCCCGTCCTGCCACTCCTGTCCGAGGCCGTCGAGCTCGTCGATCTCGCGCAGACCGTGCGCCGTTTTGACGAAGCCCGGGCACACCGCGTTGCACCGGATGCCCTTCTCGCGATACTCGACGGCGATGCTGTTGGACAGCATCAGAACGGCGGCCTTCGTCATGCAATAGAGCGACTCGTAGACGAACGCCTTACCGCTGCCGATGGACCCGGTGATCACGATCGCGCCGCCGCCATTCTCCACCATGTGGCCCACCACGCGGCGGGTGACCATGAAGGCCGAGCGCACGTTGATATCCATCAGCCGGTCGAAATCGGCATCGTCCGTTTCATGGAACGGCTTCACGATGATCGTACCGGCATGGTTGAACAGAACGTCGATCCCGCCGCGATCGGCCAAGACCGCGGCAATGCCGCTCTCGACGGCCTCGGCGTTCGACAGGTCCGCCTGCCGGAACAGGACGTCGTGCCCGCTGTCGCGAAGCTCGTTCTCGATGCTGGCGCCCGCTTCGGCGGACAGATCGAGGACGGAGACGCGCGCGCCTTCCGCGGCGAACATCCGCGTGGCGGCCAGCCCCATGCCCCCTGCGCCGCCTGTGATCAGAACGGATTTACCCAGGAAACGCTGGCGTCCGTCCGGCTGCCCCGCCGCGATCCGGAGTTCTTCATTCATCCTGTGCCTCGGGGGTCCGCCAGTTCATTGGTAAAATAAGCAGACCTTTGAGGCGGTGAGTCAAGGAAAGCTTTTTGCTCGTCTCAGGCGTGCCCGCTTCCGAGGCGCGCGATCAGGCAACCTGCCTGCGGGGCATGCGTTCGCGGTTGGCGGTCAGGACATCCTGCATGGCGCGGGCCGCCGCGGGCTCGTTTCGCGCGTCGACCGCGTCGGCGACGGCCAGGCGCAGCCGGTGGCTCGCATCGGCCTCATGGCTCGGATCGCCGGACGGGAAAGGCAGAAACATGAGCGCCATCGCGTCTTCGATGGAAGCTGCGAAGAACGGGTTGCCCGACGCTTGCGCGACCGAGAGGTGGAACGCGGCCTCGCTCCGCCGGATCTCTCCCAGGGTCGCGGCGCGGCGGAGCCCGTCGATGGCCTGACCGATCTGCTTCAGGTCGGCCGGGCTCCGGCGCATTGCGGCCAGTCGCGCGGCCTCAGGCTCCGCATGATCTCGGTACTCCAGCACCCGCAGCGCCGTTGCGGGCTGTGCCGAAAACTGGTTGTCCGCCATACGCTTCAGGGCGTCTTCCCCCGCAACGAACGCCCCGCCCGACGCGCCCCGGCGGATCTGCACATAGCCTTCCGCCTCCAGCACGCCGAGGGCTTCGCGCAAGGTCACGCGCGAAATGCCGATCTGCTCGGCCAGCCGGCGTTCGGAGGCCATGCGCTCCCCCGGCAGGAAGAAGCCGACATGGATGAAGCGCTTGAGCCGCTCCCGCGCGAGCCCGTGCGCGGCCCGCTGTTCCACCGGTTTCAGGCCCCAGAGCATGGCTCAGACCGCCGTAAACGTGTTGTCGACATAGATCTCGGCCCCGTTGACGAAGCTCGACTCGTCCGAGGCCAGAAACAGCGCCACCGCAGCCACCTCCTCCGGTTCGCAGATCCGGCCCTGCAGCGTGTTCACGTCGTCCTCGGTGGCGAGCACGCCGAAGGCGCGCAACTGGGCGATCTCGTCCTCGCCATGCTGCGTGCGGATGAAGTTCGGGCAGATCAGATTGCAGCGCACACCGCTGTCCCGATACTCTACCGCGACGGCGCGCGCCATCTGATGCATCGCGGACTTCGAAGCAATGTAGGCGCTTTCCATCTTCGAGCAGACGGAAATCGCCGTGGACGAGGTGTTGATGATCGAGCCGTACCCTCGCTCCAGCATGCCTGGAAGCACGGCACGGGTAACGAGGAACGCGCTTTTGGCATTGTTGTCCATCATCTCGTCCCAATCCGCGATGGAGTAGCTCAGAAACGGCTTAACGATAATGCTGCCGGCGTGGTTGAACAGGATGTCGATATGCCCGTAGCGCTCCAGCACACCGGCAACGGCGTCTTCCACCTGTGCGGGCACGGACACGTCCGCCTCGGCAAACAGAACGTCGGCGCCGCCTTCGGCAAGCTCCTTCTGCAGGGCTGTGCCTGCCGTGCCGTCCTTGTCCACGATGGCCACGCGGCTTCCCTCGGCGGCAAAGAGGCGCGCGGCGGCGGCGCCGACGCCATTGGCACCGCCGGAGATGAATGCCACGCGATCGTGCAGCCTGTCGCCCGAGGCCGGCCCGGCCCGGGTGGGGCGAAGAGTCCTGATACTCATGGTATGGATTATAGACCAATCGCCCGCCGCTGGATATCCTCTCGCTGACCGGACACCGTCCGGCCCGTCGGGGAGGGGACACACGCAGTGACGACACGTTCGGCAAAGCACCTGATCATCGGGGGCGGGATCATCGGCTGTTCCATTGCCTATCACCTGGCCCGGAACGGGGAGCGTGACGTTGTCCTGCTGGAGAAATCGGCGCTGACGGAAGGGGCGACTTGGCATGCCGCGGGGCTCGTGGGGCAGCTCCGCTCGTCGCGCAACACCACGCGGATGCTGACGAGATCGGTCGAGCTGTATGACAGGCTCGGCGCGGAGACCGGCCTGTCGTTCGACTGGAAGAAGGTCGGCTCGCTTCGTCTGGCGGCGACCGAAGACCGCATGCTCGAAGCCAAGCGGCTGTGCACCATGGCGCAAAGCTTCGGGCTGGACATGCACATGATCACCCCGGCCGAAGCGCAAGACCTGTTTCCCTATATCGACGCCTCCAAGATCCTCGGCGCGGCGTTCATCCCGACGGACGGTCATGTCGACCCGGCGAGCCTCTGCCAGGCGATTGCCGCGGCGGCCCGCCAGCACGGCGCCGACATCCGGCAAGGCGTCAAGGTGACGGATTTCAAGCTGCGCGACGGGCGCATTACGGAGGTCGACACCACCGACGGCACCTACAGCGCGCAAACCATCGTTCTTGCAGCGGGGATGTGGAGCCGCGAGCTCGGTGCCAAGCTCGGGCTGCGCCTCCCCGCCTGCGCGGTGGAGCATCAGTACATCGTCACCGAGCCGCTGCCGGATCCCGATCTTGTAAGCAGGCTGCCGCAACTCCGCGATCCGGAGCGGCTGGTGTACTACAAGCCCGATGCCGGGGGGCGCCTCGTGGTCGGCGGCTATGAGGAGGGGACGTTGCCGTTCGGCGCACAGGGGATTCCCGGTGCGTTCGCGCGCCAGCTCCTGCCCGACAATCTGGAGCGCTTCGCGCCCTTGGCCGAGCTGGCCGCCGAAATCACGCCGGTACTGGCGGAGGTCGGGGTGCGCCAGGTCATCAACGGGCCGATCCCCTACTCCGCGGATGGCGATTTCGTGCTCGGCTGGGCGCCCGGGTTCGACAATCTCATGGTGGCGACCGGCTTCCTCTATGGGATCGCCGCGGCCGGGGGCGTGGGAGAGGTCATCGCCGAGTGGATCACCGAGGGCCGTCCGTCGCTCGACCTCTGGCCCCTCGATATTCGCCGGTTCGGGCCGCACCACGGCACCCGGGCGTTCATGTACCCCCGCGCCGTCGAGCACTACGCCCATCACTACAAGATGCGCTATCCCGGGCAGGAGCACGAAACGGCGCGCGGGCTGCGCCGCTCGCCGTTTCATGACAGGCTGGCGGCGGCCGGGGCTGTCTTCGGCTCGAAGAACGGATGGGAGCGCCCGCTCTGGTTCGCGCCCGAAGGGGTGGCGCCGGTCGATCAGCTGGATTTTCTCTCGCCGGGCTGGCACGCCTTCGCCGCCGAGGAACACCGGGCCGTGCGCACCGGGGTGGCACTGATCGACCAGACCAGTTTCTCGAAGTTCGAGCTGCTCGGGCCCGGGGCGCTGGGCGCACTGCAACAAATGGCGGCCTGCAATGTCGACCGGCCTTTGGGGTCGGTGATCTATGCGCAGCTTTGCAACGAGGCTGGTGGGATCGAGGCGGATCTGACTCTTGTGCGCCTTGGCCAGGATCATTTCTACATCGTCACCGGTGCCGGGTTCGGTGGGCACGACGCCGATTGGATCCGCCGTCATCTGCCAAAGGACGGCAGCGCGCATCTGGTCGAGGTGACCTCGGCCCGCGCCGTTCTGAACCTTTGCGGGCCGCTGGCCCGCGATGTGTTGCAAGCCGCGAGCGAAAGCGACGTGTCGGCGGAGGTCTTTCCCTTCGCCACGGCGCAAGAGATCGTGATCGGCGCGGCGCCGGTGCGCGCGGTGCGGATCGGTTTCGTGGGCGAGCTTGGGTGGGAGTTGCACATTCCGACGGAGTTCGGCCTGCACGTTCATGACTGCCTCCTCGCCGCGGGCGCCGCGCATGGCCTGCGCAACGTGGGCTATCGCGCCGTCGACGGGCTGCGGATGGAGAAGGGCTATCTCTACTGGTCGGGGGACATCACGCCGGACTACACCCCGATCGAGGCCGGCCTGGGCGCGCGCGTCCATCTCAAGACCGGCGGCGACTTCATCGGCCGCGCCGCGCTGGAGGCGCAGAAGGCCTCCGGCCCCGCCCGCAGCCTGTGCACCTTCACCTCCGAGGCCCGTCTGCCGCTCTACGGCGGCGAGACCCTGCTGCAGGGCGGGCGCATCGTAGGGCTGGTGACATCGGCGGGCTATGGCCACAGCGTCGGCAAGCAGATCCTTTACTCCTATCTCGACTGTCCCCTGCCGGAGAGCGCAGCGTTCGAGGTGGAGGTGTTCGGCGCGCGTCATCCGGTGACACGCGCCTCCGGTCCGCTCTACGATCCGGGGAACCAACGGCTGAAGGGATAAGGAGGAGAGGCCATGAGCGCACATGCCAGTGAGGTTGTCGCAGCGCTGCAGCGGGCACCGGGATTTGCGTCGGTGACGGAGGCCGATGTTAGCCTGACGCGGCTCGGCGGGCTGACCAATGTCGTGCATCTGGCCGATACCGGGGCGGAGCGTGTCGTCGTTCGAATCCCGGGGCCCGGAACGGAAGCCTATATCGACCGCGAGATCGAGGCGCACAATGCCCGGGCCGCGGCCGCCGCGGGTGTATCGGCCGACCTGATCTGGGCCGATCCGGACAGCGGCATCATGGTCACGCGCGCCATCGACAGGATCGTCACGATGACGCCAGAGCTGTTTGCCAGCCGGGCGGGCGCGCCGGAACGGGCGGGCGCGGCCCTGGCAAAGCTGCATGGCTCCGGTCAGGCCTTCGAGTTCCGGTTCGAGCTGTTCTCGATGATCGAGGAGTATCTGAAGCTTTTGTCCACCAAGAAGGTGGATCTGCCGGAGGGGTATCACGCGATCGTCGAGGCGGCGGACCCGGTGAAACGCCTGCTCGCCGAGCGGCCGCAGCCCCTCGCGCCCTGCCATTGCGACCCGCTGTGCGAGAACTTCCTCGACGATGGCGAGACGATGTGGATCGTGGATTGGGAGTATTCGGGAATGAACGACCCGTTGTGGGACGTGGGCGATCTGTCGGTGGAGGCCGAGATGACGGACGCGCTGGAGGAGGAATTGATGCGCGGGTATTTCGGCCGGGCGCCCGGCGCGGCGGAGCATGGGCGGGTCGTGATCTACAAGGCCATGTGCGATCTGTTGTGGACGCTTTGGGGCCTGATCCAGCACGCCGATGGCAACCCGGCCGAGGATTTCTGGGCCTATGCAACGGGGCGCTTCGACCGCTGCACGGCGCTGATGAACGATGCTGGCTGGGCAGGCCACCTCGCCGCCGTGCGGGAAGGCTGATCCATGGGCCACGTGTCCGAGGACGATCCCATCGCGCGGGCGCTCGCCCTCGGCTGCTGGACCGCGCCCGACCATGCCTCCGTGCTGGAGGGCGGCATCACAAATCACAACGTGCGGGTGCGGGATAAGGGGCACGACTATGTCGTCCGGCTCGGCTCGGACATTCCCGAGCACATGATCCTGCGCTGGAACGAACTGGCGATCAGCCGAGCCGCCCACGCCGCGGGCCTGTCGCCAGAGGTGGTGCATTCGGAGCCGGGCGTGCTGGTGCTGCGCTATGTCGAGGCGGCGGCGCTGGCGGCGGAGGATCTGCATGACCCGGCGACCCTTGCTGCCGCCGTCGATCTGGTCAGAGAGTTGCACGCCAAGGGCATGCACGCACTTCAGGGGCCGGTGCTGAGCTTCTGGGTTTTCCACATCGCGCGCACCTACGCCGCCTTTCTGCGGCAGAACGGATCGGCCCATACCCCCCTGCTCGACACCCTGTTGGATGAGGCGCTTCTGCTCGAACGGCGCGTCGGGCCGGTCCAGCTCGTGCTCGGGCACAACGACTTGCTGCCCGCCAACATCCTGAGGGGCGCGGACAGGTTCTGGCTGATCGACTGGGAGTATGGCGGCCTGAACTCCCCGCTCTTCGACCTCGGCGGGCTGGCGTCGAATGCGGCGCTGTCGCGCGACGCCGAGGCGGAGATGCTGACGCGCTACTTCGGCGCGCCCCCGGAGGCGGACCTCTGGTCGCGCTACGAGGCGATGAAATGCGCCTCGCTCCTGCGCGAAACGCTCTGGAGCATGGTGTCGGAGATCACATCGACGCTCGATTTCGACTATGCCGCCTACTCGGCGCAGTACCTCGAGGCCTATCGCGCGGCCTACAGCGCCACAATGAACGGAAGCACCTAACATGGCAGATCTGCCTCGCAGCGCTCAGGCTGTCATCGTCGGCGGCGGGATCGTCGGCTGTTCCACTGCGTACCATCTCGCGAAGCTCGGCTGGGACGTCGTGCTCCTGGAACGCAAGAAGCTGACCTCGGGCTCGACGTTCCACGCCGCGGGGCTTGTGGGCCAGCTGCGCTCCAGCGCGAACATCACGCAGCTGCTGGGCTACTCGGTGCAACTCTACGACACGCTGGAGGCCGAGACGGGCCTTGGCACGGGCTGGAAGAAGAATGGCGGCCTGCGGCTGGCCTGCAATGCCGAACGGTGGACGGAGGTGCGGCGTCAGGCGACGACGGCCCATTCCTTCGGTCTGGACATGCAATTGCTGACGCCCCGCGAGGCGCAGGACCTCTGGCCGCTGATGGATGTGGACGACGTGGTCGGCGCGGCCTTTCTGCCGACGGATGGGCAGGCCAACCCGTCGGACATCACGCAGGCGCTTGCGAAGGGCGCGCGCATGGCCGGGGCGGTGATCCTTGAGGACACCGAAGTCCACCGCGTCGACGTGCAGGACGGGGTGATCACCGGGGTCGAGACGTCGCGCGGCCGGATCGAGTGCGGCGTCGTGGTGGCCTGCGCCGGCCAATGGACGCGCGACTTCGCCAAGGCCGTGGGCGTCAACGTGCCGCTCGTTTCCGTCGAACATCAGTACATGGTGACCGAGCGGATCGACGGCATCGCGTCCGACTTGCCCACGCTGCGCGATCCCGACCGGCTGACCTACTACAAGGAAGAGGTCGGCGGGCTGGTGATGGGCGGCTACGAGCCCAATCCGATCATGTGGGCGGTCGACGGCATCCCGAAGGATTTCCACTACACGCTGCTCGACAGCAACTTCGATCACTTCGAGCCGCTGATGGAACTGGCGCTCGGGCGAGTGCCGGCCCTGCAGGAGGCCGGGATCAAGGAGCTTGTGAACGGGCCCGAGAGCTTCACGCCCGACGGCAACTTCATCCTGGGCGAGGCCCCGGAACTGAAGAACTTCTTCGTGGGCGCGGGCTTCAACGCCTTCGGGATCGCGTCGGGTGGCGGCGCGGGGATGGCCCTGGCGGAATGGGTGGCGAAGGGCGCGCCGCCCTTCGATCTGTGGTCGGTCGACATCCGGCGCTTCGGGCGGCCGCATTTCGACACGCACTGGGTCCGCGCCCGGACATACGAGGCCTATGGCAAGCACTATACGATGGCCTGGCCTGCGGAAGAGCATGACAGCGGGCGGCCCTGCCGGCGATCTCCCCTTTACGACGTGCTGAAGACGGGCGGCGCGGTTTTCGGCGAGAAGCTCGGCTGGGAGCGCCCCAACTGGTTTGCGCAGTCGGGGGAGGAGGCGCGCGACATCTACACCTTCGAACGGCCGAACTGGCATGGGGCCGTGGCGCGGGAGCATCGCGCGGCCCGCGAGGCGGCCGTGCTCTTCGACCAGACGTCCTTCGCCAAGTTCACGCTGAAAGGGCCCGATGCCGAGGCGGCGCTGAGCTGGATCGCGGCCAATGACGTCGCACGGCCGCCGGGCAGCCTCGTCTATACCCAGATGCTGAACGACAAGGGCGGGATCGAGTGCGATCTGACCTGCGTGCGGGTCGCCCATGACGAGTATTACATTGTGACCGGAACGGGCTTTGCCACCCACGATTTCGACCATATCGCCCGAAGCATCCCCGCTGGCTTGAATGCCCAGATCGTCGACGTCACCTCGTCCTACAGCGTTCTGTCGCTGTTCGGGCCGCGTGCCCGCGATATCCTGGCCGCGGCCACACGCGACGATGTGAGCGATGCGGCCTTTCCCTTCGCCACATCCCGCGTGATCGGGATCGCGGGTTGCCCGGTGCGGGCGCTGCGGATCACCTATGTGGGCGAGCTGGGGTGGGAGTTGCATCTGCCCGTGGAATACGCGGTGACGGTCTACCGCGCGCTGCATGCCGCCGGGGCGGGCCACGGCCTGATCAACGCCGGTTACCGCGCCATCGAGACGCTCCGGCTGGAGAAGGGCTACCGCGCCTGGGGCGCCGATATCGGGCCCGATTTCACGCCGTTCGAAGCCGGGCTCGGCTTTGCCGTGAAAATGGGCAAGAATATCGACTTCCGGGGGCGCGCGGCGCTGGCCCGACAGAAGGCCGAGGGCGTCACCCGTTTGCTGGCGACGTTCACGGCGGCGCCGGAGGTCGTCCTGCTCGGCCGCGAGACGATCTACCGCGACGGGGAACGCGTGGGCTATCTGTCCTCGGCAGGCTTCGGACACACCATCGGCCAGTCGATCGGGATGGGCTATGTGCGCAGTTCCGAGGCGATCGACCGGGCCTATCTGCGCGCGGGCACCTACGAGCTGGAAGTCGCCACCGAACGCGTTCCCTGTGCCCTGCATCTGGCCCCGCTCGTCGATCCCAAGATGGAGCGGGTCAAGCGCTGAGCGGGCGCGCGGCGCCGTGGCGCCCCGGCCCGGGCTGGCGGACGGATCGTGCCGGTCGGGCTAGCCCTTCGCGTACCACCCGTTGTCGACATAGATAGCGGCGCCGTTGATGAAGCTCGCCTCGTCCGAGGCCAGAAACAGCACGGCCGACGCCACCTCCTCGGGCTCGCAGATGCGGCCCTGGGTGGTGGCCAGATCGCCCTCTTCCCATGTCTGGCCCGCGGCATCCAACTCGGAGATCTCGCGCAGCCCGTGCGCTGTCTTCACAAAGCCGGGGCAGACCGCGTTGCAGCGGATGCCTTGATCCCGGTACTCGACCGAGATCGCGCGGGAGAGTTGCAGAACGGCCCCCTTCGACATGCAGTAGAGCGATTCCAGGGCGTAGCCGAGTTCCGATGCGATGGACGCGGTGATCACGACCGAGCCGCCGCCATTCGCCACCATCTCGGGCAGGGCGCGCCGGCAGACCAGAAACGCGGAGCGCACGTTGATGTCCATCAGCCGGTCGTACTCCTCTTCTGTCGTCTCGTGCAGCGGCTTCACGATGATGGTGCCTGCGTGGTTGAACAGGATGTCGTAGGGCCCGATCTCGTCCCGGATGGCATCGAATGCGGCATCGATCTGATCGGACTTGGAGACATCGGCAGGGAAGAAGGCGGCCTCGCCCCCGGCCGCGCGGATCTCCTCCACCGTGGCCTGACCGGCCTCTTCCTGAATGTCGATGATGGCCACGCGTGCGCCTTCATGGCTGAACATCTGCGCGGTGACACGCCCCATTCCGGCGGCGCCGCCGGTGATGACCGCGGTTCTTCCTGCAAGCCGACCCTTTGTGTTACCCGTCATGATCCACTCTCCTTCATGCGCGTGATCGGCGCGGGGCGGGCCCGCCGAAGCGCGGAGGCGCCGGGCTGCGGCCCCGGACCGATCCGCGTTTGACCCTGCGGTTTCCCGGGGCTCCAGCAGTCGCCCCCGCCGTCTTCCCCGCCGCCCGAACCCTGGCCGAGATCGGTGAGGTAGACATGTCGGTACCCGAAAGACGGTGCGGAACCAACAGATTGGCACGCCCGGCGCGGTTGAGCGCGCGCCCGCGGGCGGCCAGAACGCGGCAAGGAGACGGGGCCCGGGCTCCGAGCACCCGCCCGCCGGGGCACCGGACACGACGCGCCCGCATCGCGGTGGTCCGTCCCGGCCCGGGGCGGCTGCGGCAAGCGCCGAGCAACTCTGAGTTGTGCCGGGGCTAGCTTGATCCCGCTGGTATGGAAGGGCGGTTCGGGAAACAGTCTTTCCTCGGGATCAACACAGAATGCACTGCGATCCGACATTTTTTAAACAAGTTTGACCGACATTTCCATCTGAGAACGTGAACACTGAGGGGTCTAGCCCCGCGATTGATATCAAATGTTGAAACGGTTGACCGATGACAGCAGCACACCTTTCAGTGGTTGAGAACGAGGGCGAAATTTTCGCTGATGAGCTTCCCCCTGGCGCGGAGCTTCTGCACGGTCAGTATCGGATAACGCGATTTCTGAGCGCCGGCGGTTTCGGCATCACCTATCTGGCCAAGAACAGCCTCGACCGGAACATCGTCATCAAGGAGTGCTTCCCGGCCGCGTTCTGCCGGCGGGTGAAGAGCGAGGTTCAGGCACGCTCGCGCTCGCACCACGACGAGTTGACCTCGATCGTCCGGCTGTTCGTCGAGGAGGCCCGCAGCCTCGCCAAGCTCGTGCACCCCAACATCGTGGGCGTGCACCAGGTGTTCGAGGAGAACAACACCGCGTACATGTCGCTGGACTTCATCGAAGGGCGCGACCTTCTGGAGATGGTCGAGGATAAGGGCTGGCAGGCCGATCCGGCCGAGATGACGGTCATCCTCCGCAAGCTGCTCGACGCGATCAAGTTCGTCCACGCCGAAGGGATGCTGCATCGCGACATCTCGCCCGACAACGTGCTGATCCAGCCCGACGGAGAGCCGATCCTGATCGATTTCGGCGCGGCGCGGGAACAGGCGAGCAAACAATCCCGGGTGCTGTCGGCGCTTCGGGTCGTGAAGGACGGCTACTCCCCGCAGGAGTTCTACATCTCCGGCGCCGAGCAGGGCCCGCCGAGCGATCTCTATGCGCTTGGGGCGACGCTCTACCACGTGATCACGCGGGAGCTGCCGCCGGACAGCCAGACCCGGCTTGGCGCCGTGGCGGCGCAGGGCGACGACCCTTACGTCTCGCTCGTGGGCCGGGTGAAGGGCTATAACCGCGCGGTTCTGACCTCGATCGACAAGGCCCTCGCGCTGATGCCGAAGGACCGGTTGCAATCGGCCGAGGAATGGCTCGATGTGCTCGACCGCAAGCGCGGGCGTGTATCCCGCGCCATGACGCGCAGCCTGTCCCACGCGCCGAAACCCACGCCGTCGGCAGCCTCGCCGGCTGCGAAGACGAAGAAGTCCGGGCTCGGGGTCCTGATGGGATCGGCAGCCGTCGTCGCCGTCGTCGGCGGGCTGGCCGCGACGCAGTTCGACCTGTTCGGAGCGCAGCCGCCCGAAACGGCTCAGGTGGAGGCACCGGCCGTTGCGGCATCAACGGCTATCGGTGTCGCACCCACAGCCATTCTTCCGCAGGACGATGCGCCGTCCAATGCCGTTCCGGGAGCGTCGGAGGCGGTTCCACCCACGGCCGTCGTGCTCGCACCCGAAGCGCTCACGCCGCCCGCCACGCAGGACGCCGCCGTCGCCCAATCCCCGGCGCAGCCGCCGGAGGTGCCTGCCGCGCCCGCCCCGGCGGACCCGGTTGCACGGGCCGATGTGGCCCCCGCGCCTTCCGGCGCGCCCGCACAAGTCGACGCCGGGACGCCCTTGGAAGACGTGCGTCCACGTCCCCGGCCCGAGCGCGCCGCGCTCGAAGGTGCGGGCGATCCCTTTGCCGACCTTCCGGTCGAACGCGCCGCGCGGACCGAGACGCAGCCGGTTGCCCCTAATGCCGCACGCGCAAGCATCCAGCCGGCCCAGAACGGCGAGGTTGCAGACCCGTCCGAGGCGCCCGCTTTGGCGGCGGCCCTGGCGGAGCCTTCCCTCCCGTCCACCGGCGCCGTCGCGGCCGCGCTGCGCACCGAGACCTCTTCAGTCTTCGCGTCCCGCGCCGAAGATACAGAGGCGCTCGCCAGCCAACGCGCCGAGAGCGCCGTTGATGCGGCTCAGGGCGCGCATGCCGCGACCATTGCCGCGGGCGATGCCTCGCTCGCTGCACGGGTAGAGGCGCAGAACACCCTGGACGCCGCACGCGCGGCACAGCTCGACGCACTGGAACTGGCGCGCATCGCGGCTATCCGGCCCGCGCCCCGTCCGGCGCCAAGCCCTGACGCGGGTGCCGGGGCGCGCGCCGAAACGCTTGCGAGCCTGGCCCCTGCCGTTGCGGCGGCGGTGCCCTCGCCGGCGGACGTGGTCGTCGGGGAAGAAGTTGTGCTCGTCGATCCGGTGCCTGAACCGGTCGCCGAACCCGACCCGGCACCTGCCGCGCCCGCAACCGCCGCCTCTGACGCAGCGGCGCCCAATGCGGCAGGTTCGCAGGCCATTGCGGCGGTTCAGTCGCTCTGGTCGGTGGAGTTGCCCTTTGCCCTGGACAGCGGGGTGCCGGTGACCTCCGTCAACGGTATCCAGATCTCCGCGCTCTCCGAGATCGAGCCGATCCTGCGCAAGGCTGTCGTGCTCAACGGCAAGACGGAACTGCCGGTCGCCTTCGGGGTGCGCGATCCCGTGACGGGCCTGGAACAGGAGCAGGTGATTGTCCTGCCCGTGGTCCAGACGACGGCGCTCTTGAACGGAATGACGTTCGAGACACGGTTCGACGGCGAGGCCTGGGCGACTGTCCTCGTCAGCCTGCCGCCGGACAGCACGCTGGACCTGAAGCCGGGCGACCAGCTCGTCGCCCATCTGGACAGCGACCGGATGATCGACGGTCAGACGACCCTCGCCGACATCCTCCGCGAGGAGGGCGCACGCGGGACCACCTCCTACTCCTTCGCGGTGCAACGCGACGGGCAGATGTGGGTGAGCGGATTCAACTACGACATGGCCATTTTTGAGAACTGACGGGCGACCGGTGCGGCAGTCTTTGCAGCCGCGCGGCGTGTCGGACATCGAAACGGGAGCAAGACCATGGGTTTCTTTTCGAACCTCTTCAAGATGCGCTCCGGCGCGAAGACAGCGGAGCCGGTACCGGCCGTGCCCCTTGTGCAGGAGGCCGCGCCGCGCGCGTCCAATGCCGCTGATCGCGTGAACGGTCTGACGGAGCAGATCGAGGAAGCGCCCGCGCCCGATGCCATTTGGGATACGCCGCAGCCGGAGGCCGCAACGGCACCGTCCGGCGAGTCCTCAGAGGCCGCGGCCACCCGGAACCGGCGCAACAAGACGCGCATGCTGGGCTTCGATACTGCGTCGACCCCCGCCGTCGGCCTCTTCGAAGACCCTGAGCCCGCGCCGGACGCCCCCGCATCCACCGCCGATCCCGCGCCCGAGGCAGACAGCGCGCCCGCGCCGGCGCCAGGCGCCCGCGGACGCCGCAACAAGACCCGGATGATCGGGTTCGAGACATCGGCCGGCGAGACGATCGACTTTCTGGAACCGGAAACCCCGACGGCCGACACCCTCGATCCGACCCTGCCGGTTGGGTGGATGGTTCTGACGTCGGGCCCGCAGCGAGGAAGCTTCGTGACCCTGAAGACGGGTGTGTCGGCCATCGGCTCCGGCGCCGCCTACGAGATCGACGTCGATCCGGACCCGTCGGGCACCACCGGCGCCGCGCACGGCTCGATCACGCACGATCCGGAGGACGACCGGTTCGTTCTGACCCCCGGCACCGACGGCGCGGCGCTTACCCTGAACGGGGCGGATGTGACCGCGACCATGACCCTGTCCTCCGGCGATGCGATCTGCGTGGGCACGGTCGAACTGCGCTTTGTCGCGCTATGCACCGGCGGGTTCCGCTGGGAGGCGGAAGACAACGGGAAGGGAGGATCCCATGCGGCGTAAACTGAGCCCTCGTTTCGATGTAGCGTCCGCCCTCAGCCAGGGCCGGCGCGACTACCAGGAAGACGCGCTCGTCACGGATTTCCCCGTGGGAGAGGACATCGGCCTTGTTGTGCTGGCGGACGGGATGGGCGGCCACGCCGCCGGTGACGTCGCCTCCAAGATCGTGGTGACCGAGGTCTACGGTATGCTCAAGCGGCAGTCGACGACGTTCCTGAGCGAAGCCGGCAGCATCCCCGCGCGCCTGACATCGGCCGCGGCCAAGGCCAACGCCTCGGTTCGGGACCATGTGAAGGCGCAGCCGGAGCGCGCGGGTATGGGCGCCACGCTCGTGTCCCTCGTGCTGCGTGGCGCGCAGATGTACTGGACGTCGATCGGCGACAGCCCGCTCTACCTGATGCGCAAGGGCAAGCTGCTTCAGCTGAACGAAGACCATTCGATGGCGCCCCAGATCGACATGATGGTGAAGGCCGGCATGCTCGATGCCGAAGCAGGCCGGACGCACCCGGATCGCAATTGCCTGACCTCGGCCATTCTCGGCGACACCGTGAGCCGGGTCGATTGCCCCGACGATCCCTTCGGCCTCGAAACCGGCGATATCGTTGTCGTGTCGAGCGATGGGCTTCAGTTCCTCGAAGAGTCCGATATCCAGCGGCTGATCCACAAGAACCGCCGACGCACCGCCTCCGAAATAGCCGCCGTCCTGCTGACGGCGCTGGAAGGGCTGAGCGAGCCGGACCAGGACAACATTTCGTTCTCCGTGATCAAGGTGAACCACACCGACGACATCCGGACGGATCCCATCATGGCCATGCCGCGGGAGCGCTCGCGCTCCACCACACGGCTGCTCGATGGCTCGAAGCTCGCCGACTATGCCTCGGGCCTTTTCGGGTCGGGCAAGAAGGAAGCCTCCTCCATGCCCGTCTTCATGAGCAACCGCGGCCCGGCCCCGAATGCCGGGCTGGCCGGAACGAACGAACCGCGCGCAACGGGGACATAGAACCGTGTTTGGAGATTTCATCGGCGTCGAAGACCGACTGCGCCAGGCCTTGCGCGCCGGGCAATTGTCCGGGCCGCAGGAAGCCCGCGGCGAAGCTCTGCTGTCGCGGCTGATTTCGCCTGTGCGGGTGGCCGTCCTGGGGCAGCGCCGCTCCGGCAAGACCAGCGTGTTCAATGTGCTTGCGGGCTCTCCGGTGCTGCCGCTCGGGATGCGCTTGCCGACGGCGCAGCTCATGTGGGGCCTCCCGCCCGAAACGACGCTGACCTACCCGGATCGCTCGACACGCACCTACGGCGTGCCCACGGAGGCGGAGTTCGCCGATGGCACACCGATCTTTATCTCGATGCTGCGCGATCTGCCGGCCCTGCGCCGCCTGGCCCTGCTCGAAGTTGTGATGGACGGCGACGTCGAGAAACAGTCCCGCGCGATGGCCTGGGCGGCCGCGCGCTGCGACCTGATCGTCTGGTGCACGCGCACGATGGACGAGATGGAACTGCACCTGATGTCCATGCTGCCGGGCGCCCTGCGCAAACACGCCATCGTGGCGCTGACCTACCCCGATGCACTGGGCGGGCCCGACGCGGTCGAGGAGCGCCTGGACGAGATCCGCGGCCTCGTCGGCGAGGAGACGCAGATCGTGCGCCCGGTCGATGCGCGTACGGCGATGCTGGGGCTCAGCCACAGCGGCCCGTCCGTTGCCGAAGCGCTGCGGGCTAGCGGCGCCGATGCCCTGGTGGGCGCGGTGCTGGAAAAGGTGGATGCGGGATCGGCACGGGTGCGGGAGGCGGCGGAGAATCTGTTGGAGGACGCCGCCCTCACCGCCGCGCGCGCGGCCACCGCGGCGCTCGACGCCGTGTCCCGCCCGGTCGACGGAGCCAGCGCCGCTCAGGCCGCCAGCGCCTCACCGGATCCGGCACCCGCACAGGGCCCGGCGCCCGTTCAGGCGGTCGCGCGGGAGGCGGCCCAACCCTATAAGCATCCCTCGGCGTCCGATCGCCCGCGCCATGCGCCTGTCGGGCATCACAGAGCGATCGACGCGCCGCCCAAACTCGAAACGCCCGTGTTGCAAAACCGCCCGGCCTTTGCGTCTAGCGGAGCGGTGGCGCCCGCGGCGGAGGCTCCGGCGACGGACACGCTCGCCGCGACAGAGGCCGCGGCAACCGCTTCCCAAGCCGCGGAACCGAACGTCCCCGACGCTCCAGCCGCCGCCCCTCTGGCGTCGCCTCAGCCGGCTTCGCCGCAGGATGATGCGCCAGAGGATGCCAACCCGCAGGACATCGGATCCGAGAGCGCCGCAATGGCCACCTCGCCCTTCCATCCGGCCAATCCGATCCAACTGACGGCCGAAGGCCGCGAGACCGTCGCCAGTGCGATCCGCTATCTGAGCGAGCGCGGCGCGGCCTGGGCAGAGATCGCCCGCAAGGAGCCCGACGCCGCCGGCGCCCGGATCATGACGGAGGTGCTCGCCGATGCGGAGTGGCTATCGAGCTATCTCAACGATCCCTTCGGTCCGGACGACGCCGTTGTGTCGCCTGCCCGCGAGATGGCCAGCGATGCCTACGACCTCGTCCAGCTGATGGAGGTCGAGGGCGGATCCGAGGCGACGGGCGATGCGGTATGTCTATTGCTTCAGGCGCGTCGTTGTCTTGAGGGTCTTGTATCTGGGTATTGAGGGTTTGTTGATTGTTGGGGTCATTTTGATGCCACAAAGATTTCTGAACAGAGGGTTACTGGATC
>JBCDGG010000046.1:0-32664 GCA_038757905.1 Pseudomonadota bacterium | reverse complement strand
GTCGCCGATCACGTCGGAGATGTCGCGCCTGATGCAGGACCAGGCAGAGATCGACCGCATTCTCGAACGCGGTGCCGAGCGCGCCCGCGCGCTGGCCGCCCCGGTCCTGCGCCGGACCTACGAGATCGTCGGCATGGTGGGCCACGGCGGGCTCTAGGACGCGCTTGCTTCCGGGTGGCTGATCCTTGCGGGGGCACGGCGGCGTGGCCCGGTGGCCTGCGGCAACGAGCCGTGCACGGAGCGGGCGTGCCGACAGCGGCACCGGCGGGTCCAGCGCGGCCAAGTCCGGGCGCCCATTGAGCTGACCCGCGCCTAAGGCGCGACGAGGGGTGGCCGTCCTGCCAGGGGAACCGCCAGCCACGGCGCGCCGCACATGCGCTGTGCGGCGGGACGGGGTGATTGCGTCACCACGGGCACATATCTTGGCGGCAACCGCGATACCCCGGAGCCTGCCATGTCCAATGCCCGTCCCCCCGTCCTCGGCCATGTTCACCTGCATGTCTCGGATCTCGACCGGTCCGTTGCGTTCTACCGAGACGTGATCGGGCTCGACGTCATGCAGCGCTACGGCTCGAAAGCCGCGTTCCTGTCCTCGGGCGGCTACCACCATCATCTGGGCCTGAACACCTGGGGCACCGAAGGCGCCCGCCCGGCGCCGAAGGGGCACCCAGGCCTTTACCACAGTGCGTTCCTCTATCCCGACCGGGCCAGTCTCGCCGCCGCCTACCGGCGTGTGCTCGATGCCGGTGTCGCTCTCACGGGCGCGGCGGATCACGGCGTCAGCGAGGCGATCTATTTCGACGATCCCGACGGCAACGGGGTCGAGCTTTATCGCGACCGCGCGCGCGCGGACTGGCCCCGCCGCAGCGAGGCCGAGCTGGCAATGGTGAACGAGCCGCTGGATCTCGACGCGCTGCTGGCGGAGGCGCCCTAGCCCCGCCGACGGGGCTGGACCCTGCCGGGCCCGGCGCCTAGGGTCCAGCCCGGCAACGGAGGCACCCATGGCAGTCGGCACGAATATCCGCACCTATTTCGACGGGCGTTGGCAGGACGGCAACGTGCCAATCATGGGCGCCGCCGACCACGGCGCGTGGCTTGGATCCACCGTTTTCGACGGGGCGCGCTACGTGGAGGGCCGCGCGCCGGACCTCGACAAGCATTGTGCGCGGGTGAATGCCTCGGCCGATGCGATGATGATCGAGCCCACCGTTTCGGCCGAGGATATGGTGGATCTGATCTGGGAGGGGCTGCGCCTCTATCCCGCCGAGACACCGCTCTATATTCGGCCGATGTATTGGGCGATCGAGAGCGCCTATATCGGCATCCTGCCCGAGCGCGGTCCGACAGGCTTTGCGATCTGTCTGGAAGAGGTTCCGGTGCCGCCGGCCGATACGACCGTCACGCTGACGACGACGCGCTTTCATCGGCCGGTCCTGGCCGACAATGTATGCAACGCCAAGGCCGGGTGCCTTTATCCCAACAATGCCCGCATGCTCGCCGAAGCCCGCGCCAAGGGCTACGGCAACGTGCTGGTGGCCGATGCGATGGGCAACGTCGCCGAGTCGGCCTCGGCCAATGTCTTCATGGTGAAGGACGGCGTGGCCTTCACGCCCATTCCGAACGGCACGTTTCTGGCCGGGATCACTCGCGCCCGGCATATCGAGAACCTGCGCGCCGACGGTGTCGAGGTTGTCGAAAAGGTGCTGACCTTCGATGACTTCCGCGCGGCCGACGAGGTGTTCCTGACCGGCAATCTGATGAAGATCACCCCGGTGACGGAGTTCGACGGCACCTCCTACCAGGTCGGACCGGTCGCACGGCGGGCGCGGACCCTCTACTGGGATTGGGCAGCCTCGGCAGCTTAAGCGCGCGGGGGATCGTTGCGCGGGCCTGCGGCGCGGCCATTGCGTTGCGCCCCCGGCGACGTCATGTTGGCCCACGCAGAAGGAGCCGAAGATGCGCAAGTTTCTTGTGGTGCTTGACGACAGCCGCGAGTGTCTCAACGCGATGCGCTTCGCTGCGATGCGGGCCGCGCGCACCGGTGGCGGGGTCGAGATCCTGTCCGTGATCCCGCCGGATGAATTCCAGCACTGGATCGGCGTCGGCGACGTCATGCGGGCCGAGGCAAGGGAACGGATCGAGGCGCATTTCGAGGTTTTCGCGAAGTGGATGCGCGACAAGCAGGGCGTGGATCCCCACCTTGTGATCCGCGAGGGAGAGCCGGTACCGACGATCCTGACGCTGATCCGGGACGATGCCGAGATTGGCGTGCTGGTACTGGGCGCGGGCACCGGAAAAGGCGGGCCGGGCCCGCTGGTCGCGGCGCTGAGCAAGGCCTCCGGCACGCTGCCCGTGCCGATCACGATCGTCCCGGGCGAGATGTCGAAAGAACGTCTGGAAGAGATCACCTAGCCGGGTGCGCCATCCTGCCCGGTTGGGCCGGGTCTGGCCGGATGGGGCCGCCCCCACGCGGGTGGCTCGTGGCCCGGTCTGCATCCGACGGGCGCCAGTTTAGAATGGTTCCAAAGAGTTGACACTGCGCGGTGCCGTGGGCATATACCAAGGACGCTCAGCCAGGGAGCCCCTCCATGTTTATTCAGACAGAAACGACGCCCAACCCCGCCACGCTGAAGTTCTTGCCAGGCCAGACCGTGCTTGAAATGGGCACGGCAGACTTTCCGAACCCGGACGCGGGCGAGAAGTCGCCGCTGGCGACCCGGGTGTTTGCCGTCGACGGGGTGACCGGCGTGTTCTTCGGCTCCGACTTCGTAACGGTGACGAAGGCCGACGCGGTCGAGTGGGAGCATATCAAGCCTGCGATCCTCGGCGCTATCATGGAGCATTTTCAGTCCGGGCAACCGGTGATCGAGGATGGCGGTGCCGACCAGGGCGACGGGCATGCGGCCCATGACGGCGAGGACGCCGAGATCGTCAACCAGATCAAGGTCTTGCTCGATAGCCGGGTGCGTCCGGCCGTGGCGCAGGACGGGGGCGACATTACCTTTCACGGGTTCGACCGCGGGGTTGTCTATCTGCACATGCAGGGGGCGTGCGCCGGCTGCCCGTCTTCGACGCTGACGCTGAAGATGGGGATCGAGAACCTCCTGCGGCATTACATCCCGGAAGTGACCGAGGTGCGCCCTGTTGGGGTCTGACCCGCTCTTTCTTTGCTTTGACACGTCGGCCGCGCATTGCGCGGCCGCTGTTTTTGAGGGCGACGCCATGCGCGCGAGCGGCCTTCTGGCCCTGGCGCGCGGCCAGGCGGAAGCGCTCGTGCCGCTGCTGCGGCAGGTGATGGGCGAGGCCCGATGCGACCTGCAGGATCTGACCGCGCTCGGCGTCGGTGTCGGGCCGGGAAACTTCACCGGAACGCGCATCGCCGTGTCGACAGCGCGGGGATTGTCGCTCGCGCTGGGCCGTCCGGCAGTCTCGGTGTCGAGTTTCGATCTCATGCGCGACGACGCAGACTTGGGCGGAGAGGCGGCGGAGCTCGTCAGCGTCCCCGCGCCGCGCGAAATGGCCTATGTCCGGACATACCGGTTCGGCGTCCCCCAGGCAGACCCGCAGCTGATCGACCCCGCCGCACCGCCGTTCGTCATGCGCGTGCCCGGTCCGATGTGTGTCACCGGGTATCGGGCGGCCGAGATCGCGCGGGCCTTCGACGTGCCATACCGGGAGGGGCCGGACGAGGCGCTGCCGTGGCGCCTTGGGATCGTGACGCACTTCAAGTGGCGGACCGGCGCGGCCGTCGGGCGACCCGCGCCGCTCTATGTGCGGCCCCCGGAGGCGGCCCCGCCGACGGACCCGCCGCCGCGCCTGATCCCGTGAGACCCAAAACCCTATGAGCCCCGAGGACCTGTCCGCCCTCCACCGGAGCGCATTTCGCGGTGCGGGCACCGGGCGCCCTTGGGGCGCGGAAGAGTTCGGCCGTCTGCTGGAGGATCAGCACGTCTTTTTGTGCCTCGCGCCCGAGGGGGAGGCCGGATTTGCCCTAGGGCGGTGCGCGGGCGGCGAAGCGGAGCTTCTGACGCTGGCCGTCCGGCCGGAGCGGCGGCGGATCGGCTTCGGGCGCGCCCTGCTGGACGCGTTCGCCGCCGAGGCACGGGCCCGCGGCGCCGCGGAGGCCTTCGTCGAGGTGGCCGAAGGCAACCTGCCGGCCATCGGCCTCTATGTCTCGGCCGGGTATTCGGAGCGGGGCCGGCGCCGCGATTACTACACACTCGACGACGGATCGCGGGCCGACGCGCTGGTTCTCGCACAAGTGCTGCATCGCTGAGCGACGCGCCCCTGGCCTGCCGCGCCGCGCTGGGGTGCATCGGCGGGGCGCGCACCGGCGCCAAAAACCGGTTGACCGTCTCGGGCGGCTGCGGCCTTATCGCTGTCGTGGTCGGGCAAATCCCCGACACCTCAGATGCGGGAGTGCGCCCAAGGTCATGGAGGCGCGCCCCACGAACCGGGAGAAACCAATGACCTTCATGCGGACCCTTCTCGGCGCCGCGGCAGCGACGGGCCTGTCCGTCGGCCTTGCCGCCGCCGACCCTGCCATCGTCTTCGATCTTGGCGGCAAGTTCGACAAGTCCTTCAACGAGAGCGCGTTCAACGGAGCGTCGCGCTGGGCCGAGGAGACGGGCGGGTCCTTCCGCGAGATCGAGATGCAGTCCGAAGCGCAGCGCGAGCAGGCCTTGCGCCGTCTGGCCGAGGCGGGATCGAACCCGATCGTGATGACGGGCTTCGCCTTCGGCAATGTGCTGACGGAAGTGGCGCCGGATTATCCAGAGACGTCGTTTGCCATCATCGACGCGGTCGTCGATCAGCCCAACGTCCGCTCCGTCGTGTTCAACGAGCATGAGGGCAGCTATCTGGTGGGCATGATGGCGGCAATGGCCTCGGAGAGCGGCACCGTCGGCTTTATCGGCGGCATGGACATTCCGCTGATCCGCAAGTTCGCCTGCGGCTATGCCCAAGGCGTGATGGCGGTGAACGGCGATGCCACGGTAATCGCCAACATGACGGGCACCACGCCGGCGGCATGGAACGACCCGGTGAAGGGCGCCGAATTGACCAAGGCCCAGATCGGCCAGGGTGCGGATGTGGTCTATGCCGCGGCAGGCGGCACCGGTGTGGGCGTTCTGCAGGCCGCTGCCGATGACGGGATCCTGTCGATCGGCGTGGACAGCAACCAGAACCACCTGCATCCCGGTCAGGTGCTGACCTCGATGCTGAAGCGCGTGGACAATGCCGTGCACGAGGCCTTCAGCGACGGCGCCGGCATGGAGACCGGTGTGCGGGTGCTGGGCATTGCCGAAGAGGGCGTGGGCTACGCCCTGGACGAGAACAACGCCGAACTGGTGTCGGCCGACATGCAGACGGCCGTCGACGACGCGGCAGCCGCGATCGCGTCGGGAGACTTGTCCGTTCACGACTATACGTCGGACAACAGCTGCCCGGCGCTCAGCTTCTGAGGGTTCGGCCAACGGATGGGCTGGGGGGCTGTCTGCCCCCCAGACCCCCCGAGAGTATTTGTCCCAAGATGATGGGACGGGCGCGGTGTGGATCTGCACCGACGGTATGGGACGGGGTATGGACGACGCGAGGACCCTATCGGCGTTCTTCGGGCTTTGGGCCGAAGCGGAGCCCGGTGCACGGCTGGACGGATTGAAACGGATTGTGCACGAGGGGTTCGTTTATGCCGACCCGCAGGCCCCGGAGCCCGTGCGAGGGGCAGAGGCGATGTCGGCCTTTCTGGCCGCGTTCACGGCGAACATGCCTGACGCGCGGGCGCAGGTGGTGGCCCCGGTGGATGTGCAGCACGGGCATGCCCGCGCGACTGTCCGGTTCGAACGGGACGGCACGGTTTTCGCGACAGGGCAGTACTTCGCGGCGTTCGCCCCGGACGGGCGTCTTGCCACGATGGTGGGCTTCATGGGGCGGGGGCCGGAATGACCCTGGATGCGGCAGCGGCGATCGAGCTGAAGGGCATTTCGAAGGCGTTCGGGCCGGTTCAGGCCAACAAGGACATCTCCATCCGGGTGGCGCGGGGCTCGATCCACGGCATCGTGGGGGAGAACGGCGCGGGCAAGTCCACGCTGATGTCGATCCTCTACGGGTTCTACAAGGCCGATCAGGGCGAGATCTTCATCGGCGGCCAGCGGACGGAGATCCCCGACAGTCAGGCCGCGATCGCGGCGGGGATCGGCATGGTGTTCCAGCATTTCAAGCTGGTCGAGAACTTCACGGTTCTGGAGAATGTCGTCCTGGGCGCGGAGGAGGGCGCCTTTCTGCGCCCATCCCTGGCCAAGGCGCGCAAGATCCTGGCCGATCTGTCGAAGGAGTATGAGCTGCAGGTCGATCCCGACGCACTGATCGAGGAGATCGGCGTTGGCATGCAGCAGCGGGTGGAGATCCTGAAGGCGCTCTATCGTCAGGCCGATATTCTGATCCTCGACGAGCCGACCGGTGTTCTGACGCCGGCGGAGGCCGACCATCTGTTCCGGATCCTGCGCGGCCTGCGCGATGAGGGAAAGACCATCGTCCTGATCACTCACAAGCTGCGGGAGATCATGGATATCACCGATGAGGTGTCGGTGATGCGGCGGGGCGAGATGGTGGCGACGGTCAAGACGGCGGAGACCGGGCCGGAAGAGCTGGCCGAGCTGATGGTGGGGCGCAAGGTGCTTTTGCGCGTCGACAAGCCGCCCGCGCAGCCCGGCCGCACGATCCTCGAGGTCAGCGATTTGCGGGCGAAGGACGAACAGGGCGTCGAGCGGCTGAAGGGCGTGTCCTTCACCGTGCGCGCCGGAGAGATTCTGGGCATCGCGGGGGTGGCGGGGAACGGCCAGTCGGAGCTTCTGGACGTGCTCGGCGGTATCCGGACGGCCACGGGCAGCATTCGGCTGAACGGTGAGGAGATCGACCTGAGCGGCAAGTATTCCGATGGCCGGTCGCGGCGCGGGCGCGGCATCGCCCATGTGCCGGAGGATCGCCAGCGCCTGGGCCTGATCATGGATTACATGGCGTGGGAGAACATCGCGCTGGGCTATCAGGACGACGAGCAATACCAGAGCGGCCTTCTGATGGATAACGCCGCGCTCATCGAAGACACCGCCGGCAAGATGAAGCGGTTCGACGTGCGCCCCCCGAACCCGCGCCTTGCCGCCAAGAGCTTTTCGGGCGGCAATCAGCAGAAAGTGGTGCTGGCGCGCGAGATCGAGCGCGATCCGGAGCTTCTGCTTGTCGGGCAGCCGACCCGTGGGGTGGACATCGGGGCCATCGAGTTCATCCATCAGCGGATCGTGCAACTGCGCGACAGCGGCAAGGCCGTGCTTCTGGTCTCGGTCGAACTGGACGAGATCATGGGGCTGAGCGATCGCATCGCGGTAATGTTCGACGGCCATATCATGGGCGAGCGCATGCCCGGCGAGACCAATGAGGCGGAGCTTGGACTGCTGATGGCGGGGATGGAGAGCACGCCCGCCCGCGCGGCGGATCGCGACGCAGCGGAGGCGGGCGGCGCGCGCCAGGGCGAAGAGGTGCAGTGAGATGGATGTGATGCCGCGCTGGGTCGACGTTGTCCTTGTGCCGCTGATCTCGGTGCTGATCGCCTTCGCGATTTCCGCGGGCGTGATCTGGGCCATCGGGCAGGATCCTGTGGAAGCGGTCACGCTGATGGTGACGGGCGCCTTCGGCTCGACCTATGGCTGGGGCTATACGCTTTACTACGCGACGAACTTTATCTTCACCGGTCTGGCCTTCGCGGTCGCGTTCCATGCCAAGATGTTCAACATCGGCGCGGAAGGGCAGGCGACGATGGGGGGCCTCGGCGTTGCGCTCGTGTGCCTGGCCCTGCCGTGGCCGCATTGGGGCATCGCCCTGCCGGCGGCGATGATCGGCGGCGCGCTGTTCGGGGCGGCCTGGGCGCTGATCCCTGCCTATCTTCAGGCGCGGCGCGGCAGCCATATCGTGATCACGACGATCATGTTCAACTTCATCGCCGCGGCGGTTCTCAACTACATGCTGGTGAATGTTCTGCGCCCCGAAGGCTCGATGGATCCGGCGACGGCGAACTTCCCGGCGGGCACCAACCTGCCGACGCTGCACGAGATGCTGGCGCCGCTGGGGATCGAGTTCTCGCGCGCGGCGCCGGTCAACATCACGTTCTTCATCGCCATTCTGGCCTGCGTCGGCGTCTGGCTGCTGATCTGGCGGACCCGCCTCGGCTACGAGCTGCGGGCCTATGGGCATTCCGAGCCCGCGGCGGTCTATGCCGGGATCTCTCCGACCAAGATCATCGTGATTGCCATGCTGATCTCCGGCGGCCTTTCGGGGCTGATGGCGATCAACAACGTGATGGGCGAGGCCGAGCGGCTTGTGCTGAACTCTGTCGAGGGGGCGGGGTTCATCGGCATCGCCGTCGCGCTGATGGGGCGCAACCACCCGTTCGGCGTGGCCCTGGCGGCGATCCTCTTTGGCTTTCTGTACCAGGGCGGGGCCGAGTTGGCGCTGTGGATGTCGATCCCGCGCGAGTTGATCGTGGTGATCCAGGCGCTGGTGATCCTGTTCACCGGCGCGCTCGACAACATGGTGCGCATGCCGATCGAGCGGATCTTTCTGGCGCGCCGCCGCCGGCGCGAGGAGCGGGTGGCCGCGGAGCCGGCGGAATGACGGGGCACGCAAGATCCGGGTCGCAACGCGGCCATAGTGCGTGTCCGGCGCAGCTCGCTGGAGGGCGCGATGACTGACCTTTTGCCATTCCTGCCCGGATTCGCCGCGGCCTATGCGATCCTTCTGGTGGCGGCGTCCTCGCCCGGGCCGGCGGTTGCGATGCTCCTTGGGATCGGATTGGGGCAGGGACGGGCCAGTGCCCTGACGGCAGCGGCCGGGATCGCCACCGGAAGCGTCGTGCTCAACCTCGGGACGATGCTGGGCCTCGGCCTGATCCTCAGCCAGGCGGCCTGGGCCATGACCGCCATCCGCCTCCTCGGCGCGGCGTATCTGGCGTGGCTCGCATGGGGGGCGTTCTGCAAGGCGGCCGCCGACATTCCGCCGCTCGCCGTGGCGCAGGTCGACAAGGCACCGGCGGGGCGCCTCTTCGCCTATGGGGCGGCGCTGCAGCTTACCAACCCGAAAGCGATCGTGTTCTGGATCGCGATCAACGCCGTGGCCGCCACGCAGGGCGGCGGCGCCCTGGTGATCGCGTTGTTTGTGGCCGGCGCCTGGGTGATCTCGTTCGCGTGCCACGGGGCCTGGGCCATTCTGCTGTCCTCGGCCCCGTTCCGGGCAGCCTATGCGGCCGCGCGCCGCTGGATCGAAGCCTCGCTCGGGGCGCTGTTTGCGTTCTTTGCGATCCGGCTGGCGACGGAGCGCCTGTGATGGACTTTCAGACCCTCGTTCAGATCCTCGACAGTTCGCTCCGCCTGGCAACGCCGCTGCTGCTGGCCTGTCTTGCGGGGCTGTTTTCGGAACGGGCCGGCATCTTCGACATCGGTCTTGAGGGCAAGATGCTGATGGCGGCGTTCGCCTCCGCCGCGTTTGCCTTCGTGTCGGGCTCCGTCTGGGTGGGCCTGCTGGCCGGGGTCGTCGCCTCGATGCTGCTGTCGGCCATACACGGGCTTGCCTCGATCACGTTCCGCGGCAACCAGCTGATCTCGGGCGTGGCGATCAACTTTCTCGCGGCGGGGCTGACGGTGGTGATCGCCCAGAGCTGGTTCAGCCAGGGCGGGCGAACGCCCTCCCTCATGGGGGGTGGGCGCTTTCAGCCCATCACCTTGCCTTTTGCCGAGCAGTTGAAGGACGTGCCGGTGTTCGGGCCGATCTATCACGAGTTGCTGTCGGGCCATTCGATCCTTGTCTATATCGCGCTGGCGGCCGTGCCGTTCACCTGGTGGGTGCTCTACCGCACGCGGTTCGGTTTGCGGTTGCGCGCGGTGGGCGAGAACCCCGCCGCGGTGGACACGGCGGGCATATCGGTCGTCGGGCTGCGGTTTGCGGCGGTCGGGATCTGCGGGATCCTGTGCGGGCTTGCCGGCGCCTATCTGGCGACGGCGCTCCAGGCCGGGTTCGTCAAGGACATGACCGCCGGACGCGGGTACATCGCCCTTGCGGCGCTGATCTTTGCCAAGTGGCGGCCCTGGTACGCGCTTGGGGCGTGTCTGCTCTTCGGCCTCCTGCAGGCGCTTGCCCTGCGCTATCAGAGCATCGACCTTGGCGGGTTCGTCATCCCCGTTCAGGTGATGGACTCGCTGCCCTACGTGCTGACGGTGGTGATCCTGGCCGGGTTCGTCGGCAAGGCGATCCCGCCCCGCGCCGGGGGCGCGCCCTACGTGAAGGAGCGCTAGGCGCGGGCGTTTCGCTCGGTCCTGCATCGCCTTGTAGAGCCCGTCGCAGGCCGCGCTGGGCCGGGCGCTCGGTCGGCGCACAGGCATCGTGGGCGCGGGCACGGAGCCCGGGGCAGACGCAGCCCGACCCGGCAAGACTGGGCTTCGCGGGCATCCTCACGGCCCCTAGGCCACCATTTCCCGGGCGTTTCCGCGACAGGTTACGCGTTGCCGTGCCCCGCCGGTCAGGCTTAAGTGGGGTATGCAGGTCTACCTCCCCATCGCCGAAGTGTCCGTGAATGCGTTCTTGCTCTTGGGCCTCGGGGGAATGGTGGGGGTCCTGTCGGGGATGTTCGGCGTCGGCGGCGGCTTTCTGATGACGCCGCTTCTGTTCTTCATCGGCATCCCGCCCGCGGTCGCCGTCGCGACAGAAGCCAACCAGATCGTTGCGTCGTCCTTTTCGGGCGTGCTCGCGCATCTCAGGCGAAAAACGGTCGATCTGCGCATGGGCACCGTCTTGCTGATCGGCGGTCTGGTGGGGGCCGCGCTTGGCGTTCTGGTCTTCAACTGGCTGAAATCGCTGGGGCAGGTCGATCTCCTGGTCAAGCTTTGCTACGTCGTATTTCTCGGGATCGTGGGCGGGCTGATGTTTGTGGAATCGCTTGGCGCGCTCCGCAGGGCCCGAGCCGCGGACAAGAGCGGCAAACCACCCGTGCCGCCCCGCCGCAGCCGCGGATGGGTGCATGCGCTGCCCTTCAAGATGCGGTTTCGCACCTCCGGCCTCTACATCTCGGTGCTTCCGCCGCTGGTGGTCGGGCTGGTGGTCGGCGTCCTTGCGGCCATCATGGGCGTCGGCGGCGGGTTCATCATGGTGCCGGCCATGATCTACCTTCTGGGCATGCCCACGAAGGTCGTCGTCGGGACGTCGCTCTTTCAGATCATCTTCGTCACTGCCTTCACAACGCTTCTGCATGCGACCACCAACTTCACGGTCGACATGCTTCTGGCGCTGCTGCTGCTGATCGGCGGCGTGATCGGGGCGCAGGTCGGCACGCAGATCGGCACGCGGCTGAAGGCCGAGCAGTTGCGGATTCTGCTCGCCCTGATGGTGCTTGGCGTGTGCGGCAAGCTAGCGCTCGATCTGCTGTTGCAGCCGTCCGAACTCTACTCGCTCGGGGAACCCGGGGGGCACTCATGAAGGGGCCGGTACTTCTCCTGGTCGCTGCTCTTCTCGGGGCGCAACCTCTGGCCGCGCAGGAGATCGTCGCGGATCTCAGCCAGAACCGCGTCGCCATCGACGCCACGTTCGACGGATCGGAGATCGTGGTCTTCGGTGCCATCAAGCCCGGGCCGCCGCTGGCAAGCGATGCCGAGCCGCTCGAAGTCATCATCACGGTGTCCGGTCCCGACGAGCCCGTGACCGTGCGGAAGAAGGCGCGGATCGCGGGCATCTGGGCCAATGCCGAGGCGGTGGAGATAGACGCGGCGCCCACCCTCTACAAGATCTCGACCTCGGGCCCGCTGGCGGACGTGCTGTCAGAGACCGAGGATTTGCGCCACTCCATCACGATCCCCCGGGCCATCCGCGCCGTCGATGCCGCCACGGGAGACGAAGACACACCCAGCTTCACCGAAGCGCTCGTGCGTATCCGCAAGGATCAGGGGCTCTACCGGGTGCAGGAGGGGGCGGTGTCCTTCGCGGAGCAGGCGCTGTTCTACACGACGATCAGCCTGCCGGCCAATCTCGTCGAGGGCGATTACGATGCTCGGATCTATCTGACGCGCGCCGGCGCGGTCGTGGCCCAGTATCAGCGTGTCCTCGATGTGCGGAAGGTCGGGCTTGAGCGGTTCATCTACACGCTCGCCCATGACCGCCCGCTGATCTACGGGCTGATGTCGCTGGCGATCGCCATTGCGGCAGGCTGGGGCGCCAGCGCCCTGTTCCGCTACATCCGCGGGTAAGGCGCGGACGGGGGCAAGGGCGGCACCACGCGGTGGCGGCCGAGGGTCGGCCCAGTCAGGCTGACTTGCTCAGGCGCTCCTCGAGCACGTTGAAGGGCACGGCGGGCTCGTCTTTCGCGCCGCGGATCACCAGCGACGTCTTGACCGAGGCGACATGCTCGGCCGCCGTCAACTCCTCGGTCAGGAAGGACTGGAAGGTCGACAGATCCGGCGCCACACATTTCAGGATGAAGTCGATCTCGCCGTTGAGCATGTGGCATTCGCGGACAAGCGGCCAATCGCGGCAGCGTGCCTCGAACCCCGACAGCGCCGCTTCGGATTGATTGTCGAGCCCGACCATGGCAAAAACCTGCACCTCGAATCCCAGGGCGCGCGGGTCGACGTCGGCATGATAGCCGCGGATGAACCCCGCCTCTTCCAGGGTCCGGACGCGCCGAAGGCAGGGAGGGGCCGAGATCCCGACACGCCGGGCAAGCTCGACATTGGTCATGCGTCCGTCCGCTTGCAGCTCGGCCAGGATCTGCCGGTCGATCGCATCTAGTTTCGATGTGGGCATGGGCCGCCTCCTCGTGTACATCAGTATGCCGAGACCACAATGTGCGCAACATTATTTCGCGCTTGCGCAATGATTTGTTCCATCATAAACGCACAGCGTTGTGGCTTTTGAGCACGCCCATCCCTCTCTATATAGGGCTTCCAGTGGAGGCGCGGCGTGATCCGTCCCGTCCGCCGTCCGACGTCCCCGTCCGCCAGAAGGAAATGCCATGCCTGAGACGCGTCACACCAAGGTCCTGATCATCGGGTCCGGGCCCGCGGGCTATACCGCGGCCGTCTATGCGTCGCGCGCGATGCTGGAACCCGTGCTGGTGCAGGGCATCCAGCCCGGTGGCCAGCTGACCATCACGACCGAGGTCGAGAACTGGCCGGGCGACACCACGGTGCAGGGCCCCGATCTGATGGTGCGGATGGAGGCCCATGCCCGCGAGGTTGGGACGGAGATCATCTCCGACCACATTCGGTCCGTCGATCTGTCGCAGCGCCCGTTCCAGGCCGTCGGCGACGGTGGCACCCTCTACACGGCGGATGCGGTGATCCTGTGCACCGGAGCGCAGGCCAAGTGGCTCGGCCTGCCGTCGGAGCAGAAGTTCAAGGGCTTCGGCGTGTCGGCCTGTGCGACATGCGATGGCTTCTTCTACCGGGGTCGCGATGTCGTCGTGGTGGGCGGGGGCAACACCGCCGTGGAGGAGGCGCTGTTCCTGACGAACTTCGCGGACAAGGTGACGCTGGTGCACCGGCGCGACAGCTTGCGCGCCGAGAAGATCCTGCAGCACCGGCTGCTCCATCATCCCAAGATCGAGGTGGTCTGGGATCACGAGGTGGCCGAAGTCTATGGCACCGACAACCCCGCCGGTGTGGAGGGCGTGCGCGTCAAACACGTGAAGACCGGCGAGATCACCGAGATCCGCTGCGCCGGTTTCTTCGTGGCCATTGGTCATGCACCGGCGTCCGAGCTCGTGAAGGACCAGCTCGATACGCATAACGGCGGCTATGTCGTGACGAAACCGGACAGCACGGCGACGTCGATCCCCGGCGTGTTCGCCGCGGGCGACCTGACGGACCACATTTACCGCCAGGCCGTGACGAGCGCGGGCATGGGCTGCATGGCGGCGCTGGAGGCCGAGAAGTTCCTGGCCGAGCAGGAGGCAAGCGGCGACGTGCCCGCGGCTGCGGCCGAGTAGGCGTACGCACTCCTCTTGCGTGCGTCGAAGGGCGCAGTCGGGCAAGATGCGGGGCCGATTGTGTCTGCCCCGCAGCTTCTACCTGCCTAGCGCTGGGTAGGTTGCCGGAGCCCAGAGCCTTCCAAGAGGCGACGAGGGTCACGCGCCCGGCCCCGTGACATCCGACAAGCGACACATCCGCATCATTCCGCCGGATCTCGCGCTGATGGGTTGCCCTCGGCGCGGCCCGGGTCTATCGGCGCGCGACCGGTGCCTTCGGGGAGGGGGGTGCCCTGAAACGTTGCGAGAGTCCTTACGATGATGATGTCGAACCTCACCCCGGTGCCCGAGCTCTACGTCTCCTACGACAGCGCTCAGAAGCTGAAGATGGAAGCCGCCGAGCTTCCCAGCTGGGACCTCACCCCCCGCCAGATCTGCGATCTGGAGCTGCTGATGAACGGCGGGTTCAACCCGCTCAAAGGGTTCCTGGGCGAGGCGGATTACAAAAGCGTCGTCGACTCAATGCGCCTGGCGGATGGCACGCTCTGGCCGATGCCGATCACCCTCGACGTGACGGAGAAGTTCGCCGAGGGGATCGCGCCTGGGCAGGACATCGCGCTGCGCGACCCCGAAGGCGTGATCCTCGCCATCCTGTCGGTCAGCGACAAGTGGGTGCCGAACAAGGCGCATGAGGCCGAGAAGGTGTTCGGGGCCGACGACGCTGCCCACCCGGCGGTGAATTACCTGCACAACACCGCGGGGCCTGTCTATCTCGGCGGTCCGATCACCGGCATTCAGCCGCCGGTGCACTACGATTTCCGCGCTCGCCGCGACACGCCGAACGAGCTGCGCGCGTATTTCCGCAAGCTCGGCTGGCGCAAGATCGTCGCCTTCCAGACGCGCAACCCGCTGCACCGGGCGCATCAGGAGCTGACATTCCGCGCCGCCAAGGAGAGCCAGGCCAACCTGCTCATCCACCCTATCGTCGGCATGACGAAGCCCGGCGACATCGACCACTTCACCCGCGTCCGGTGCTACGAGGCAGTGCTGGATCAGTACCCGTCGGCGACGACGACGATGAGCCTTTTGAACCTCGCCATGCGCATGGCTGGCCCGCGCGAGGCCGTTTGGCACGGGCTGATCCGCAAGAACCACGGCGTGACGCATTTCATCGTCGGGCGCGACCATGCGGGCCCCGGCAAGAACAGCCAGGGCGAGGACTTCTACGGGCCCTACGATGCCCAGGATCTGTTCCGCGAGTACGAGGCCGAGATCGGTATCGAAATGGTGCCCTTCAAGCACATGGTCTACGTTCAGGAGCGGGCCGAGTACCAACCGGCGGACGAGGTGGCAGAAGGCGCGACCGTGCTCAACATCTCGGGCACCGAGCTGCGCCGCCGCCTGCAGGAAGGGCTCGACATCCCCGACTGGTTCTCGTTCCCGGACGTCGTGTCGGAGCTGCGCCGGTCCAAGCCGCCGCGCGCCCAGCAGGGCTTCACCGTCTTCTTCACCGGGTTCTCCGGGTCCGGCAAGTCCACCATCGCTAACGCGCTGATGGTCAAACTGATGGAGATGGGCGGGCGCCCGGTGACGCTGCTCGACGGCGACGTCGTCCGCAAGAACCTGTCCTCCGAGCTTGGCTTCTCGAAGGAGCATCGCGACCTCAACATCCAGCGGATCGGCTATGTCGCGTCCGAGATCACCAAGAATGCCGGCATCGCGATCTGCGCCCCGATTGCGCCCTACGCCACGACCCGCGCCAAGGTGCGCGAGATGATCGAGCAATACGGTGCCTTCGTGGAGGTGCACGTTGCCACGTCGCTCGAGGAATGCGAGCGGCGCGACCGCAAGGGCCTCTATAAGCTCGCGCGCGAGGGCAAGATCGCAGAGTTCACCGGCATCTCGGATCCCTACGATGTGCCGGAGACGCCGGAGCTGCGTCTGGATACCGAGACGGTTGATGTCGATTACTGCGCGCAGCAGGTCCTGCTGAAGCTGGAGCAGATGGGCCTCGTCGCCGCCTGAGGATTGATCGGGCCGGGTTCGAATTGCGGGCCCGGCCTTTTTCGATTGCAATAAAACTATAAATCTAGTTATGTAGTTTCATGACGATCTCTAGCCCCGAATCTCGCGCGCTTGCCGCCCTTGGCCATGATGCGCGCCTCGCCATCTTCCGGCTGCTCGTGCGCGCCGGGCAGCCCGGGCTGACGGTAGGACAGATCGCCGAGCATCTCGGTCTGCCCGCCTCGACCCAGGCCCATCATCTGCGCGCGCTGGTGGAGGCCGGCCTCGTTCAGCAGGAGCGGCAGGGGCGCGAGGTTCTCAACCGTGCCGATTTCGGCGCCATGCGCCGTCTGACGGACTTTCTGACGGCGGAGTGCTGCGTCGGCGTTGCCCAGACTAAAGAAAACCCCGCGGCCTGATCCGGCTGCCGAGACAGGATTGCCCCATGGCCGACACCTCCCAGATCTCCGACGCGCCGATCCTTCGCAAAGAGCATCGCGTCTGGCTGGCGAGCGCGCTGATCCTGGGGGTTACGGCGCTGTTCTCGATCTCGCAGGCCGCAGATAGCGTCGCGTTCACCGCATCCGCGCTGCTGCATGCGGGCCCCTATCTGATCGCCTCGATCGCCATTGCGGCCTGGGCGACGGCGACGGGGGCCGACAATCTGATCGCAAAAGCCTTCACCGGGTCGCCCGTGCTGATGATCGTGCTGGCCGCGGTGGCGGGCGGGCTCTCGCCGTTCTGTTCCTGCGGGGTGATCCCGCTGATCGCGGCCTTGCTGACCATGGGCGTGCCCTTGTCCGCCGTCATGGCGTTCTGGCTTGCTTCGCCGCTGATGGACCCCTCGATGTTCGTGCTCACAACGGGTGTCCTCGGGATAGAGTTCGCGATGGCCAAGACGCTTGCCGCCGTGGGCCTTGGTCTGATCGGGGGGCTGGTTGTGCATGCGCTTGTGGGCCTCGGCGGGCTGAGCAACCCGCTGCGCGACGGGATCGGGAATGGCGGCTGCGGCGGATCCAAGGTGCGCGCACCCAAAGCCGTCTTCTGGCGGTTCTGGGAGGATCCGGCGCGGCGCGAGACGTTCGTTGCCGAAGCGGTCAAGAACACCCTGTTTCTGACCAAGTGGCTCGTGCTCGCGTTCCTTTTGGAAAGCCTCATGCTGGCCTACATCCCGGCGGAGCGGATCACCGCGCTTCTCGGGGGCGAAGGCGCCGGGCCGATCCTGCTGGGGACCTTTGTCGGTGTACCGGCTTATCTGAACGGCTACGCGGCCTTGCCGCTGGTGGGGGGGCTGATCGAGCAGGGCATGTCCCAGGGGGCGGGCATGGCGTTTCTGATCGCCGGCGGGGTGACGTCGATCCCGGCCGCCATTGCGGTCTGGGCGCTGGTCAAACCAAAGGTCTTCGGCCTTTACCTTGCGCTGTCGCTGGCGGGGGCATCCGTCGCGGGCTTTGCGTTCCAGGCCTACGCTGCGCTCTGACCGACGCGGGAGCGCCGAACCGGGCGCGTACTCCGCCGCTCAACCTAGTGGACGATCTCGACGGCGCGCCTGGCCGAAGCGGGCGCGGCCGGCTGCGGCCTGGGAACACCGGCGAGGGCGGCAAGTACAGGGTGCTGCGCCAGTTGGTCGGGGAACGGCCAATGCACGTATTCCACCAATCGGATCTTCGGCGCGCCGCCCTCCCTTTGCACGAAGTACCGGACCTGGCTCTTGCCGATCTCCGACCCGTCGACGGCGAAATAGGTGTTGGCCACCGACACGGTGAAGCGGTCACGCTCCGTCATCGGCTTGCCGATCACCTCCGTCCCGATCAGGCTCAGGCCCGCCGTGATCAGGATCGAACGATAGGCCGAGAGGGCCCGGATCAGATCCTGCCGGCCCTTCAGAACGATCAAGTGCTTGCCGAAGTAAACGGCGGCTGGAAACGCATAGAGTCGCGCGATGTCTCCGAACGCGCCGCGCACAAGGCGATCCATCATGCGGTTTGCTTCGCGGTTGGCATCAATACACACGGAGGCTGCCCCCAATGGAAAAGAGATTGCAGCGAGTGGCATGAGCCATCTCACTGAAAATGAATGTAATTTCTGGTCAATTCATGCTGCGCGCCTGTGGCGTGTCAGGCGTCGCCTGTGTACACTTGGCTGGACACGCAGGGCGTCCTTTTTCGACATGTCGGAGTCGTTTCGCGGCATTTGCCGGGTCTGACGCTGCGTCGGATACCGCCAAGGTGCCCCTGTCCGTCGCGGGGCCTGCCTGTCCGTATCGCTCCGGCAGCGCATACGGTATGCGCCGCCTTGGTGGCTTGGGCCACTCGGCGTGCGAAGGTGCTGTGCTTGGCTTTGGGGTGTCTTCTGCGGCTCGGCCTGGCCGAGACATCAAAAGGCCCCGTGCACGAATGCCGGGGCCCTGTGCGTAGTGACGCGCCGGATCAGTGTACGTGCACCGGCGCAAGATCGTTCTGCCGTGCGAGAAGAAACGCCAACTCTCGATTGCGGACAAGGGCGAGGCGCGATCCGTCCTCGGAATGGACCGCATAGAGCGCCTCGACGCCCGGGACCTTCTCGCGCACGTCTTCGGGAAGGTCCGCCACCGCAACGGGGCGCACGTAGACGATATCGCGCCCGCTGCGCGACTGCGTTTGTTCGGAATTCACTCGTTCGTTCATACTACCCACCTTGCTCTGTGTCAGGGACGATCGATCTTGATCGTTTGCACGACGGTTTCCGGTGCCGCGCGCTCAAGATCGATATGCAGGAGACCGTTCTCAAGTGTGGCTCCGGATACCTCGACGCCGTCCGCCAGGACGAAGCTCCGCTGGAACTGCCGTGCCGCGATCCCGCGATGCAGGTAGACCCGTTCCGACCCGTCATCCCTTTGGCGTCCTCGGATCACCAACTGCCGATCTTCGACCGTGATCGATAGGTCTCCGTCGGCAAACCCCGCTACGGCGAGCGTGATGCGATACCGGTTCTCGGTCGCCTGCTCGATGTTGTAGGGCGGGTACCCCTCATTCCCGGACTTCGCCGTGCGTTCCACGAGGCGTTCAAGTTGGTCGAACCCAAGCAGAAACGGGTGCGACCCAAGGGTCAGTTTCGTCATCTGGCACGTCCTTGGCTAAAGCGACTATGCGTTGGACGGGCGCCACATCGGCCGCCCGTTGTTTTCGATATGGGTTGTCTTGACGTGGTGCGCAAGGCGGCGGGGCGGCCCACCCATTCCGCTGCCAGCGTCAGGGGCACGGCCCCGGATCAGCCGTTCCGGCCGCGAAATCGTGGGTTTGCCCCGCTCCGCGCCCTTTGCCTCCGGGTCGTCGCACAGTATACATCCGCGGCCAGCGGCAGCCTAGGAGTACTCTGTGAAGCCCCCGCACGAGATGGACCACATCGAGGTGCTGAAAGCGCGCCTTCAGGTGCTCGAACGCGAGCATCGCGACCTCGACAATGCCATCGTTGCACTGGAGGAGCGGGGCACCGGCGACATGTTCACGCTCCGCCGTCTCAAGAAGCAGAAGCTCCGGCTGAAGGATCAGATCCGGCTGCTCGAGGATCAGATCAATCCCGACATCATCGCATGAGCGCGGCGCGCCGTTTTGGATCGCCTTGTGCGTGCAGGCGTGCCCGCTATGGTGCGCCTCTCGAATGACGCAGTGAGGCTGGAATGGCGAGCGAAGATGCCGCACCGCCCGTGGGCATTATCATGGGCAGCCAATCCGATTGGCCGACGCTCCGGGAAGCGGCCAGCATCCTCGACGAACTCGGCGTCGGCTATGAGGCGCGCATCGTCTCTGCGCACCGGACGCCGGATCGGCTGTGGCGCTACGGGGCCGAGGCTGCCGGCCGCGGCCTGCAGGCGATCATCGCCGGTGCCGGGGGCGCGGCGCATCTGCCGGGTATGGTCGCCTCCAAGACGCGGGTTCCGGTGATCGGGGTGCCGGTACAGACCAAGGCGCTGGGCGGGGTGGATTCGCTCTATTCCATCGTGCAGATGCCGCGCGGCTTTCCCGTCGCCACCATGGCGATCGGCGCCGCGGGCGCGGCGAATGCGGGCCTGATGGCGGCGGCCATAATTGCCAACGGCGACGCGGATCTGGCGCAGCGGCTGGAGGCATGGCGCGCGGCGCTATCGGCCTCGATCCCCGAGGTGCCGCAGGATGACTGACCCGCTGCCGCCGGGCGCGACCATCGGCATTCTGGGTGGCGGGCAGTTGGGACGCATGCTTGCGGTCGCGGCGTCCCGTCTTGGGTATCTGAGCCACATCTACGAGCCTGGAGCAGCACCCGCCGCGCAGGTTGCGCAGGCCTGGATACAGGCCCCGTATGACGATGCGGCGGCGCTCGTCGCCTTCGCGCGGTCCGTCGATGTCGTCACCTACGAGTTCGAGAACGTGCCGGCCGACGCGCTGGACGTGATCGAGGCAGAGGTGCCGATCCGCCCCGGTCGCCGCGCTCTCGTTGTCAGTCAGGATCGCCAGGTCGAGAAGACGTACCTGTCGGGCCTCGGCCTGGCCACCGCGCCGTTCGCACCCGTGGACGACGAAGGCTCGCTCTCGACTGCGCTTGACCGGATCGGCACCCCGGCGATCCTGAAGACGCGGCGCTTCGGGTATGACGGAAAGGGCCAGGCGCCGCTTGCGACGCCGGACGATGCCGCAGCGGCGCTCTCTGCCCTGGCCGGGGCACCCGCCGTGCTGGAGGGCCATGTCGACTTCGCGCGCGAGATCTCGGTCATCGTTGCGCGGAGCCTCTCGGGAGAGGTGGCCGCCTTCGATCCCGGGGAAAACGTGCACGAAGGCGGCATCCTGCGCCGGACAACCGTGCCCGCGGCGATATCCTCGGCCCAACGCGCGGATGCCGTGCTGCTGGCCGGAAGGATCGTGACGGAGCTGGACTATGTCGGCGTCCTGGGCGTGGAGCTGTTCGTGACGCGCACCGGTCTGGTGGTGAACGAGATCGCCCCTCGGGTTCACAATTCCGGCCACTGGACGCAGAATGGCTGCGCTGTCGACCAGTTCGAGCAGCACATCCGCGCGATCACCGGGCACCCCCTGGGCGACGGGCGCCGGTACGCCGATGTCACCATGGAGAACCTGATTGGCGGCGACATCGCGAGAGTGGCCGAACTGGCGCGAACGCCGGATGTCGCGCTCCATCTCTATGGCAAGGCCGAGGCCCGCCCCGGCCGCAAGATGGGCCATATCAACCGGATCCATGCGGCAACGAACTGACCAATCCGTGCCGTTGCGCCCCCGTCGCGCCAGGCCCGGCGCGCAGGCATGGCTTGCGCACCGAAGACCGGGCGCCCTGCGCAGGAGATCGCCATGACCACAGCATTCTACTGGGATGAACAGACGTTCTGGCATCACGGCGGCCAGTATGCGCTGACGCTGCCGGCCGGCGGCCTTGTCCAGCCCGGTGCGGGCCTGCCCGAGAGCCCGGAGACGAAACGCCGGTTTCTGAACCTTCTTCGCGTTTCGGGTCTCGCGGAGAAGCTGGCAATGCAGAGCGCCGCCGCCGCCACGCGGAAAGAGCTGGAGCGCGTGCATCCGCCCGCCTATCTGGATCGCTTCAGGGCGCTGTCCGATGCGGGCGGGGGCGAGATCGGGCTGCGCGCCCCGTTCGGGCAAGGCAGCTTCGAGATCGCCGCCCTGTCCGCGGGCCTCGCGCTCGACGCCGTACGGGCAGTGCTCGATGGACGCGCGCCCAATGCCTATGCGCTCACCCGGCCGCCGGGTCACCATTGCCTGCCCGACCAGCCCATGGGGTTCTGCCTGCTGGCCAACGCCGCCATCGCCGTCGAAGGCGTGCTGGCCGAGGGGCGTGCCGCGCGCATCGCGGTGGTCGATTGGGATGTGCACCACGGAAACGGGACGGAGGCGATCTTCTACGCCCGGCCCGACGTTCTGACGATCTCGCTGCATCAGGAGCGGAACTTTCCCCTCGACACCGGTGCGGCGTCCGCCCGGGGGGAAGGCCCGGGGCGGGGCGCCAACCTGAATGTGCCGCTCCCGCCCGGTACCGGGCACAGCGGGTTCCTTGCCGCATGGGACAGGTTCGTGGGCCCGGCCCTTCAGGCATTCGGCCCCGATGTGATCGTCGTGGCATGCGGCTTCGACGCCTCCGCGTTCGATCCCCTGTCCCGCACCATGGCCACGGCCGAAACCTTCCGCGCGCTGACGCTGCGCGCCCGCGGCGCCGCCGAGGCCCTGTGCGGCGGCAAGCTCGTTCTGGTGCATGAGGGCGGCTATTCCGAAGCGCATGTGCCGTTCTGCGGCCACGCCACGATCGAGGCGCTCACCGACACCCCGCCGACGGACCCGTGCGCCGCCCCGGATCCGATGGCGGCCACGCTGGATGCCCGCCAGCCGGGCCCGCATTTCGACGCGATGCTGAGTTCTTGGTTCGACACGGTTGAGGCGGAGCTTCACGCCGACTAGCTAAGGCGGGAGGAGACATGCCCATGCCAATTGCTTCGCCCGAAACGACATCGTTCCTGCAGGCGCGCCGCTCGCGCCCCGCCAAAACCCTTACAACGCCGGTGCCGGGCACCGATGAGGTCGTGGGCCTGCTGCAGATCGCGGCCCGCACGCCCGATCATGGGAAACTGGAGCCCTGGCGCTTCCTCGTATTAGAGCGCCCGGCGCTCGAACGCCTGGCCGAGGCGGTGCCGCCCCACGGCGCCATGCTCGGGCTGGAGGAGGAGAAGATCGAAAAGATGGCGCGCCAGTTCGGCGACGCCCATCTTGCCATCGCCGTCATCGCCAGCCCGAAGCCCTCCGAAAAGATACCGCAGGCCGAACAGCTCATGTCCGCCGGTGCGGCGTGCTATGGTCTGCTGATGGCTGCTCTGGCGGCGGGCTGGGGGGCGAACTGGCTGACGGGCTGGGCGGCCCACGATCGCGGGTTTGTCGAAGGAGCGCTGGGCCTCGCACCCGAGGAAACCGTCGCGGGCTTCATTCACGTCGGAACCGAAACCAACGCCCCGCCGGAGCGCCCCCGCCCGGATCTTCAGGCGATCACGACCTGGGTTCGTGCATGATCTTCACGGCGTTCGGCCGCGCGGTCAGCCAGGCCTCGGATCCCAGATTTCTGCGCGTCCTTCTTCTCGGCGTGGGTCTCACCCTGGGGCTTCTGATCGCCATCACCGCGCTCTTCGTCTGGGGGGTAAACTGGCTGCTGCCGGACACGTTCAGCATGCCATGGATCGGCGAGATCTCGTGGGTGGACGATGTCGCGTCGGCGGGCTCCATCTTTCTGATGCTGGTGCTGTCGGTCTTCCTGATGATCCCGGTCGCATCCGCATTCACCGGGATCTTCCTGGAAGACGTCGCCGCCGCCGTCGAGAGCCGGTACTATCCCCACCTGCCGGGCGTCCCCCGCATTCCTTGGTCGGATGCGCTGCGCGACAGTTTGGCGTTTCTCGGCGTCATCGTGGCGGTGAACCTTGTGGCGCTGGTGCTGTATTTCTTCGTCGGTCCGTTCGCGCCGTTGCTGTTCTGGGCGGTGAACGGCTTCCTTCTGGGGCGCGAATACTTCCAGCTCGTGGCTATGCGCCGTTTGGGGCGCAAAGGCGCCATCGCGGCGCGAAAGCGCCATTCGGCGACCATCTGGGCAGCGGGTATCCTGATGGCCGCGCCGCTTTCGATCCCGGTGGTCAACCTGTTCGTTCCGATCCTCGGCGCGGCGACCTTCACCCACATCTTCCACGCGCTGGAGCGGCCGGCGGGCGACTGATCACTCCGCCCCGCCAGGGGCCTCCGCCTCCGTTCCGGCATGCGGCCCGAAGCGCTTGTAGAGATCGAAGTCGTCGACGGTGATCGTGCCCGTCACGATGATGGTGCAGGCGATCACCCAGATCGGCAGGCTGATCAACGTGATAAGCTTGGCCTTGCTCTTCAGCTTTGGGTCTGCCGGGGCAGATCTCGGCGTGCCCGGCACCACCTTTCCGCTTTCGCCCTGGGTGCGCACATTCATGGGCAGGACGACGAATAGAACGGTGAACCAGATCACCGCGAGCAGGACGAGGGCCGACGTGATCTGCACAATCTACACCTGTTCCAGTTCGACGAGCGTTCCTGCGAAATCCTTCGGATGAAGGAACAGAACCGGCTTGCCGTGGGCGCCGATCTTCGGCTCTCCGGAGCCGAGAACGCGCGCGCCGGTTTCCTGCAGATGATCGCGGGCGGCGATGATGTCCTCCACCTCGTAGCAAACGTGGTGGATCCCGCCGGAGGGGTTCTTTTCCAGAAAGCCGGAGATCGGGCTGTCCTCTCCCAGCGGACAAAGCAACTCGATCTTGGTGTTCGGCAGTTCGATGAACACCACGGTCACCCCGTGGTCCGGCTCGTCCTGCGGTGCACCCACGCTGGCGCCGAGCGCGGTGCGGTATTGCGCTGCCGCCGCGTCGAGGTCGGGCACGGCGATGGCAACGTGGTTCAGGCGGCCGATCATGGAACGTCTCCGGGGATGGGGCTTTCGAATGCGCCGCTTATCCCCCCGCCTCGCGTGTGGTGCAAGGGTTGGTGAGCGGTAAGGCTATCGTGCCGCGCGTTTACCGATTGTTAGGCGAAAACGCAGTTCACTGTGGAAATAGCTTGGAATCGGGACGGGAGCACCAGCCATGACGGATGACATGACGCGACTGCGATGGAACCGCAAGCCGACGGCCGCGCAGCCGCTTATGGGATTGACCATTCTGGCCGTGGAGGACAGCCGCTTTGCAAGCGAAGCGCTGCGCCTCGCCTGCATGCGCAGCGGGGCCCGGCTGCGGCGAGCGGATTGTCTCGCGTCGGCACGCCGTCACCTCGCCGTTTACCGCCCCGCGCTGCTCTTGGTGGATCTCGGCCTGCCCGACGGCTGCGGCACCGAACTGATTGCGGAGTTGAGTGGCGGGGACGTCGAGCCACCGGTGATTCTCGCCATGAGCGGCGAGGATGGCGGCGAGGCCCGCGCCCGGGAAGCGGGGGCCGATGGTTTTCTGGCAAAGCCGCTGCCCGGGCTCGCCGGTTTCCAGGCCGAGATCCTGTCTTATCTCCCGTCCGAGGCGCGCCCGTCGGGCCCGCGTCTGGCGGACCCCGCCGATATGGAGCCGGACGGCCTGGCGTTGCAAGACGATCTGAAACGCGCGGCCGAGGCGCTGGAAGCCGGGCGCGGAAGCCGCGCCGCCGCCTATGCGGCGCAGTTCGTCGCCTCCGTGGCGCGCTCTTCCAAGGACGGGGCACTGGCCGATGCGGCCCAGCGCTTCGCCCGCAGTCACGCCGCGGGACAGGATGTCGATCTGGCCCATGGCAATCTTCGCAGCGCCCTTGCGGCACGTCTCTCCGACGCCCGCCAAATCTAGGCCCGCGGCCACGGGCGCTTCTCGTTGGGTGTGAGAGATTAGGCCAATGCGAAGCCCGTGCATTGCGCCGAGTCCTCTGCCGCAGGCTGCAGCGAGTTGCAGAGAGCGGTTTGCGCGCCTTGTTCCTCGGAGTGGCTTAGGCAGCTGGGCCGCTGACACCGATAGGCACCCGGTCTGCCTCGGCGTGGTCGGACTTTCCTGCTCCGCTGTGTACAGATCGCGGTTGTTCCGCCGCACCCCGCAAGCGGTTGGTCCCTTGAACTGGCTCTGACATGCTGGAATGCACCCACTTCACCAGCTGTGTGGCTGCACGGATGTAGACATACTCGGCCGCTGGAAATGCGCTCCTCGGTCCGAGCTAGGCCAGAACGGGCCCCAGATCGCCGATCTCCAGGCCGGGGAACACCGCCTCCTGCAGAACAGGCCGGTTGAGGCCGAAGAGCTCTTCCATGACCTTGGCGGCATAGGCCCGGACGTCGGCCGTCGGTAGCAGGTCCCGTCCGTCGTAAAGGCTCGCGGCATCGAGACCGGGCCAGCGCGTGTGAACCCGGCCGCCGCGCACTGCGCCGCCGGCCATAAACATCGCCCCGCCGGTTCCGTGATCCGTTCCTCCCGTGCCATTGAGCGCCACCGTCCGGCCGAACTCCGTCATGGCGACGACGGCCGTGCGGCCCCAGACCGGCCCGAGCCCAAGCTCCAGCGCGCGCAGCACTTCGGCCAGCCGGGTCAGCGCCCGCGGCAAGCCGCGGCCCTGGTTGTTATGCGTGTCCCAGCCGTTCAGCGAGAATGCGGCGATCCGCGTCTCCTCGCGCATGCGCCCGGAGACGAACTCGGCCAAGCGCAGGTGGCCGCCCGCGGCCCCGCCCCGCCCCTCCATCATCTCGGCCATCATGGCCATGCCGGTCTCGCCCTCTGCCATTTCCGCAAGGGAGGGGGTGTGCTCCATCTCCTGCGACAGCGCCAAGGCCTGCGCGGCGGCCGGCGCAAACAGCGGATCGCCGGCGTAGAGATGGCCGAGCAGGAGCTCCGCCTGCGGGCTGAGGGACACCGAGGCTTCCGGCGCCCAGGAGGCATGCGGCGCCGCGCCGGACAAGAGAAACAGCGTTTCCTGCCCGACGGCGAAGGCGGTTTCCGCGGCGACGCCCGGCACCGTCTGAAGCAGGCGGTTCAGCCAGCCGTCGCGCGCGCGGGGGGCGCCGGGAGTGAAGCCGGTGCCGGCTTCCAAGAGATCCTGACCGTCGAAATGGCTGCGCCGGTCGCGGTAGGGCGTCGACACCGCGTGCACGCCCGACAGGTGCCCCGCCGCCCACATCGGCGCGAGCGGCGCGAGCGCGGGATGCAGGGCAAAGAAGCCCGCCTCGTCGCCGATCTCCGGCTCTTCCAGCGCGCGCAGACCGGCGAAATCGGGGTCCCCGACCGGGCGAAGGGCATCGATCCCGTCCATCCCGCCGCGCAGGATGATCACGATCAGGCGTCCGTCCCACGGGGCGGAGGCCAGCGCCACCGGCGTCAGCCACGGGCTCGCCGCGGCCGAGCATCCAAGCGCGGCGGTACGGGTCAGAAAGGCGCGGCGGGAAAGGTCTTGCACAGTCACGTCACCTCCGCTGAAACTCGGGCGACAGGAGCACGAGCGCGACGCCGTCCTCCCGCGTTTCGGCGGCGCGTGCCGCGAAGCGCAGGGCATCGCCAGCCAACGGCGCCAGCGGGCCCTCCACAAGGGCGCGGGGGTCGGGCAGGGCAACGCCCAGCCCCATCAGGATCTGGGGCACGCCCATCGCCCAACTGATCCGTCCGGCCAGACCCTGGGGTGAGATCCAATGCGCGGCCTCCTCCGGCCAACCATCGGGCCCGGGCGGGCGCTCCCATTCCTGGCTCATCTCTGTCAGGGGGGCGTAGATATGGCGCCGCACGTCGCGCAGCGGCGTCTCCGCCAGCTTGCGCCCCGGCGCGCCCAGCAGCCGGAGCGAGGTTGCGATGAACTCCCACGGCATCTTGGCCTTCTGCCGTTCGGATGCCTGCGCCGCCGGATGCTCGACCAGCGCGGTGTAGACGGCGAGCAGATCGCCCTCGGTGCTGCTGAAGCGCGCGGCCACGTGATCTACCAGCGCGGGGTCGGGCGTGTCGGCCACGAAATGCACGGCGAGCTTTCGAGCGATGTGCCGGGCCGTTGCCTCGTGCCGCGCGAGATCGTCGAGGACCTCGTGAATGTCCTCCAGCTTCGGGGCGCGCCGCCCATAGCGGCGGCCGAGCACCGTTTCCGGCCCGGGCTCGCCACGCCGGGCGGCGAAGATCATCTCGCCCGAGGGGCGCACCGACAGACCTGCCAGCAGTTCGGCGAGCTGGCGCACATCGGCCTGCGCGTAGGGCCCGCCGACACCGAGCGTGTGCAGTTCCAGAAGCTCGCGCGCGAGGTTCTCGTTCAGCCCGCGCTTTGGGTTGCGCCGCCCAACCTCGGAGTTGGGGCCGACGGCGCGCGCCTGATCGAGATAGGCCAGCATCATCGGATGCAGGATCGCCGCGCGCAGAAGGTCGGCAAAGCGCGCGGTGACGTTCGGGCGGATCGCCTCCTCGACATAGCTTTGCACGGCCGTGCGGAGAAATGTCTGCTTGCCGACAACCGTGAAATGGTCCGCCCAGAAGCGCACCAGCCGCTCGCGCATCGGGTCGGCGGTTTCGGACGCGCGGGCGAGCACCGTGCCGAGATCCTGTGCACGCCGCACCCGCTGCTGGCGTAGAAGCTGGGTGCGTTCCTGGCGCAGCGTCTTTTCCTCGTCGCTCGACGCCGCGTCGCGCCGGGCGCGGTTCAGCCGCCGCAACTCCACCGCGGCCGGCGCGATGTCGGCGTAGCCGGCGATGGGGTAGCGCGCGCCTATGGCGTCCGGCCCGGCGAGCGGCGTCAGCAGCCCTTCGGCGCCCGCGGGTTCCGACCCGTCGGCGCGGGGGCCGAGGCCGAACCGGGCGGACAACACTGCCGTCTCGTAGCTCACGCGCGTCTCCTCTCAGGCCGTCACACCATAGAGTAGGCACGGCATCGAGGCACGGCAAAACCGCTGAAAACCTTTGTGATCGCGGCGGCGGGACGCCGCCGATCCGGGGCCTGTCGAGGCCCTATTCCGGCTCGACCACGCGCAGGGACAACTCGCGCAACTGCGTGTTGGTTGGGTCGGAGGGGGCGCCCATCATCAGATCCTCGGCGCGCTGGTTCATCGGGAAAAGGATCACCTCGCGGATGTTCATCTCGTCGGCCAGCAGCATCACGATGCGGTCGATCCCCGCCGCGCAGCCGCCATGGGGCGGCGCGCCGAAGCGGAAGGCGTTGACCATGCCGCCGAAGCGGTTGGTGACCTCTTCCGCGGGGTAGCCTGCCAGTTCGAACGCCTTGAACATGATCTCGGGCTTGTGGTTCCGGATCGCGCCGGAGACCAGCTCGTAGCCGTTGCACGCAAGGTCGTACTGGTAGCCCTTGACGTCCAGCGGGTCGCCGTCGAGCGCGGCGATGCCGCCCTGGGGCATCGAGAACGGGTTGTGCGAGAAGTCGATGACGCCGTCGTCGTCCTTCTCGTAAAGCGGGAAGTCGACGATCCAGGCGAAGGCGAAGCGGTTCTCGTCGGCCAGCCCCCGTTCGTTGCCGATCACCACCCGCGCCCGGCCTGCGACCGCCTCGAAGTCCTTCGGCTCACCGCCGAGGAAGAAGGCCGCATCGCCCACGCCCAGGCCGAGCTGCTGGCGGATCGCCTCCGTCCGCTCCGGGCCGATGTTCTTGGCCAGCGGGCCGGCGGCCTCAATACTGACCCTAGCGTCACTGATTAGACGTCGAGCTTCGTCGAAGCTACCAAGCTCAATCTGCTTGCCGACCAACTCCCGAATGGACTCGATCCTCTTCGTCGCTTCAGTGATTTCGCTGGTAAGCTCACGGAACTCGTCCTCTATCTCACCCCAAGACTTCATCAGCGACGCTCTCAGGTCTTCGAACTGATCACCTTCCTCGATTTGATCGAGAAGCGGAGCCATCCTCTCCAGGACCCGCAGCTTCGACTCAATCTCAGCATTTCTTTCTTGTGGATTTCGCCAGTAGATATAGCCCATCCCCGGCAGGCCCTGCTCCTGGGCGAACTTGTTCATCCGGTCGCAGAACTTGCGGCTGCCGCCCTTGGGGGCGGGAATGGCGCGGATTTCGGTGCCGGGCTTTTCCAGCAGCGAGGCAAAGATCTTGAAGCCGGAGCCCGCGAAATGCTCGGAGACGATCTGCATCTCGATCGGGTTGCGCAGGTCGGGCTTGTCGGTGCCGTATTTCAGCATCGCATCGGCAAAGGAGATCTGCGGCCAGTCGGTATCGACGGTGTGGCCCTTGCCGAACTCCTCGAACACGCCCTGGATCACCGGCTGGATCGTGTCGAACACATCCTGCTGCTCGACAAAGCTCATCTCCATGTCGAGCTGGTAGAAATCCGTCGGCGAACGGTCGGCGCGGGGGTCTTCGTCGCGGAAGCACGGCGCGATCTGGAAATACTTGTCGAAGCCCGACACCATCAGCAGCTGCTTGAACTGTTGCGGGGCCTGGGGCAAGGCATAGAACTTGCCCGGATGCAGGCGCGAGGGCACCAGGAAGTCGCGCGCGCCCTCGGGGGAGGAGGCGGTGATGATCGGCGTCTGGAACTCGCGGAAATCGATGTCCCACATCCGGCGGCGGATCGAGGCGACGACGTCGGAGCGCAGCTTCATATTCTCCTGCATGACCTCGCGGCGCAGGTCGAGGTAGCGATAACGCAGGCGCGTTTCCTCGGGGTATTCCTGATCGCCGAAGACAATGAGCGGCAGCTCCTCGGATTCGCCCAGAACCTCCATGTCGCGGATGAACACCTCCACCTCGCCGGTGGGGATCTTGGGGTTCACGAGGGACTCGTCGCGCGCCAGCACATTGCCGTCGATCCGGATGCACCACTCGGAGCGGACCTTTTCGACCTCGGCAAAGACCGGGCTGTCGGGGTCGGCCAGCACCTGCGTCATGCCGTAATGGTCGCGCAGATCGATGAAGAGCACGCCGCCATGGTCGCGCACCCGGTGAACCCAGCCCGACAGGCGGACCGTTTCGCCCACATGCGCGCGAGTGAGATCGGCGCAAGTCATGCTGCGATAGGGGTGCATCAGCGGTTCCTTTCCGGGGCGGTGCAAGTTCGTCCGCGCTCCTACACCGTGCGGCGGCGGGGAAGTCAAGCGATGCGGGGGATGCGGCGGTCCCCCGTGGCCCATGGCGCGATTCGCGTCGGCCCGCCCCTTCGACATACACGGCGCCCATCACCCGCGGTTCCAGCCGCGCCGCGCCTGCGCGGCGTCCCTATGGCTTGTCCCGCGCCGCTCTCGGGCGCCGGGAGCCTGGAACCGGACGCCGCCGCCCCTGGCAGGCCGGGCCGCTTTCCTTGCAAAACCCTGACCGAGATCAACGACAAAAGCGAAATCGCCGGCCATAAGCGCAGACGGGACGGCACCAGGCCCTCTGCGCCCGCGCACCCCAGGAGTCCCGTGCACCGGAGTTCCAGGAAGGAAGCCGCATGGACGTCCGCAAGATTACCGACGAAGTCTCCGTCGCACCTCAGATCCAGCCGGCGGATGTGGCGGGGATCGCCGCGGCGGGCTTTCGCGCCATCATCTGCAACCGGCCCGACGGCGAAGGCGCCGATCAGCCCACCTTCGAAGAGATCGAAGCGGAGGCCGAGAAGCACGGGGTGAAGGTCACCTACCTGCCGATCGTGTCCGGGAGCGTCCGGGACGAAGATGCGACAGCCTTCGGCGCGGCGATGACGGCCCTCCCCGGGCCCGTTCTGGCCTATTGCCGGACCGGCACGCGCTCGGCGACGCTGTGGTCGCTCAGCCAGGCGGACCGCCGGCCGCTGGCCGAGATCCTGGCCGCCGCGAAGGCGGCGGGCTACGACATGAACGGCGTCGCCCGGCGCATCGCCAATGGCGGGCGCACCCCCACCGACAGGGCCGATGCCAGGTTCGATGTCGTGATCGTCGGCGGAGGTGCCGCCGGGATCGCAACGGCGGCATCGCTCAAGGCCCGACGGCCGGGCCTGAGCGTTGCCGTGATCGACCCCGCGGACGTGCATTACTACCAGCCCGGCTGGACGATGGTCGGCGCGGGCGTGTTCGATCCGGCGACCACGGTGCGGCCGATGGGGGCCCTGGTGCCGAAGGGCGTGCACTGGCTCAAATCCGCCGTCGCGGCCTTCGAGCCCGAGAACGATGTCGTCATCCTCGATGGCTGCCGCGTCGTCGGGTACAACCGCCTGATCGTCTGTCCCGGGCTCAAACTGGCCTGGAACGCGGTCGAAGGTCTCGTCCAGACGCTCGGCAAGAACGGCGTCACCTCGAACTATCGCTATGATCTCGCCTCCTATACCTGGGCCCTGGTGCAGAAACTCAGATCGGGGCGCGCCCTCTTCACCCAGCCGCCGATGCCGATCAAATGCCCGGGCGCCCCGCAGAAGGCTCTCTACCTCTCGGCCGATTATTGGTTGAAGACGGGCCGGCTGAAGCACATCGACGTTGCGTTCATGAATGCCGCCGACGCGCTCTTCGGCGTGAAGGATTACGTGCCCGCCCTGATGAAATACGTGGCCCGCTACGAGGCGCAGCTCGACTTCTGCCACAATCTCACGGCGATCGATGGCACCGCCGGGAAGGCCTGGTTCGACGTGCACGAACCCGGCGCGCCGCCGCACACCGTCGAGGCGGAGTTCGACATGATCCATGTCTGTCCGCCCCAGACGGCGCCGGACTTCGTGCGGGTCTCGCCGCTGGCTGATGCCGACGGATGGGTCGATGTCGACCAGACGACGCTGCGCCACAAGACGTATGACAACATCTGGGCCTTGGGCGACGTGATGAACGCACCGAACGCCAAGACCGCGGCCGCAGCCCGCATGCAGGCCGTCATCGTGGCCGAGAACGTCGTGGCCGATCTGCGCGATTCCGCCCCGGTCGCGGCCTATAACGGCTACGGGTCCTGTCCGCTAACCGTCGAGCGCGGCAAGATCGTCCTGGCGGAGTTCGGCTATGGCGGCACGCGCCTGCCCTCCTTCCCAGACTGGATCATCGACGGCACGAAGCCGTCGCGTGCGGCCTGGATCCTGAAGGAGCAGATCCTTCCCCCGGTCTACTGGAAGGCCATGCTCAAAGGCCGCGAATGGATGATCAAGCCCGAAAAGGTGGTGGCCCCGGCGGCGGACACCTAGCCCCCCCCGCCCCCTCCTTCACGTTGCCTGAAATATCCCTGGGGTCCGGGGGCCGCCCCCCCGGTCCCCAGGCAGAGGCCCGGCGCGCTCACCGG
>JBCDGG010000045.1:0-32804 GCA_038757905.1 Pseudomonadota bacterium | reverse complement strand
AGTTCTTCGGCAATCACTTCGCCTGGTTCGGTGCCACGATCCCCTTCGACACCCTGACCCAGACGTTCATCGAAACCGAGTTCGGTCCGATGAACGCGCACCATTACCGCTACGCGCCGGACCGCAGCACCTTCATCGTGGAATGCGACGACGCCACCTTCCGCGCTGCAGGATTTGAGGGCCTGAGCGAAGCGGAAAGCGCGGCGACATGCGGCGCGTTGTTCAGGGACGTTCTGAACGGCACAGCGTTGATCACCAACAAGTCCAACTGGCGTCAGTTCCCGCGCTTGTGGTGCGACAGCTGGATCGCGGATCGGTTTGTGCTGATGGGCGACGCGGTGCATACGGCGCATTTCTCGATCGGGTCGGGGACGCGTCTGGCCTTCGAGGATGCGATCGCGCTGACGTCTGCGCTGGCCCAAGAGACACGTGTTGAAGACGCCTTGGCCGCATATCAGGCCGCGCGCCCCCCAGTCGCCCGCAAGATCGTCGATGCGGCCAACACGTCCGCGCAATGGTACGAAAGCTTCGGCGAGAAGATGCGGCTTGAACCGATGGACTTCGCCCATGACTACCTGATGCGTTCGGGACGGGTGAACGAAGAGCGGCTGCGCGAGATCGCGCCGAAATTCGCCGCAGATTACGAAGCGCATCGCGCGATGGCGCATTGATGGCGGCGTTGTCAGAGCCGATGCGGGGCGCAACGACAGTTTCGGCCGCGCCCACAGGGATGACCGATCCCGTGCCCTCCGACGCACCGGGTGCGCGCGATATCGGGTTCGACAAGACGGCGCATCGGAACTGCTCCGAGATCCTGTGGCAGAACCTCGCCCTCAACCCGGACAAGATCGCGCTGATCGGTCCCGGCGGACAGCTCAGCTATGGGGCGTTGATCGCCCTGGCGGGTCGTTGGGGAAACGCCTTCCTTCGCGCCGGAGCAGAACGCGGAGAGCGGATCGCCTTCTTCCTGGACGATACGCCCGTTTTCGCGGCCGCCTTCTTTGGCGCGGTGCGTGCGGGGTTGGTGCCGGTTTTGCTCAACACGCAGACAAAGGCGGAGCTTGTAGAGTTCTACCTTCAGGACAGCGGTGCGCGGATCGCGGTCGTGGATGCCGAGTTCGCGCATGTTTTCGGCAGCCTGACACTCGACAATACGGATCTGCGGTCTGTCGTTGTCACGAACGGGACTGCGGAGATTGCCGGGGGCGTGCCCGAGGCCAGCTTCCTCGCGGGCGCGGACGCGGAGCTTCCCGTCGCCGCCACGGGCCCCGACGACATGGCGTTCTGGATGTACTCCTCGGGTTCCACAGGTCGGCCCAAGGGCATCGTCCATCTGCACCATGATCCGGCCTATATTCAGGCCAGCTACGCGACACATGTCCTGAACTTGCGCGAAAGCGATGTCTGCTATTCCGTGCCAAAGGCTTTTTTTGCCTACGGGTTCGGGAATTCCTTCGTCTTTCCATTCGCGATCGGGGCCACGACGCTGCTTGTCCCGGGCCGGCCGAAACCGCAGGTGGTGCTGGACGCGATCGAGCGGTTCCGGCCCACGGTCCTCTATGGGCTTCCCACGCTCTACACCGCGCTTGCGCGCGATCCCGGTGTCGAGGGGCGCGATCTGTCCTCGCTCAGGCAATCCATGTCCGCGGCCGAGATCCTGTCCGCGGATGTCTACAATGCCTGGAAGGCACTGGTGGGTCACGGCCCGGTCGAGGGGCTCGGCTCCACCGAGATGCTGCATATCTATCTCAGCAACCAGTTGGACGACCAAAGGCTTGGCGCGGCGGGCGCGCCGGTTCCGGGCTACGAGATCCGGCTGGAGACCGCCGAGGGCGAACAAACCGCGCCGGGCGAAGAGGGTGTGATGCTCGTGCGCGGCCACTCCTCCGCGCCCTGCTACTGGAACCGCCCGGACAAGACCCGCGACACGATGCGCGGCGACTGGATCTATACCGGCGACCGTTTCGTGGAGCGCGACGGCTACTACTATTTCCAGGGGCGGGCCGACGATCTGGTGAAGGTCTCGGGGCAATGGGTGTGGCCGCTGGAGGTCGAACGGTGCCTGAACGAGCATCCGGACGTCCATGAATGCGCCGTCTTGGCCGAAGAGCTGGAGGACCGGCGCACGGTCCTGCGTGCCGTGGTGCGCCTGGTGGACGGACAAGCGCGCGATGCGGCGCAAACGGATCGCCTGCGCGCCTACGTCAAGGCACATCTCGCGCCCCACAAAGCCCCGCGCGTCGTCGATTACGTGACGGAACTGCCGAAGACCGGCACCGGCAAGATCGACCGTCAGGCCATCCGCGGCAAGAACAACGCACCCCCATAGCGGGTGCGCCAAAAGACTCGGTGTTCAAGGGAGGAAACCAAGATGAAACCGATCCGTTCCATTGCGATTGCCGGGGCGCTGAGCCTGGCTCTGGTCTCTGGGGCCGCCGCCCAGGTGCAGTCGTTCTCGACGCCCCCCCAGGGCTCGGTGTGGAATACCATGGCCTCCGTGATCTCGGGCCAGGCCCGCGACTCCGCCGGTATGCAGTTCGTTGTGCAGCCCTATGGCGGCAATGCGCAGATGATGCAGGCCGTGAACGAGGCCTTGGCCGAATTCTCGTTGAACGATGTCAACGACGTGATCACCGCCGTGTCCGGCACGGGTGAGTACGCTGCGGCTATGCCGAACCTGCGTGTGGTGGCGCGGATCAACCCCTTCCCCGTGGGCCTTTACGTGCGGGCCGACAGCGGCATGACCTCGGTGGCCGATTTGGCGGGGCGCAGCGTGCCATCCGGCTGGGATGCGTTCCCGATCGCGCGCCCCCACATCACGGCCATTCTTGCCGCGGGCGGCCTCACCTGGGACGACGTGGACCAAGTACCGGTGCCGGAGCTGATCCGTGGGTCCGACGACATGGCATCGGGTCGGGTGGACAGCGCGTTCTTCGCTGTGGGCGGCCCGAAGGTGGCCGAAGTCGACGCCTCGGTCGGCGGTGTGCAATTCCTGACCGTTGAGGCGAATGACACAACGCTGGAGGCGATCCGCGCCGTCCGTCCCGCCTTCTACTTCGCCGAGGTCCAGCCCGCGCCGTTTCGCGTCGGTGTGCCGGAGGCGATGAAGTTCGTGACGTGGGACAACGTGCTGGTGGCCGGCGCGCACGTCTCCGACGAACAGGTCGCGGCCCTGCTTGCCGTCATCTTCGACGAGCGCGACGCCATTTCCGCGGCCTACCCGCCGTTGGGCGCGCTGAACCTGGAGACGGCATACCGCGCCTATCCGGGCGTCGAATACCACCCCGGCGCGGTCGCTTTCTTCGAGGAACGCGGCGTCGAGTTGGCCGAAAACTGAGGGGCGCATGACGCATCGCCCGGGCGGGTCAAACGCCCCGGCGATGCGGACAAGGGTGATTTCTTGACAGAGCAGAGCATGGATACGGCGAAGGGCCGCTTTCACAGGGGTGTGGTGAGTGTCCTGAGCGGCCTTCTGACGGTTGTCGCGGTTGGCGAGGCCGCGAGCCTGCCCTCGCGTCTGGGCTATTCCTACTACACGGAGCAGTTCCTGGCCCTGGTTCTCGGTCTGAGCCTCGCGCTCGTTTTTCTGGTGTCCAAGCGCGACGATGGCGACACGCGGCCCGGGCCGACGACGCTCGACTGGGGCCTTTCGATCCTCGGGCTCTCCCTGTCCCTCTATGTGGTGGTGGCCTATCCGAGCCTGGTGTCGCGGGCGATGTCGCTGCCCACGGACGCTCTGATCGTGGGCACCGGACTGATTGCGCTGGTCCTGGAAGGGCTGCGGCGTGCGGTCGGCTGGACGCTGGTAATCGTGGTCGTCGTGATCGTCGGCTACGGCACCATCGGACATCTGGTGCCGGGCGTCCTGCAAACGCGCGAGGTCGCGCCGGAGCGTCTGGCCGTCTATCTCGCCTTTGACCCCAACGGCCTTTTGGGTCTCACGCTCAACGTCGCCGCGACGGTCGTGGTGGCCTTCGTCTTCTTCGGCCAGCTCCTGCTGCGGTCGGGCGGGGCGGATTTCTTCAACGACATTGCCATGGCCACGATGGGCCGCAGGCGGGGTGGATCGGCCAAGATCTCGGTGGTTGCTTCGGCGCTCTTCGGGTCGATCTCGGGCGTGGTCGTGTCGAACATCGTCGCCACGGGCGTCGTCACGATCCGGCTGATGGTGCAATCGGGCTACCGCCGGGCGACCGCCGCGGCCGTCGAGGCGACGGCCTCCACGGGGGGGCAGATCGCGCCGCCCGTGATGGGCGCAGTGGCCTTCCTCATGGCCGACATCCTGCAACGCCCCTATGCCGAGATTGTGGTTGCGGCCATCGTGCCCGCGCTTCTCTACTACGTCTCGCTCTTCGTGCAGGCGGATCTTCAGGCCGCAAAGCAGGACATCAAGCCGCTCGACGTGGCCGACATCCCCAGAACGCGATCCGTCATGGCGCGCGGCTGGGTCTTCATCTTGCCCTTCGCAGCCATCGTCTCGGCCCTCTTCGGCTTCAACCAGCGGGCAGAGACGGCTGCGCTCTGGGGCGGGGCGGCCGCGCTTCTGATTGGGCTGACGCTTGGCTACGGCAAGACGCGGATGGCGCTCCGCGATCTGTGGGAGGCTGCCGTCGAGACCGGGCGCTCGATCACCGAGATCATCATGATCTCCGCTGCGGCCGGTTTCATCATCGGCGTGCTCAATGTCACGGGCCTCGGCTTTGCCGCCACATTCGCGATGGTCGATCTGGGGCAGGGGAGCCTGTTCGTCCTCCTCCTGATCTCGGCACTTGTGTGCCTGATCCTTGGCATGGGGATGCCCACCGTGGGGGTCTACCTGCTGCTCGCCGTGCTGATCGCCCCCTCGCTGATCCAGTCGGGCGTGGATCCTATCGCGGCGCACCTGTTCATCTTCTACCTCGGCATGATGTCGATGGTCACGCCGCCGATTGGCATCGGTGCCTTCTTCGCCGCAGCCATCGCAAAGGCGCCGCCGATGACGACCGCCTGGGAATCCATGCGCTTCGGCTGGACGGCGTATATCGTCCCGTTTCTCTTCGTCTTTTCCCCGGCGCTTCTGCTCAATGGCAGCCTCGGCGATATCGCGCTGGCCGTGACCACCGCGGTCATCGGCGTCTACGCCATTTCAGCGGCCTTCGTGGGATGGCTCCACGGGCCGGCGGGGCCATTGCGGCGGTGCCTGATCGCACTGGCAGGCGCGGCGCTGCTGGTGCCGCCCGGGATCGGCGTGGACCGGACCCTCTGGATCAACGGCGCAGGGCTGATCGCGCTGGCGGTGCTCTGGACCGTGGGACGACGGGAATACGCCGCGCCCGCTTCTGCTGCCGGCCATGAACGGGCGTGAGCGCCCTTGGACCCTCTGGAAAGGAACGGCATGAGTTTCGTCTTCGACCCACCCCCCCAAGCCTCCGTCGCGGTTGCCGGAGGAGACGACCGGCTTCCGGTGCGGCGCATCTTCTGCGTGGGGCGCAACTACGCCGCCCATGCGCGCGAGATGGGTCGCGATCCCGATCGGGAGCCGCCCTTCTTCTTCACCAAGCCCGCGGACGCCGTGGTGGATGATGGCCAGACCATCCCCTATCCGCCGGAGACCGAGAGCCTCCACTACGAGGCCGAACTTGTCGTCGTGATCGGGCAGGCCGGGCGCAACATCGCCGAAGCAACGGCGCTCAATCATATCTGGGGCTATGCCATCGGCAACGACCTCACCCGCCGCGACCTGCAGCTCAAGGCGCGGGAGCAGGGGCGGCCCTGGGACTGGGGCAAAGCCTTCGACCGCTCCGCCGTGATCGGACCGGTGCACAAATCCGGCGATGTGGGGCACCCTTCGGCGGGCGCGATCCGGCTAAGCGTCAACGGAGACACCAAGCAGGATGCCGATTTGACCGAACTGATCTGGTCTGTCCCCGAGATCATCTCGATCCTGTCCCACTCCATTGCGCTGAAACCCGGCGATCTGATCATGACGGGGACGCCTGCCGGGGTTGGCCCCTTGGTTCCGGGCGATCTCTGCCAGGTCCAGATCGCGGGGCTGGGCCAGATCGAAACGCGCATTGGCCCGCCGGATTGAGGCCCGAAATGGCGTTTCGGAACCTCCTTCTGGCCTTCAGCGGCGACGCGGCCTTCGAAAGCAGCCTCGCGCACGCCATCAAGCTCGCCCATCACCACGATGCCTGGCTGACAGCGGTGATGCGGAACGGGACGAGCGCGGTTGACCGCTACGGCGCGGGCCTGCCGCGGGCGTTGAAGGAGCAAGTGCGCCAGGTCGAAGCCGAGGACGTGGCGGTGACAAAGGCGATGTTCGAGCGTGAGACGCACGCGGCGGGGCTGGCCGGGCGCGCCATGTTCATCGCGCCCGAGGCTCTGGGCGACATGGCCCCGAGCGCGCTCGCCCGTGCCTTCGATCTGATCGTGACAGGGTTCCAGCAGGACGCGCCGGGCGACGATCCACACGCCGCGCACCCAGACCTGTTGGCGTTGCGCAGCGGTCGGCCCGTTCTGGTCGTGCCCAAGGACTACACGGCAGACGCCCTGTCCAATCACGTGCTCCTGGCCTGGGACGGCAAGCGCGCGGCGGCCCGCGCGCTCGGCGACGCGATGGATGTGATCGAGGGCAAGCGCGCCGTGACGGTCCTGACGGTCGGGGGCGAGCCGCCGCCCACCCCCCCGGGGGGTGGCGTCCTGACCCATCTTGAGCGGCACGGCATCGCCGCCAAGCACCTGCACGAGGCGCTCGACCATCGGGGTATCGCGGCCATCATCGAGGATACCGCCGACGCGGTCGGCGCCAAGCTGATCGTCATGGGCGCCTACGAGCACAGCAAGTTCACGCAGGACATGTTCGGGGGCGTCACACACAAGGTGATGCGCACCGCGCGGGTCCCTGTGTTTCTGTCCCATTGAGGAGGCCGACGGTGTATCGCCTGCACAATTTCTTCCGATCCTCGACCTCCACGCGGGTCCGCGCGGCGCTGAACCTCAAGGGGCTGGACTACGAGTATGTGCCGTATGTCCTGCGCGACGGCGAGACGCGCACGCCCGACTACCTCGCGCGCAACCCGCAGGGCCTCGTGCCGACGCTCGAACTTGGGACCGGCACGACCCTGACCCAATCGCTCGCGATCGTCGAATGGTTGGAGGAGGCGCATCCCGACCCGCCGCTCCTGCCCCAGGATGCCTTAGGCCGGGCCCGGGTGCGCAGTCTTGCCGCCATGATCGCCTGCGAAATCCACCCGCTGAACAACCTGCGTGTCCTGTTCCGTCTGCGCGATCAGTTCGGGGCCGACGAGGCGGCGCAGAAGGCGTGGTTCACCCACTGGGTCGCAGAGAGCTTGGCGCCGCTGGAGGTCAGGCTGTCGAACGATCCCGAGACCGGGCGCTTCTGCCACGGAGACGTCCCGGGGCTCGCCGACATCTGCCTCTATGCGCAGGTCTGGAACAACCGTCGTTTCGACATCGCGCTCGATCCCTGGCCCTCCGTTGCGCGCATCTTCAACGAGCTTGACCGATTGCCGGCGTTCCGCAACGCCGCCCCGCCCAACCAGCCCGACGCAGCCTGACCCGGCGCCCGACCTCAGCGAAGGAGGAGACCATGTCCGAGACGCTCGACCACGACACCGTTGCCCACGGGATGAAGCCCGACGACAGCCCCGAACTGCAAGCCCTCTACAAGGGGTTTCGAGACAACCACCTCAACCCCCTTTGGACCCAGACGGGCGATCTGATGCCCATGCATCCCAAGTCGCAGGCCGTGCCCCATGTCTGGAAATGGTCGACGCTTCTGCCCTTGGCCGAGGCCTCGGGGCGGCTTGTCCCGGTCGGACGCGGCGGCGAGCGGCGTGCCATCGGGCTGGCCAATCCCGGGCTCGGGGGCAAGGCCTATGTCTCCCCGACGCTCTGGGCCGCGATCCAGTATCTCGGCCCGCGCGAGACCGCGCCCGAACACCGCCATTCCCAGAATGCCTTCCGCTTCGTCGTCGAGGGCGAGGGCGTCTGGACGGTCGTGAACGGCGATCCCGTCCGAATGTCACGGGGCGATCTGTTGCTCACCCCCGGCTGGAACTTTCACGGTCACCACAACGACCGCGACGCGCCGATGGCGTGGATCGACGGGTTGGACATCCCGTTCAGTCAGCAGATGGATGTGGGGTTCTTCGAGTTCGGCGCCGACCGTGTGACAGATTACGCCACGCCGAACTACTCCAGGGGCGAGCGATTGTGGTGCCATCCCGGTCTGCGGCCGTTGTCGCAACTGAACGAAACCGTGTCCTCGCCCATCGGCGCCTATCGCTGGGAGTTCACCGACCGGGCACTGACCGAGCAGCTCTTGCTCGAAGACGAGGGGCACCCGGCGACCTTCGGCCAGGGCCACGCCGCGATCCGCTACGTCAACCCGACAACGGGGGGCGACGTGATGCCGACGATCCGATGCGAGTTCCACCGCCTGCGCGAAGGCGCGCACACCCGCACCCGCAACGAGGTCGGATCAACGGTGTTTCAGGTGTTCGACGGGCAGGGGCGCGTCGTTCTCGACGGGACACCGCATGCGCTCGAGAAGGGCGACATGTTCGTCGTTCCCTCCTGGATACCGTGGTCGCTCGAGGCGGAAACACAATTCGATCTCTTCCGCTTTTCCGATGCGCCGATCATGGAGCGTCTTGGCTTCATGCGCGCAAAGGTCGACAGCCGGTGAGCCTGAGCGACGCGGACCGCGCGGCACGGGAGGCGCTCCGGGCGAGGCAGGGACAGGGTGCGCGCTATGATGCGCCCGAGGCTCCGGCGGAGGATCTCCTACGGGCCCGCCGGGCCACCGCGGGCTTCGCCCGGATCCTGAACGGCCTGACGGATTTCGAGATCGCCGCGTCCGATATGACGGCCGCGGGATTGCGCCGCGCCGAGATCATCGCGGCGGTCGGATATGATGCAAGACGAACCGCGCTGGCGCTCGAAGACCTTGTGGCCTCCGCAGACCGGTCCGGGTCCATCGCGCTGCCGTCCCCCGACTTGGCGGCCACCCTTCCCGCACGGGCGCTGCGCCACTTGTTCGAGCATTCCGCCATCCATCTGGACACCTGTTGGCGCGATCTGCCGGGGTCGTTTTGGGAGGCGCGGCTGCAGATGGGGGACGGCGTGCCACAGGAGGTCCGAGACCTTCCCCGACGCCGCGCGGATCTCCTTGGACGGCACATCCGTTCCCTCGACCGGAACGCGGCCTGACCGAGCGTCCCCCTGAGACCGGCTCAGAAGGACTGCGACCGGTTTGATCGGCCCGCCTGGCAACGATGGGCGACGCATGGCTGCGCTTCGGGCTGGCAACGTTCAGAGCCCGGCGGCCATCTCGATCTCCTCTTGCCTTCCGCTTGATGCGATCTCCGGGGCCTCGCCCGTCGGCCGGTCTCATATCCGCCAAGCACACGTGACGTCGACGCGGCGAGCTACGAGGGCCGGGCCGCGGACCCGCAGCCGCGCGTCGGCAACGATCTGGAACGCGCGCCAACCGAGCGCGCCGTCCTCCGGACTGTATTTGACGCGCGCGCGTCAGAGGCATCGCGGGCGGCCCGGGAGGACATCTTGAGCGGCTTGTTCCGGGCCGGCGAACGCCTGGCGCTCGGCGGCAAGGGGGATTGGCCGATCTTTCGGTTACCGGGTGGGAACGGGCGGCAGGTCCGGCAGATCGGGCTCGACCGGTTCGGCCGGCATGTCATCCTCCACCGGAATGCCCTCAGGCTCGGGCTGGGCGGTGATTGCGTCGAAGGCCTCATCGTCGGGCTGCCCGATCTCCTCCCGGTCCGGCCCTCGGGGAACCGGGGTGAGGGCGAGTGCGGTGAACTGCACCGCGCTCAGATCATCGAGCGAGGCATGGCCGCGATAGGCCAGACCGGTAAACGCGTCCTCCGCCGTCCAGCTGAGCGACGTGCCCTCCAGCCGGGCGCGGCTGACTTCGGCAAAATCCGGCATGCCGAAATCCACCAGCCGCAGGACGCCCTGCTGCCAGGGTTCATCCGCATCCTCGGACGCGATGCGGCTGCGATAGGCGGCCTCGAACGCCTGCGGATCGGTAATGACGCGGTACGCGCGGCCCCGGGCGAAATGGGTCACCATCTGTGCGAGGTCGGCCGCCGCGTCGGGCTCGGTCAAGGCGGGAACAGCCGCCACAAGCTCCGCAATCGAGGTGTAAAGATCGTCACCGATCGCAGCTCCCGGCGCATTGGTGTCATCGAGGATGGCCGGCGTGATTTCAGATAGGTCGATCATGGCGTCGCTCCTGCTGGACGATCCTTGGTGACATCCCAAGCCGACGCCATCCAATCGGCGGCGTTCTTGAGTTTCCGCAGCGTTCCTGGCGGATCGAGTCTTTTGTACAATTGTGGGAGACCGGTCTTCGGATCAACCGAAAGCACAAAGTGTTCGTGCGATGCCGGATCGCCCCAGTTGGTATCTCCGAGCACGACCTCCGGCAATCCAAGATCGTCGATCATGCGATCGGTGATCGGCTCCTCAACGGATCGTTCGAACCGCTTCTCCTTCTGCGTCTTCTTGTACTCGTCGTATTCCGCCTGGGTCATCGCTTTCCCCTTGCCGGTTCTTCGGGCTTGCTCGGCATCCGCCTTCTCCTTTGCCAGGGCATCCGCCCAGGCATCCATGGCCGTCTTCATATGTGCCGCGAAATCACCCGGGGTCATGCCCGCGGTCGGCCGATGCGCTGTCCGGGCGGCTTCCAGCGCCGCCTTGCCGGTGCCGGTGGCCTCCTTCAGAAGCGCCGCCATCTCGCGGTCAAACATATAGGTCACCTGGTCGAGCGGCAGGACCTTGGCGGCGGTCTCCTTGCCCTTTGCGATCAGCTCCCGCTGGATGTTCGCCTGGGTCTCCGCCGGGTCGGCACCCTTGAAGGGCGCGAGCGACGGGTGATCTCCGTCGAAGGTGAACGCATGGTTTCGGTGGCCATGGGTTCCCACGCTCGTCAGCCCGCCTCCGCCGTCGCCGGCCGTGTCGAGCAGACTGCCCAGGACGACCTTCGAGCGTTGCTCCATATCCAGGTTTTCGGATTTCTCGTACGGTGCGATGTCGCTTATGAACTTGTCGCCGCCATCCAGCACACGGGCGGTCTGATCCGGCAATCCGCCGCTTCTCAGCTTCCAGGGCGCGTTCTTCTTTTTCTCCAGTTCCGTCTTGAACTTCGGGTCTGCCATCCACTGATCGACCTTCTTCGCCGTCAGTTTCCGGCCGGTATCGCGTTTGGCCACCTCCTTCAGAAAGACCTCTTTCAAGGTCTTCGCGAACCCATCCGCATCGGTCACGACCTCGCCATCGGAGGTCCGGACAAGCTTGTATCCCCCATGGGTCGATGAACCGTCGGTGACGCCCGCAGCTTTGGTTCCGGCGTCGTAGACAAAGTCGAAGGCGGCGCTCATCGCGGTCTTCAGTCTCTGGACGGCGCTCTCGCGCTGCTTCTCCTTGAACTTCGGGGCCAAATCCTCGATCGCGCGGGCCAGTTTCTCATCGAGGACCTCCCGCTCGCGGCTGTCGGTCACGCGCGCCGCCGCCGTCGCAACGGTGTATTCGAAGCTGCGCAGCAACGCGTTTTCGTTCTTGGGCACGGTCTGGACGGCCGCGACCTCGTCGCCCTCCTCGGGGTGGAACGTGCCGTCGACGGCAAGCTTGGCGAGACCCTTCATGACGTCGAGCGGCTTCTCCTGCCGCATCCTGATGACGCCGCCCGTGGCAAAGCACGAGCCGACCTTGCCCTGATAGAGGGGGGTCATCATGGCGGTGAAAACGGCGTTGCGCGTGTCTTTTTCATCGATCTCCGCCGCGGCCTTTCCCGTCGCACGCGCAAGCAGGCCGCGCGCGCCCGGATCGGCGGGCGCCGTCGTGGTGTTCAGCAGGGCCTGCGCCTCCGGCGTCGCCTCGAGGAAGTCAAACGTCTCCAGCATGTGCACCACCTGGGCGGTGGACGCACCCTTGAGCGCCTTGGGATGGAACATCAGATCTTCCATGGCCACGCGCCCGGCGGCGAGATCCAGCGTACCATCCGCCTTGAAGGCGGCCGCCCCGACATGATCGGCCCGGACCTTGCCGGTCTTCTCGTCCGAGGATCGACGCAGAACGCCCGGCACGTCGGCAAAGTGGCGCCCATCGTCAAGATAGGCGTCGAGCTTTGCAGTCTCGGCCAGCGGGATATGCGCCGACATCCCGATCAGGCGTTCCGCGTAGGGCAGGATGTCCTTGTCCCTGGGCACCTTGTTGCCGTGGCGATCCTTGAACCTTGTGTCGAACCTGTCGGTGACGATCTGCGCGCATCGGACCACGCTGTCGGGATTGGGCGCGGTCGACGCGGCGGCCACCGCTTTGTCCGCCAGGCCCGGATTCTTGCTGTAGAGCGCGATCAGGTCGGTCGCCGTCGCGCCCGGGACAGGGCGCCCATTGCCCGGTGCGAGCGGACCGAACGAGATGGCATCGAGCAGCTTCTTCTTGCCGTTCGCGCACGTCTCCTTTTCCACCGCCTCGTCATATGCCGCTTCGGCCGCATTCAGTTTCTGCTGGGCGTCCCGGACCGGATCGAGCCTCTCCTTCTTTTTCTCCTCGTAATACGCGCGCGCCTCGCCCGCTTTGGCCTTGGCATCTTCGGCCGCTTCGTAGAGCCGCGTGTAGTCCTTGACGGCTGCCGGGTAGCCCGGGTTGCCCGGCGCCTCGAGTTCCGCCCTATGGGCGTTGTAATATTCCAGCGCGGCCCTGTGGGCTTCCTGCGCCGTCAGTTGCTGTCGTTCCATCTGCTGCCGCACCGCGCCCACCGCGCCCGAGAGCAGGTTGGCATCTGCCCATGCGGCCCGGAGCGCGGCGTGTTTGGCGTCCAGCTCGTTCTTTGCGGCGGCCGTGGCCCGCGCGCGCGCATCGAGATCGGCCTGCGCGACAGGGGCGCCATTCAGCTTCCGCTCAAATCCTTCGAGCGCGGTCACCGCGGCCGCCATGGAGGCGGGGTCGGCCCGGCCAAGCGACAACAGCTTGTCCTTTTGCGCGTCGGTCGTGCCGGTCTTTGCCACGAGCGGGCGCAACGCACCGTCGAGGATCGCCCCAAGGGCGGTGGACATTGCGCCAAGACGGGTCTTGATGCCGCCGACATTCGCGGTATCGGCCGCAATCAATGCGGGATCATCCGCATCGACAGCCGCTTTCAGGTGCGCGATGTCGGCTTCCAGAGCGGGCAGATCTTTGGTGATCGCCGTGAGGGCCGGACCGGCCTTGCAGCGCCCGATCTGGGTCTTGATCAAAACGATCTCTTGCAGCGCGGCCCTATGGGCAGATCCCAGATCGGACCGCGCCTGCACCCGGTCCTGTATCGCCTGCTTCACAATCTCCAGGGCATCGACGAAGTCTGCGTATTGGGAAAACGCCCTGCCATAATCGGCCTCGCTCATGGGATCCGCGGCGACAAGCGCCCGAACGGCGGCGATCCGGGCGTCGAGATCCAGTCTTTCGGCGGGCAGAGCACCGGTGGGCACAGCAATTTCGTCGGCCAGTTTCTTGAACTCCGACTGGTTCTTCTGGAGGAACGTTATGTCGTTAACTGCCAATTGCGCGGCCCGCAGCGCCTTGTCATAGGCCGCCTTGTCGCCGTCTTCCGTCCCCTTCGCGTGTTCGGCACGCGCCTCGGCAAGGAGTTGCTGGATCTTGGTGGCATCCGCGTTAAAGAGATTGAGCCGCGCCAGGATCGCGTTCGTCTCAATGACCAATTGCTGGTAATCGGCGCCCGGCGTCGGCGCCGGAACCGGCATGGGGCCGCGGCAAAGAAGGTACTTCTCGACGAAGGCCCACTGCCCTTTTGTCAGAATAACGGTCATCGGGGCACTCCCGCGCTTCCGGGGGCCGTGCGCCCCTGGATGGCATCTGCCCCCAATGCGACAGGACGATCCGCTTGTTGTCCTGTCGCTTCAGGCACGCCCGCAAGCGGCGCAGGCGCCCGCGGCGAGGGCCTTGCCGAAGGGACGCTTTCGGCGTCGTGTGTCCCGCTGATATCCATCGTCCATCATCCTCCGTCGGTCCGCCTTTTGAGCCGGTCTGAGGCTCTGTCGGGCGACGGATGGAGGTGGTTCAAAAATGGTTTCGAGCGTCCGGCGACAGGGGGAAGCCGGGCCGTCGGCCGGGCCCCGGCACGGTCGGCATGGGTCCACTGGAAGCACCGCGTCCCGTCGCGTGTCGGCGGACTGCGCAACGGCGTGGTCCTGCCCTCGCTGTCGCCGCCACGGGCCGTCCCGCGCGCGGTCCACATGCCGGGACAGCCCCGCGGCCCGCGGCCAGCTTTTGGGCCACGCGCCCGCTCAGGCCACGCCTGTCACCTTCAAGGTTGCCGTGCGCAGCGCGGCCAGGAGCCCGAGCAGGTGCTTCCTGTTCCGGGCGCCGTGCTTGGCCGCACTCGCCGCGCTCTGGATGAAATCGGCGTATTGAACGACGGACAGACCGCATTCCTCGATCTTGTCGGAGTAGGGTTCCAGAACCCTCGCGATGATCTCTGTGTTGCGCCGGGCACCTGCCTCCAGCTCTTTCCGGCTGGAGGCATTCACGCCCGCGATGATGTCCTCGGCATTGGGCGAGGACTGCAGGACATCGTAATGCTCGATCACGACGTGTTTGAAGATGACGTCCAATTGCGCGCCAAGCGTGTCCGCCGTCTTCAGCCCGGCCTCGATATCGGCCACGACCCGGTCGGCCAGCAGCCGGATGGCGCCCTGCAGAACGGCATCCTTGTTTGCAAACGCCTTGTAGAGCGTTTGCCGCGAAATCTCCGCCTCCTCGGCGATGTCGTTCATCCCTGTGCGCTTCACCCCGTACCGGAGGAAGAGACGCATGGCGGCCTCGATGATGTGTTCGTAACGATCGCCCATAGAAACACATTGACAAATGAAGGGTGTATGTCAACATTGACAATCATACAGAAATTGTCCACTCGTAAGAGGCTCGCAAGACTATGCCATCCCAAAGAACCGCGATCGTGACAGGCGCCAATAACGGCATCGGATACGAGACCGTCATCGGCATGGCCAGGGCCGGGTTCCATGTCGTCATGGCCTGTCGCAGCATAGAAAAGGCCGAGGCGGCGAAAGCGGACATCCTGCACAAGGTCCCGTCGGCATCTCTCGACATCCTCCCCCTGGATCTGAGCGATCTCGCCTCGGTCCGTGCCTTTGCCGAAGCGTTCCGCGGCCGCTATGCGGCGCTTGACGTGCTGATCAACAATGCGGGCATCCTGATCTATTCCGCCCGAACCAATGGCGACGGCGTCGAATTGCAGTTCGCCACCAACCATCTCGGGCATTTCCTGCTGACAGCGCTCCTGATCGACCTGATCCCAGACGATCCGTCCTCGCGGATCGTCGCGCTTTCGAGCATCGCGCACAAAGGCGCCCACATCCGTTTCGACGACCTGACATGCGGTGGGGACGGGGGCGCCGCGTATGGCCAGTCGAAACTCGCCTGCCTGCTTTTCGGCGACGAGCTGGATCGTCGCCTTCGGGCGGCCGGGCGCCGGATCAAGGCCCTGTCGGTCCATCCCGGCGGCTCGGAATCCGGGCTTTTTCAGAACGTCGACGACGATCAACTGGCCCAGATGAAGGCGCAGGTCGAAGGATTGCTGCACAGCGCGGACGCAGCGGCGCAACCGACCCTGCACGCCGCTCTCTCCTCCAGCGTCGACGGCGGTGACTATTACGGTCCGACCGGGCCGCATGAGTTGAGCGGTCCGGTGGGGAAGGCCCTGCGCGACCCGATCTGCGAGGACCATGCGGGCGCAAGGCGGCTGTGGCATCTCTCCGAAAAGATGGCCCACCAGACGTTTCTGTCTGCGTGATGGCCTTGCCATGGGAGATGCACGCCAAAGCCGAAAGGTCGCCGTTGTGACCGGCGCCTCCAGCGGGATCGGCCAAGCGACCGCACACGCCCTCGTGCAGAAAGGCCATGTCGTCTACTCGGCGCAGCGGGCTGGCATGATTGACGACCCGAAACAGCTCCGGTGATTTCCGCTGAAGATGGACATCACCCGGGACGACGACATCGTCGCGGTGATCGACCATATCGAACGCGGCCATGGCGGCTCGACATTCCGATCAACACTGCCGGTCTGTCCGTCTATGGCCCGGTCGAGGGCACGCCGCTCGCCGCGGCCCGCTCCCAGCATGACGTCACCCTCTTCGGGCTCGGGCGTCTGACCCGGCGTGTGCTGCCGCATATGCGGGCGCGGCGCTGGGGCAAGATCGTCACGATCTCCTCCGGCGGGGGGCAAGATCCATGCACCGCCCACGCGCGGCAGCCCCGTGGGATGTCCAATTCAGGCATTGAAGTCCCGCCGCCGCCACGGCGATATGGCGCTGCATGACACGCCCCATCTTGGACAATGACCGCGCACGACGCCTCTTCCTGGAGCGGCATATGCTGCTGCGTCCCGGATCGGGCCCCGGCCGCGGCGCCGATCTCGACACCGTGCTGCACGCCCTTGGTTTCGTGCAGGTCGACAGCGTCAACACGCTGGCCCGTGCCCATGACCTGATCCTGTGGTCGCGCCGCGGCCAGTACCGCCCGAAAGCGCTCGAACGTCTGGTCTCGCACGCGCGCACGGCGTTCGAACACTGGACCCATGACGCCGCCGTCATCCCGATGCCGTTCTATCCGATGTGGCGGCTGAAGTTCGCCCGGGACGAAGCGCGGATGCGGGCCCGCTGGCCGCTGGGACGGCGCGACGGTTGGGAGGCCGAGATCGATGCCGTCTGCCGGCACATCGCCGATCACGGCGCCGCCTGCTCGCTCGATGTCGGCGGCGACGAAAAGAAATCCTCCTCCGGCTGGTGGGACTGGCATCCCTCCAAGACGGCGCTCGAATTCCTGTGGCGCTCCGGGCATCTGGCCATCTGCCATCGCCAGGGCTTTCGCAAGTTCTACGATCTGGCCGAACGGGTGATCCCGGCGGAGCATCTGAATCACCGCAAGGACGATGATGAGATCGTCGATTGGGCCATGTCGGAGGCGCTTGAGCGTCTGGGCTTCGGCACAAGCGGGGAACTGGCCGCCTTCTTCGACATCGTCACGCGGGACGAGGCGAAAGCCTGGTGCGCCAACGCGCTGGCGGCAGGCCGCATCCGCGAGGCGGAGATCGAGATGGCCGATGGCGCGCTCCGCCGCAGCTTCACCACCGACGCCGCCCTCGATGAGGCCGCGACGCTGCCCGAGCCCTCATCGCGCGTGCGCCTCCTGTCCCCGTTCGATCCCGCCTTGCGCGACCGCGTGCGCGCAGAGCGCCTGTTCGGCTTCCACTACCGGATCGAGATCTTCGTGCCGGAGGCGCGGCGGCAATACGGCTACTACGTCTTTCCGGTGCTGCAGGGCACCCGGCTCATCGGACGGCTGGACGCCAAGCGCGCGGGTCAGACACTTGCCGTGCGCGCCTTTTGGCCCGAAGCCGGGGTGCGCATGGGAAAGGCGCGCTCCGCTGGCCTTCTGGCGGAGCTGCAGCGGGTCCAGGCCATCGCCGGCGTCGAAGGCGTCGAGATGTCGAGCGATTGGGTGCGTGCGTAGCCGCGCAATGGCACCCGTTCGCGGCCCGGCCCCGGAGGGTGGCGAAGGTCGAGGATGCCGGTCAACCTGGGTCTTAGCGATCTTTTGGCGTGGGTCTGTCAGGCCAGCTTGACCCGTCCTGTGGCAAGCGTCCTTCATCGTCGATCACGGTGATCTCGGCACCGGTGCGATCCCAGCGCCAGAAGACGATGTTGAGGTCGCCGGCCGTCGCTCCGCGCGCAAAGCTGCGCACGCGCACGCCATCGAGCCCCTGTTCGATCAGCGCTGCCGCCAGGCGGTGCTGGGGCGGGGGGACGCCGCGCGCCATGTCCATCTCCCAGGTCGCGTGGGCCAGATCCGCCTCTGCGAAACCCAGCGCCGCCAGGGCCGGGGCTTCCGTTGCATCAAAGACTGTCGCCCGCACGCGGTAACTGACCAAGGTGAGGGGTTGGAAGGGCCGGCCGAGCGGGCTTGCCTCCAGCAGTGCCGTGCTGGCCTTGAGCGACGTGTAGAGCGCCGGGGTGCCCACCGGGTTGAAGCGACCGCCAAAGCGTTTGGCGCCTTCTCCGGAGAGCGGCGACCACGACCAGCGCGGGTTATGCGCCCGATAGACGATGCCGTCGAATGTCAGGGGCAAGGTGCTGCCTCAGGCGTACCCGCCGGCCATGATGCGATCGAGATAGCCATGCACCAGCGCCGCCTGACCGTTCCGCACCAGTTGATCGGGGGTCTGGTTGCCGAACCCCGGCAGGGGCTCCGACCGGAACCAGGCATAGGCTGCGAGTGTCGATCCGGCCTGCGGCTCTACCCGGTTCAGGATCTCCAACATCTCGCGCAGCCGGGTTTGGGTCTTCACCGCCCGGATGCGCTCTCGACGTGAAAACGCATCCTTGCCCAAGCCCAGGGTCGATGCGATCTCACCCTTCGTCGTGCGAAGGGTCTCGGCGATACGCACCGGCGAAAACACATCGTCGCTGGTGAATTGGGACATCTGCATGGCAAACCTCATGTTTCACCACGCAATATAGTGGTGAAAATCCTGTGGTTCAATGAGGGAAGCCGCTCCACCTCGCAGAGGCATCCCCCGACCGGGGGTCACGGCAGCGCCGCCGCATCGCGACGGACGCGCGATGCCTCAGGGCGTGCCGGCCTGCAATCGGCGCTCGCGCTCCAGCAGGTCGACGCCGAGTTGGTTGAGAAAGTGCAGGTGGTCGATGAAGATCCAGTTCTCGGCCAAGAGATCGCCATCGCGGCGATAGAGATCGACAATGCGCATATCGGCCGTCTGCGTGCTCGCAGCGGTCAGCCCCATATAACCGCCCGTGGGCCGCATCGTCATGCTCGGCCAGCCGAAGAACCCGCCGAACGCGCCCTCGCCGCCGCGCGTCACATGCCCGTTGTGCGACAGGAATTCGAGGTCCTCCTCGAACGGGGCCGTGTGGCCGACGAGATAGCCGTCGAACGAGTAGGATGCGCCGATCCCCCCCGGGCCCCACCACAGCATATCCTCGCGCCAATCGAGCTCCAGATCGGAGCGCAGCGTGCGTACGCCCGTCCCGATGAGCCTGTCGATCATCCGGTTGATCAGCGCGAGCGTCGTGACACCTTCCTCCGGCGGCTGCGCGTCGTAGAGGAGGCCGTCATGGGTCATCGGGCCGGGGGTGATGAGTGTGGTCCCGGTGCTTTGCGGCAAGCTCTGGCAGCCTGCCTGATGCATCAGGTTCATGAGGTCGACGAAATGCGCGGTCTCGACGATCCTGTCCCCCTCGACCCGGTTGAACTCCGCATAGCGCAGGAACGCCATGCGGCCGGTGGGGCGCAGGCCGAGGAAGGGCTGGCGCCAGAGGCCGAGCATATGCCCCATCTCGACGACCCAGGTGCCGGTTTTCCCCTCCATCCCGTTCTCGAACGCCATGAAGATGTCGCGCCGCCGCTGCTGCGGGCCGAAGGCGGCTTTGACCGGGTCCCAATAGCTGCGCGCAACGGCCTCCGCCCCGGTCTGCTCGTGAAACGGGTGCATACCGCGCCACAGCCAATCGGGCGATGTGGCGGGGGCGAGGGCGTCTGCCGCATGGCCGGAGGCCGCGGCATCGAGGCCGCGCTCCATGGCAAGAACGCAGGCTTTGGCATGCTGAAGGTCAGTCATGGCGTGGGCTCCTATCGGCCGGATCGAGAGAGGTCTTGAGTGTGAGCTTACGTATGCAATCTGATCTCGGCAATGAGTCAACCCCATGCTATGGCAGTTCAATAAACTCTTGCGTCAAAGGTACGTAGAGTTGAGACTACGTATGCGAGAATATGCGAATCGCGGAGACCTCATGGGACAGAGCAACAAGGCCGTCGCCTCCGACGCTCCGGTGCAAAACGGCGCCCCCGCCAAGGCTGCGCCGGCCACCAAGCTGCGCTTCGATGCGCTCGAAGACCGGCATATGCCCACGGATTTCTCGATCTCGCTCGAGGCGTATCGCCGGGGCGGGACGGACAAGTTCCTCGCCTCCGCGCCGGAGCATGTCGCCTCTCAGCCGATGACCGGGTTCGAGCCGACCTATGTCAACATCGTCGACTACATCGTCCGGATCACCCACCGGATCTGGGAAGAGAAGGATATCGGCTACATCTACGACAGCTACTCGCACGATTGCCGGGTGTGGGACGATGTCGGCCTGCAATACGGGCGCGACAAGATCGTGGCCGACACGGTGCACACCAACAACGCGATGCCCGACATTCGGCTCGTCGCCGACGAGGTGATCTGGGCGGGCGATGCCGAGGCGAGCTTTCACACCTCGCACCGCACCATGATCCTGGGCACGAATACCGGTTTCAGCCGCTTCGGCGCGCCGACGAACCGGCCCGTCCGCCTGCTCTGCATCGCCAATTGCGTGGCGCGCGACAACGAGATCTATGACGAGCACGTGGCCTACGACACCGCCGCGCTGGTCCGCCAGCTTGGCTTCGACGTGGCCGAGACCGCCAAACGCGCGGCGAGCGAGCGCGCCGACGGCCCCTTTGCGCCCAACTTCGCCGCCGCCGAGCCGACGCGGCTGACGGGGCAGGGCAAGCCCGCGCGTCGCGCGATCCCCAAGCCGTCCGACGGCATCCGCGAATTTGCCACCACGGCGATCGACACGATCTGGAACGGCCGCGACTTTGCCGCGATGGCGCAGATCTACGCCCCCGATGTGGTGTTCGAGGGCTCGACCGGGCGCGTCTATCGCGGCGTCGGGCAGTTGCGCAGCCATGTGCTCTCGACCATGGCGATGTTTCCCAACCTCGCCATGGGGGTCGACGACCTCTACTGGATGGGCAATGCGCGCGACGGCTACCTCGTCTCGCTGCGCTGGGGCGGCATCGGCGCGCATCGCGGCCACGGCCCCTACGGCGCCCCGACAGGGCGCGAGACGCATCTGTGGGGCATCACGCAATGGCTGATCGAAAACGATCAGATTCAAAAGGAATGGACCGTATTCAACGAGTTCGGGGTTCTGATGCAGCTTCTCGGCTGATGCCGGGCCCGCCGGCCCGGCCCGATGCCGCATTCCCCCGTGCAACAACAGGGAGACCCGCTATGACCCAAAGACTCCGCGCCGTGGCCCTCAGCGCCGCCCTTCCGTTGTTCGCCGTGCCGTCCGTGGCGCTGGCGGCGTGCCAGATCGAGGGGGAGGGCGAGGTCAACGTGATCTCCAACTTCTTCGAAACGCTGGAGCTGCTGGGCAACAAGATGGAGGAATGCGACGGCGGAGGCGTCACGGTCGATGTCAAGCTGACGACGGAGCACCGCCCCGAAACCGAACAGGCCTTTGCCGCGGGTTCCTCTCCCTTCGATGCCGCGGCGGTCGCCAACTCGTCGATCACCATGCTGCAGGCCGAGGGGCAGCTTCTGCCGCTCAATGACCTCGTCGAGAAATACCGCGACACCTACAATATCGAAGACCAGATGCTGATCCGCTTCGGCGATGACGTCATGGCCGTCGCGTTCATGGTTAACGCGCAGCACCTCTTCTACCGCAAGGATCTCTTCGAGAAGTACGACATCGCCGTCCCCACCACCTGGGACGAGCTGCTTGCCGCCGCCGACGTGCTGCAAGCCGCCGAGGAGGTGGCCCATCCCTATGGCGCGGCGTTCGGCAATTCGTGGGAACTCGCCAACGAATACGTCAACCTGCTTCTGGGCAATGGCGGCGATCTCTTCGATCCGCTCACGTCCGAGCCGACCTTTGAGACGCCCGAAGCGGTCGCGGCGCTCGAAACCCTCGGCGCGCTCTTTCAGCATATGTCGCCCAACGCCATGTCGATGGATTTCGGCGACGTGAAACGCCAGCTCCAGCAGGGCGACGTGGCGATGGCGATCCTCTGGGGCGACCAGGCACCGACGATGGACAACCCCGAGGAAAGCACCGTGATCGAGCAGATCGGCTTTGCCCCCGCACCCGCCTTCGAGGCCGGCGGCGTGCCCTCCTCGACCTTCTGGTGGGATGGCTACGTGATCCCCAAGAACCTCGACGGCGATCCGGACCTAACCTTTCAGGTCATCATGCACGCGCTCTCCGAACAGACGGTGGCCGAGCACAACGACACGACGCTCTGGATCCGCTCGAACTACGAGCCCACGAGCTACACCAACGCGATCACCGAAACGGTGATGCAGGGCACGCCGCCCTATCCGATGAACCCGCAAGCCTCGCTCGCGCACTCGGCCCTGGGCGAGAACATCTCGGACTTCATCACCGGCTCGGAAACGGCCGCGCAGGCGCTGGCCGACGCGGCAAACGCCTACCGCGATGCCGCTCGGGATGCGGGCCTTTTGAACGAGTGATCCCGGCCCAGTCTCGCGCGGGCCGTGCCTGCGCGAGACGCGTCCTTGCCCGGAGGCCACGCGCATGAAGCGCCGCACCTTCTTCGCCTTCGTGGCGCCCTCCGTCGTGTCGATGGTGGTGCTGATCGCGCTGCCGCTGGTCGGCGTGATCTATCTGGCGCTGCATCAGTCGCGGGTGCAGACCGAGCTGGTCGAGGTCACCACCTCCGTGCCGCTCTTCGGCGGCATCGTGCGCGAGGAGACGCGCGTCGTCCCCCAGCCGGTGCTGGGCGAAGACGGGCGCGCCATCGTGGTGTGGGAGTTCGTGGGCGCGGACAACCTGCGCCGCGCGGCCGAGATCGACGGGCTGGGTGAGACACTGGCGACGGCGCGCGAGACCAAGTCGGTCCGCGCCTTCGTCTCGCAGCTCTACCGGGAGGTGACCGATGCCGATTTCTGGTCGGCGCTGGAATTCACCCTGATCTACACCTTCGTCACGACGCCGCTCATCCTGATCTTCGGGCTCGCGCTGGCGCTGGGGGTGGATCGCATCTCCAAACGCGCGCGGGGCACGGTGGTGTTCGTCACGCTGCTGCCGATGATCGTGACGCCGGTCGTGTCGTCGCTCGCGGTCTACTGGATGTTCCTCGATGGCGGGCTGATTCCGGCGGCGATCTCTGCGCTTGGGTTCGACACGTTCTACTTTCTCGGCAGCCAGGGCACGATCCGAACCGTCATTGTGGCCTACGGCGTCTGGTTCGCCACGCCCTTCGCGTTCATCCTCTATTTCGCGGCGCTGCAAACCGTGCCGCAGGATCCGCTGGAGGCAGCGATCATGGACGGGGCGAATGCGTGGCAGCGATTGCGCTATGTGATCCTGCCGCATCTGGCGCCCATCACCGCCGTGATCATGCTGATCCATGTGATGGATGCCTACCGCGTCTTCGAGCCGATCCTTGTCTTCGGCAGCCGCGTCTTCGCCAATTCGGTGCAGTATCTGACCTATTACACGCTCGCGTTTGAGGACAATATCCACAAGGCCGCGGCCTATGCCCTGCTGACAGTGGCCGGCGTCGTGGTGCTTCTGGTGCCGGTTCTGATCCGCACCTACCGCGACCAGAGGGCGGGGCGATGAAGGCGCGGCTCTCGCCCACAGCCAAGGCGCTCTCGAACCTCGGCCTCGGCGTCTGGTTCGTGATTGCGCTCCTGCCGTTTGCCTGGATGTTCCTGATCGCGTTCCGCCAGCCGGTGGATGCGTTTTCGACGCCGCCGAAGCTCTTTGCACCGATGACGTTCCAGAACTTCACCCATGTCTGGGTCGAGGATGCGTTCTGGGTCTATGCGCTCAACACCACGATCGTCACCATCGCCACGATGGCGGTCTCGCTGACGATCGGCTGCCTGGCGGGCTATGCGCTCGCGCGCTACCGGGGATCGCTCGGCTTCTGGCTCCTGCTGGCCGCACTCGTCTTTCGCGCGATGCCCCATGTGGTGCTCCTCACCGCCTACCGCCCGGCCTTCTTCGAGCTGGGGATCTGGAGCCGCTACGAGACGCTGATCATCGTGCTCGTGGCGATCAACCAGCCCTTCACGATCTGGATGCTGCGCGCCTTCTTCATGTCGATCCCGCAGGAGCTCGACGAGGCCGCGATGGTCGATGGCTGCTCGCGCTGGGGCGCGTTCCGGCGGGTCATCATCCCGGTGATGTGGCCCGGGATCGTGACGGCGGGGCTCTTCAGTTTCCTGCTTGCCTATAACGACTTCATCATTTCGAGCCAGCTCATGAACGGCGACATGGCGACGATGACGGCCGCGCTCGGCAATTACATGGGCCAGAACCAGAGTGTGGAGCGGCTGATGCACGGGATCGCGGGCGCGGTCTCGATCACGCTGCCGATCATCGTGCTCGTCTACGCGTTTCAGAAGCAGATCGTCGCCGGGATGACGGCCGGGGCGACCAAAGGGTAACCGGCAGCGCCGCCGGCGCCACGAAGAGATCACCGGCACGGAGGCCGGGGCAACCAAAGGAGACAGACATGGGAGCCGCAGAAAACGTCAAGCTCGTGCAGGACATGTACGACGCCCTCAACAGCCAAGACCTCGACGCGCATGACCGCTATTGGCACCCGGACATGATCTGGCACGGGCCCCCCGGCTTTGGCGATATCCACGGGCTCGACGCCTTCAAGCGCGATGTGATGATCCCGTTCTACACCGCCTTTCCCGATTACCACGCCAAGAACGATATCGAATTTGCCGACGACACCTGGGTCGCGGCCACGGGCTTTCTCACCGGGACGCATCGCGGCCGCTATCTCGGCCTCGCCGCCACCGGCAAACCGATGCGCATGCGGTTCTCCGATTTCTGGCTGGTGCGCGACGGCAAGCTTGCGGAAAACTGGGTGATGGTGGATCAGATCGACGTGATGAAGCAGCTCGGTGTCGATCTGATGGCCCATATCCCGCAGAACGCGGCCGCCTGAGGCGCCGGGATGACGCGCAAACGCGGCGGCAAGGTGACGTCGGTCGACGTGGCGCGCCATGTCGGCGTGTCGCAATCGGCGGTCAGCCGGGCCTTTGCGCCCGGGCCGAAGCACCGCGGCGTCTCGCCCGAGACCCGCGCGCGCATCCTCGCCGCCGCCGACGAGCTCGGCTATCGGCCCAACGCGATGGCGCGGTCGCTGGTCGGCCAGCGCTCGCGCATCATCGCGGTGCTGTTTTCGTATCTCGACAATCCGTTCTACGCGCTCGCCCTCGAAAAGCTGTGTCTGGCCCTGCAGGAACAGGGCTATCACGCCCTCGTTCTGATGATGCCCGACACGATCGAAGGCACCGAGCGCACGGTGTCGGATCTGCTGGGCTATCAGGTCGACGGGATCATCACCGCGTCGGTCGAGCTGTCCTCCCGCCTCTGCCAATACTGCCGGGACGAGGGCATCCCCGTGGTGATGTTCAACCGCGTGCAGGACGATCCGACGCTCTCCTCGGTGACAACCGACAACGTCACGGGCGGGCGGCTGGCCGCGCGCAAGCTGATCGAAGACGGCAACCGCCGGATCGCGCTGCTGGCGGGCTGGGAACGGGCCTCGACCAACCGCGACCGGGAGTTCGGGTTCAAGGCCGAGCTTGCCGCGCAGGACATGCCCCTCCATGCGCGCGTCGTCGGGCACTTTCACCTCGGCCATACGCGCGAGGCAGTGGCCGAGCTCATGGCGGCTCCGGTGCCGCCCGATGCCGTCTTCGTCGCCAACGATTACATGGCCCTCGAAGCGCTTTCGGCCCTGCGCCATCGCCACGGCGTGCGCGTGCCCGAGGACATCGCCGTGATCGGCTTTGACGACGTGCCCCGCGCCGCCCTGCCGGAGTTTGACCTGACGACCGTGCGTCAGCCGCTCGACCGGATGGTCGAAAACGCCGTCCGCGTCCTCGTCACGTCGCTGGAGACGCCGGGACAAGAAGCCGAGCACCTCGCCCTCGTGCCGCGCCTCATCGTGCGGCGCAGCACGCGCAATCCGGCACGCTAGGGCAGGGCGCCCGGTCGAACCCGAGCGAGGACGCAGCGGCCACCGTCACCCATCTTGTGCTACGGCTGCGCCAGGCCAGGCAGGCGGGCCAGACCCCGGCGCATTTCCCTGACCGACCGGCCCTTTGCTGCGTCGCCAGGAGCATGCGCTTGCTTGCCGTGCAGATGGTCGAGACGCGCTGCCCCTCGAATATGCGGTATGAGCGGGACCACGGCAGCCTCCCATGTTTGAGGTGTCAAAGGGCCCCGGAAATGGTGCGTTCAAGATATCTCCTTTGTCGCGGTTGGTCCGGTTGAACGCGCCTGCCACATGGCAGAATATCCTATAAGCCTTCTTATGTAGTATCATCTGACCTACACGAATGCTGGGACCACGCTAATTGGCGCCCGACTCGGTGCACCGGGAGCGTTCCTCGCGAACGGAGCGATGTACCGAAGCCCGGGCCGACGCCGAGAGCGGTCGACGAGCCCTGCGAGGCCGATCTCACGGAGAGCGTCGGCCGCCGCCCAGGACGGAGGCTCCGCGCCTTACGCAAAGGGGCTGGACAGCACGAGCACCGCCGAGCCCGCCAGTTTGGCTGAAAACCTGCCGATCGCGGGCCTCCTCTTTGGTTTGCTCGAAAGACACGGTGCAGAAGGGTCGAGCGGCAGACGTCTGCGCAGACAGCTTTCAAGAACTGGAGCTCCGCAGCGCTTGCGCAGAGTTCGCCCTTTTCTGGTCTGCAGACCAAGCACCTGATCACGACCATGGATCAGCGACGGGGAACATCAATGACACGCCAGCAAACCTGTTGGCAGGCGATATTGGGTGCAGTTGGCGGTTGAACGCCACTGCCAAGGAACTGGCGTTTTCGGAGCGGTCCTTGCAACGTCACCTCGGGCGGTCGGGCCGCAGCTTTTTCGAGCGTGTTGCGACGGGTACGGATGCGGGAAGCAACGCAATTCCTGGCCGAGACCGACACCTCTCCAGCGGAGCGAAGGTACTCCTGCGGATACGTGGAGCTAGCGCATGTTCAGTTGTATTTTCAGCGGGTTGCCAACCTGACGCGGCGGACACTCCGCGATGTTTCTCGACCTTCTGACGAGGCCTTGCCTCCCCTCCCTCGGGTCTTTGGGATCAAGCTCCGTACTTCCTTTGCGCCCGAGGCTTTGGCAGCGGAACTGACGCCACATGTTCCGCTCGGCTCATCCGATTTTCCAAGACTGAACGGCCTGCTGCAGCCTTGTCCGCTCTCACCGCGCCAGACCGATGAGATTTTCGATGATCGGATGGCGTCCTTCCAGTGATCCTTCGAAACTCCGTATTGAAACTCGATTTGCTCAGGAAACCGGACTCGAGCATGACATCGGTCACCGGAAGGTTGGTGCGCTCCAGAAGTTGGATCGCGTGTTGCACCCTCAAACGGTTGATGTAGCGCGATACATTCTCGCCGGTCACACGGTTCACCGCCGCGGACACGGATCGCGCGGGCGCGCCCAGGCGACGACCGAGGCGGGCCACCGTGAGTTCAGGATCGCGAAAGAGCGTGGTATCGGCCATCAGGGCGTCGAGTTGGTCAAAGACCGCCTGATCCTCGTCCAGTGGCCGCACGTCCCCTTGGCCCGTAGCGTCGAGATCTCGGCCCGCACCGAGCGCGACCGCCAGACCTGCGACGACAACCAGCGAAATCACCGGAACGACAACCACGGCAACATCGGACAGGAGTGCCATGGCACGTGCGTCCCCCGCGGCGAGGCCAGTGACAAGAACGCTGGCGTCAATGACAAGCACCAAAAGCAAGAACGCCAGACATCCGAGAAGGGAAAGGCGCAAGGTCGGGTACACTTGAGGTGCGATATGGACAAACCTCTCAGCGGGCAGCCGCAGCAAACCGAACAATCGCACCACGTAGACAAGGTTGACGAGGATGACGGCTGCGGAAGCCGACCAAGGAACGGGCACGGCGGTGATGAGCCAGGCCGCCAACACTGTGCCCGCAAGGACCAGCACCGTGCCCTTATCCGGAACGCCGTCCTGCATGGTCACCGTGTGGAAACCCAGCCAAAGCGCGGGAGCTGTGGTTGCGGCGACATAGGGTTGCAAGACGATGAAGGACGGGTCGCTGAACTGAAACCGGATCCCGACAAAACCGGCGACGACGACGATCGAGATCAACCCGACACCAAAGAACACGCGCGGGAGCAAAGGCAACCGGACCTGGCGCGCCACGATGGCAGCCAGCAACAGCGCAAAGATCGAAATGAGCCAGGCCACTGGAATGGAGGTCATGGAGGTCGTCCTTTCGGCAGCCGGAGTATGTGGGACGGCCCCATCTGCATCCCGCATGACCACCCGGTCGATCTTCTTAGCGTTGCCCGAAAGACTAAGCGGTCTTGACCCGATTGACGACACATCGGGCCGTTGGGACGTTCTGAATCGTGCTTTCGAACGTCTGTGGCCGGGGAAACTCCCCCAACCTTCGATTTCAGAACCGACGCCAGAGGCAGCCGCGATAGAGTGTGAAGGTTGCCGATGGGGTCAAGAACTCCGGCCCCCGCGCGGCGAGGGCAAACCTTACGACGGGCGATCGCGGCGTCACGCCTGATCGCCACGGGCATCCTGCCGGTGTTGATCTCGCCTTGGCTTAGGATTATCTAGCGCCTCGGTAAGCTGCCCCGCCATGCACGCCTGGCGGACCTTGGTCATCAGCTCCCTGGGTGACCGTGCAACAGCACGGGCGCCCCATGTCAAAGACCTCTCAAGCGCAATCCCCCGACACCGCAAGTGCGCTCATCAAGACTGCCCTACCAATTGGGGCATTCTACTTCACCGAAATACTCGTCGGCCTAACCGACCTTGCCGTGGTCGGCGCGCTCGGCACCGTCGAACTGGCGGCGGTCGGTTTGGGAAAAACGATCATCCTGTCAGTGATGGTCGTCGGTTTCGCGGTGCTCTCCATTGGCACCGTTCAGATGGCGGAGCGACCAACGCCCCTGCGGTGCGGGGCTGTTGTTGTCACCTCAGCGATTGTGGCCGTGTTCTTTGTCGCCGCGGCCGTCCTGGCGGCGCAGATGTCTCCCTCCGTCCTTTCAAGGAGCGGATATGACACCGGGCTTGTCGGAGCATTCGAAAGCTATACGCGCATCCTTGCGTGGGCCATCGCGCCCGCGCTGCTCATCGCGGTTCTGAAGAACGTCCTGAATGTCCTTCGAACAACCGCGCTCATCACGTGGCTGTCGATTGGCATCGTTCTGGGAAACCTCGTGGCCAGCATCGCACTGGTCCATGGGGTTGGCGCCTGGCAAGGGTTGGGCGTGGCGGGTGCCGCCTGGGCCACCTTGATGGCCAACACCGCCGCCGCGGCGGTCCTTTCAGTGATCGTGCTGCGATCGGGCGCTCTCAGGGTCACACGGCTCTATGGCCCGCGCATCTGCTGTCTCGTGGCTGAAATGCTGCGGCTTGGCTGGGCGGCGGGCGCACAACAGGCCCTCGAAAGCGTCCTGTTCATCGCGGTTCTCTATCTCTTGGGCCTTCACTCGACGCTGTGGCTCGCCGCTGGCGCCGTGGTCTTTGCGGTGATGGAGGTCAACTACGCAGCCAGCGCCGCATTGGGGGAGGTTTTGGCCGCGCGTGTTGCGGCCTGTCGCAAAGAGGGCCGCGCCGCGATCCGTCGATTGCTGCGATTGGGCGGTGGAACTGCATGCGCCAGCGCGGTCATCCTCGCTCTCACCGTCAGCGTCTTCAGCGAAGCGACCGTTGCCCTGTTTTCAAGCGCCCAAACAGCGGAGACCGCACAAGTTCAAATGGTGACACTCCTCCACTGGACCGCCCCTTTCTTCGTCTTCGACACGCTTCAGATCGTCTACATCCATGCGCTGCGGGGCCTTCGCCAGACGGTGCGCCCCATGGTCTTCAGCACAACTTGCTATTGGGTGGTCGGTCTGGGTGGGGGCATGGCCCTCGCAGGACCAGCAGCGTTCGGGGCCTTGGGCGTGTGGGCCGGGTTCTGCGCCGGGCTCGCATCTGCCGGCATTCTGATGACCGCCATGGCCTTTCGGGCCGCACGGCAGGCTGGGCCCTGAGCTGCACCAGGTCTCCGCAGTTCGAAATCGGGTTTCCGAACGTTCGGCATCGTGAATCCGGGCGCAGCATGCGCTGGCGTCGTCTTTCTTCCGAGGCACCAGCCCCGGCGGTCCGGGGCCGTATCCGCAGACAAGGACGACAGATTTATGACCTACGACTTCACAACGCTCCGTCACAACGGGTTGGTTGCGACGTTGGGCATCGCACTCAGCGTGACACCGGCTTTTGCCGCGCACGCGGACAATGGCACCCAAACGGTGCGTGCCATGATCACAATTCCCACGCCAAGATCGGCGAACCTGCTGCAATTGCGCGGGATCGGTGGGCGTGGAACGGCCCTCATCCAAATCGGAAGCGCGTGCCACAGCATCCCAGTGCGCCTGGTTGCCGGAGGCTTTGACGGGCGGCAAACCAACTTGCGCGACCGGGAACCGATTGTCCTGGAAATACGCGATCCCGGGTTGGTCCAAGCGCTCTCGCGGGGCATCGATATCGTCAGCGACGAAGCGACCGTGTCCGCCGATCCAACGGATCGCAGGGCGAGTATCGTGCTTCTGTCCGGGCTGGCGGAGGGGACGGGGTTCGTCATCAATCCGGGCCGCACCCTTGTCTCCGACATCTTCGGCGCGCGTGTGTCGGACATCTCATGTGATGCGTTCAACGCCGTGCAAGCTGCGAACCCGGAGGGCTAGGCAATGGCTGACCAGTTCGCTTTGCCGCCAACACTGAGGACCAGCCTCGCGGCTTTTTACGGCTACGGCGCGGCGGTCCACATTGCCAACATAATGGGATGGACAGGGTTTAACTGGGCGCTTGCCCCGCTGAAATGGCAAGCCCTCGATGGCTTTTACCTTGTGCTCGATGTCGCCGTGGTGGCGGGGCTTCTCGCCGGGCGTGCCTGGGCCGTGCCGGCGCTTGTCTTTGCCGCGACCAGCCAGATTCTCCTCTACACCGTCTTCCGCGCATGGATTCTCGACGTGCCCGCCGATTTCGTCGTCGCCCCGCCCGATGTGACGTACCTGTACGGCCTCGTCGTCTTTCATATCGCCTGCCTTGCGGCACTTGGCGGCGTGTTTCTGAGGAACCGCCATCGGTCGCTGCAGCAATAGCCGGTCAAAGGCGAAAATCCTCAACACCCTCCCGATTGGAGATGCCGGTGCGCCGACGCATGTTCACTATGTCTGTTTTCGCAACTCTTGCGTCGGCCTGTGTGCCGACAGGTCCTGCTCTTCGCCCGCTCGACGGGTGTCGCGCCACTCCCGCAACCGCCATTCGCGCGCAGAACGAAACCGGCGCGCCGCTCTACGCTCTGGACGGTGCTCTGGACGGTGGGGTCTTGCGAGACACGAGCGCCTGCGGGGCCAAGCTCTTTGCGTTCGACGGAACGTTTCTGCGCCATCGCAACCTGACCGGCGCTGCGCTCTACCACTTCGACGGGAAGCTCCTGCGCGCCGCCACCGCGTCGGGCGCCCGTCTCCTCTACCGAGACGGCCAGACATGGCGCGCCTTCGGTCCTTCGGGCGCGGCCCTGTTCCATTTCGATGGAACCCGTCTCAGGCATCGCAATGCGTCGGGCGCGGTCATCGCCTACTTCGACCGGCCCTCTCCGTCTTGGGCGGCCATTGCCGTGCTGGAAGCCGAGGGGCTCGTGCCATCATGACCACTCTTCGTCGCTCCCCGGCGCGACCGGTTCTCTTGACCGTTTTGATTGTGATCGCCCTGGTGCTTCGCCCACAGGCCGACAGCGCGTCCTCCTCGGAATTGAGTGCGATGCGCCATCAGCCTGCCGATCGGCTCTTGCACGGCTTTGCCGCTGACACCCGCCCACGTCCGCACTGGCTGAGCCGATCTGCAAAGAGCCGTTCCAACGATCATGCCGTCAACCATCCGAAATCGAGGGACATCCGGTGAAACGCTCCGCCCTGCTCCTGCCGCTCCTGGCCGCAACGGCCCTCGCCGGCTGCACGACCCGAAAGACAATCGACACGCATATCGAAATCGACGCGCCGCCCTGCGCAGTCTACGAGACGCTCGCGGATTTTGAACGCTATCCTGAGTGGAACCCATACCACGTTCGTGTCGCCGGTTCAGGCGTCGTGGGGGAGCCATTGGACGTGCGCGTGGCTCGGCCGGATGGCGTCGTGGTTGACGTTCCCCATGTCACCCTGCTCGAGGCAGACCCGTGCCGCGCTCTGGTCTGGGGTGGCGGCGTTCCCGGCGTCTTCCGGGGTGAACACCGGTTCGACCTGCGCCATCGCGAAGACGGTGGCACCCATCTTTCCCACACCGAAGTGTTCAGCGGGCTCTTCATCGGATTTGCCGACCTGCCTGTGCCCATACTGACCGAAGGCTATCAGCGCATGAACGAGGCCCTGCGCGACGAGGTCGAGCAATGAAGGCTGGACGCTTCAACGGGACGCTCCCACAAGAAGTCCCGAACACGGAGTGGTTCGCTGCGACCCGGCAGGCACGGACCGTCCTCAACGCATGGCTGCGTCAATACAATCGGATCCGCCCATATGAGGCTCTGACAATGCCGCCACCCATGCCTGAGACAATCCAGAGAACCCGTCCAAAGCTGGCCCAATCAAAGGGGGCTGGATGGTCTCCCACATGGCATTTCTCCATATGGTGACGCAAACGTACTCATAGGATGCTCTCGTCGCACGAAAGGGGTTCCGAGCCGGTCGTTCACTCTGCGGGCGCACGGTCCATTTCATCGCTTGCCTCGGGGTCGGCAGCGATCACGCCCGCATCTTCGAGCTGCTCGCGGTCGGGCAGGTCCTGGAGTGACTCCAGATCGAAGGCGACGAGGAACTGCTCCGTGGTCACGTAGGTGTAGGGTGCCCCGCGCCGTGGCGACCGGGGCCCGGTGCCGATCAGCT